>JADGEC010000058.1 GCA_016744575.1 Sulfurimonadaceae bacterium | reverse complement strand
GGCTGTCGCTGTATCGTGATCTCTTCATAGAAAACTCCTATTCATAGTATATGAGAATTCTCTACTTTTGGAAAGGCTTACTTTTCGGGAGGATTACCGGACCTGCTATAGAAAGACAATCAAATACACAAAGATACATATTGGTATCTGTTCTTATGGTCTTAATAAGCTCAAGGCACAAGTAGAGTAAGAAGGGTTGAAGTATCTGAGCTTATTAAAAGTCTTTCATCACAAATCGACTTCTAGAAGAAGAGCATAGGACTGCCTCATAAACACAACCCATACGAGAGGTGCGTTGACCTACAAACGTTTTGGTATTTGATCCAGAAGAAGGTTTTTTGAAGAAGCGAGCAGGAGGATCACTTACTCGTTTCTCAACACCGTAAGCACATCGACTTCACTCGCTTTTTTAGCTGGATAGTATGAGGAGGCAAGGACTATCACAAAGGCACCAATGATGATGGAGAAGAAGTCTGTCAAGTTCAGGTCCAAAGGAAGTGTCGATGTAGGGTAGACATCTTTTGGCAGGGAGATGATATCAAAGGTGCCTAACACCCAGATACCGCTGAGTCCAAAGACTATGCCGCCTGCAATACCACCCAGACCGATGATCACTCCAAGATATAAGAAGACCTTTTTGATCTCTATTGCCGAAGCACCCAGTGAGATCAGCAAGGCGATCTCACTTCGACGGTTCATTACCGTCATCAACAAAGAGGAGATGATGTTGATCGCAGCGATAAGGATGATAAGCATCAAGACGATAAAAAGTGACTTCTTCTCCATCTCAAGTGCTGCAAAGAAGTTCACGTTATCTTCCCACCACCCTTTGGCACTGACTGAAGTCGGAAGCATCGCTTTTATCTTGACTATATCATCTTGCGGTGTCTCTGAGAAGACATGGATACCGTCAAACTGATCTTTTGGTATTCTCAGGACTTTATGCAGGGATTCTATCGTCGTATAGCTATAGGCTTTGTCATAAGCAGAGAGTCCTGAGTCAAACGTACCCGCATGCGTAAAGCGTTTTATCTTTGGAGTGACTGCAAGGCCGCCTGGTTCCATCTGAGTGAAGATATAGGTAAGTTTCTCATTAGACATCAAGGCAAACTCTTTGGACAAGGTCTTTCCGATGATGACCTCATATTTCCCAGGTACCTTACCATCAAGTCCTTTTTTCAAGACATCATTGACTTCGATCTCATCTTCGAAGTTGACTCCAAAGAGATAACCACCTTCAAGTCTCGAGCTCTTTCTGGCTATCACGGCGGAAGAGATATATGGGCTGAAACGAAGTTTAGGGAAATCACTACGCAGATCGAACAGCAGTTCACTGTTGACACTGCCATAAAATCGGGGAAGGACGGTTATAGGGTAGTTCATCACCGTCAGCTTTTTCTTGAACTCGTTATCAAAACCGTTCATCAATGCCATCGCTATAATAAGGACCATGACACCAAGCATGATGCCTAAAAATGCCAGTAGTGCAGAGAGGAAGATGAAGGGTTGCTCTTTATCAAAACGCAGAAAGCGCTTGACAAGATAGGGTACTATCGCTTGACTCACGAAGCGAAGGCTCCTTTTTTAGGACCGCTTTTACCACAGCAATGTTTATACTTCTTACCGCTTCCACATGGACAAGGATCGTTTCTCGCCACTTTCTTCTCAGCGACCTCTTCTCTTTCTGCTTGCAAGTTAAGTTGCATCTGAGCTTCCTGCATGCGCTTCTCAGCCTCCATCTTCTCAGCAAAGGCCTGAGCTTCTTCTTCTGCCGCCTGCATCTTGAACTGGATGATATGCAGTGTCTTGATGGTATCGTATTTGATAGTCTCGACTAGTTCAGAAAAGAGGTTGTAGCTCTCTTTCTTATACTCGACAAGTGGGTCTTTCTGATTATAGGCCCGTAGACGGATACCTGTCTTCATCGTATCCATCTGGTAGAGGTGATCACGCCATGCGTTATCTAAGGTCTTAAGATAGATCTCACCCTGAATGTCTTTTCTGAGTTTCTCGTCAAGTACACCCATCTTCTCATCATAACTTGCTTTGAGATCTTTTTCCAGCTTCTCATGCAACTCATCGAACTCCAACTTTCCAAGGGCTTCAAGATCGACCTCGAAGTTCATCTCCTCTTTAAGCATCCGTGCAAGACGATCAAGGTCGAAGTCCTCACGGGCTACGCCATCAAAGATCTCAGACGTCAGCATCGTGTTCATAAGATACTCGCTGCGGATAAGGTCTATCTTCTCATCGATAGCATAGCCTGGGCTTAAGAGTTCATTTCTAAACTTATAGACGATCTTGCGCTGCTCATTAGCGACATCATCATACTCGACGATCTGTTTTCGACCTTCAAAGTGAAGGTTTTCGACCTTTTTCTGTGCTTTCTCGACAGCACGTGTCACCATCTTCGACTCGATATATTCACCATCTTCTACGCCAAGGCGTTCCATGATGCTCTTGATCTTGTCAGAACCGAAGATACGAAGTAAGCCATCTTCAAGACTCAGGTAAAACTGTGTCTCTCCCGGATCACCCTGACGTCCAGAACGTCCACGAAGCTGATTATCGATACGACGGTTCTCATGACGCTCCGTACCGATGATGCTGAGCCCACCAAGGGCTTTGATCTCATCACTTACTTTGATATCGACACCACGTCCAGCCATGTTTGTAGCAATGGTGATAGCACCCTTCTCTCCAGCATGCTGAATGATCTCACCTTCATGCTCATGGTTCTTTGCGTTCAAGACAGTATGCGGGATCTTCTCTTTCTTAAGCAGTTGATGCAGTAGTTCGGACTTCTCAATAGATGCCGTACCGACAAGGACTGGCTGACCAGTGACCTGAAGCTCTTTGATCTTTTTGATCGACGCAGAAAACTTCTCTTCTTCGGTCTTATAGATAAGGTCATTAAGGTCTTTACGGATGATATGGACATTTGGTGGGATAGAGATGACATCGAGTGCATATATCTGTGAGAACTCTGTCGCTTCAGTCTGCGCAGTACCAGTCATACCGGCAAGTTTCTCATACATACGGAAGTAGTTCTGAAAAGTGATGTCAGCGAGAGTCTGAGTCTCTTCTTTGATCTCCACACGCTCTTTAGCCTCAAGTGCCTGATGTAGACCCTCTGAGAAGCGGCGTCCTTCACTGAGGCGGCCGGTAAACTCATCGACGATGACTACCTCACCATCTTTGACGACATAATCGACATCGGCTACGAAAAGATAGTTCGATTTCAGTGCTTGGTCAAGGTGATGAGAGAGTGCCGCGTTCTCCACACTATAGAGGTTGTCGACATCAAAAAGCTTTTCAGCTTCCGCTATTCCCTCTTCCGTGATGAGCACGACCTTATCTTTCTCATCGACAGTGAAGTGCGTCTCTTTCTCAAGTGTCTTGGCCACTTCATCTGCTTTGGCATAGTGGTCTTGCTGCCGATTAGTCGGTCCGGAGATGATAAGAGGCGTTCTGGCCTCATCGACGAGGATCGAGTCCACTTCATCGACGATGACGAAGTGGTGTCTACCCTGCTGGACCATCTGTTCATTAGAGTAGCTCATGTTGTCACGCAGGTAGTCAAAGCCGAACTCGTTGTTCGTCCCGTAAGTGATATCGGCACTGTACTGTCGACGTTTCTCTTCATGGTCATACATCCCATCAAGCACGACTCCGGTCTCATAGCCCAAGAAGCTATAAAGTCTACCCATATCCTCACCATCACGTTTGGCAAGGTAGTCATTGACCGTCACAAGGTGAACACCCTTTCCAAGCATCGCATTAAGTGCGATAGGAAGCGTCGCGACAAGCGTCTTACCCTCACCTGTCTTCATCTCTGCGATACGGCCCTCATGTAAGACCATACCACCAACGAGCTGTACATTGAAGTGGCGTAGGCCCAGAACACGTTTACTGGCTTCTCGTGTGATCGCAAATGAGTCTTCAAGTGCATCATCAAGCGTTTTTTTACCGCTTTTGACCGTACTCTTGAGCTCTTCAAAAGTCGCTTTGAGCTCATCATCACTCATCGGCTCATACTTCTTCTCAAGATCATTGATCCGAATGACGCTGTTATAATATTTCTTCAGTTCGCGATCATTTTTCGTCCCGAACATCTTACCGACAAGTGTCTGTAGCATTATCTGCCTTGTTTTAAAAGTCGCTGGATTCTATCATAGCTTATATATGGATCGGCTAAAGCAGATGCATGGAATCACATATCATATAATATTGATCGATGATATTTCCTTTTTTCTGCTATAATCGGGCCTATCTCATCATCAGGATCCTCATGCGTTATCTTTTGCTTCTACTTGCGCTTGTCCCCGCACTACTGGGCTTCTCAAAATCGATCTACAGTTTTTCCGGACCTTTTGAACAACGTATCATCGATGACCAGAACAAGAGCATCATCTACCGCGGCCATGTATGGGCGAAACGTCCGGATAAAGCACTTTGGAGATACAGTGAACCTATAGAGAAAGATGTCTATATCAGAGGCCATCGAGTCATCGTCATAGAACCCGATCTCGAGCAGGCGATCATCAAGAAGATCAATAATGACATAGATTTTTTCGCACTTATAGCCTCAGCAAGACTTGTTGGCGAAGAGACGTATGAAGCGGACTATGCTGATCAGGTCTTTACCATCAGACTAGAGAATGGTATCATCCAAAGTATTGAGTACCTTGACCCTTTTGAGAACAGTGTCATACTGAGTTTCAGTGACCCACAACAAAACAAGATGATCGACGACAAGAAGTTTACCGTCAACATACCCAAGTCATACGACATCATAAAGAGTCAGTAGTCTTTCCAGGCATCTTTTGAGAGCCATTAACGTTGAAGAGAAGTCAGCCGCTAGAGCCCCGGGAGCATGATAGGATGAAAGCGTAAGAGGGGTATTTATTCGTTTGGTGTCTTACTATTAGACCCTAGAGTCGATGACTACTTTCGAGCCTTGGGACCTGCAGTAGGATGCGGTCGTCCTATATAAAAACCCTGTGAATAATCAACACCGAGGTCATGTACAAGCCGGTAAAGCTCCTCACTATCAACATTCTCTGCGACAGTCTTGATCCCACTCTTTTTAGCAAACTCGACGATGTTCTCTACGACCATCCGATGAAACTTGTTATCAAGCAGGTCTTCGATGAAGGTACTATCGATCTTGATGAAGTCTGCTTGGACCTGAAGCATCCGGCTCAGCATAGAGTGTTCTATACCAAAATCATCGACTGCAATATGAAACCCTGCGTCACGAAGCCGTTTGATCTGCTCTATCATATGAGGTGAGTTATGCATTTGCACATCCTGGATAAGTTCCAGATAGACCCGTTCAGGTGCCAGATCGTAACGGGCACACTTATAGAGCAAGAACTCCTCAAGATACTCCTCTGCAAGATCATAGCGGTTGATATTGATAGAGAAGCTATAGCTGTTTTGACTAAAATGTTTAAATGCCCTGTCGATGACGATGCGTGAGATCTGCGTACTCAGACCTGCTTCAATAGCAATACCGATAAAGTGCTCAGCACTGATAAGTTCCCCATTCTTATCCTCTAAACGACTCAATACCTCATAATGTTGGACAGAGCTGTCGACATTATTGATGATCGGCTGATAATAGGGAAATAGTTTATCCTCAGCAATAGCCTCACGTACAAGACGAAGCCAGTAGAGGTTCTGGCGCTGCATGACGATAAATTCGGAATCATCACGGTAATATCGCACGCATCCTCCGCCATATGCTTTCGCCTCCTTAGACGCTGTCTTGGCATGGACAAACAGGTTCATCCCTGCCCCTTTGTCGATCCCTATAGAAAAAGTGATATTATAGACACCGCCGTCTGTCTCCAGCGGAGCCTCCTGGAAGAGAGCCTGTATCTGCCCCGCCAACACATGCTCTTGCGCTTCGACTGGTCTTTCAAGTAAGATCACGAACTCATCAGCCGTGATATGGTAGAGAGTCCCGTTATGTGGTAGGTATGTTGCCAGACGCTTGACCGTTTTAAGCAGGACCTTGTTACCCTGCCCCATGCCATAGACAGTGTTGATATGATCAAAGTTGTCTATGTTCAGATAGATCAGTGCCTTCTCCACCTCTTTTTTGAGTGCTTCCTGCAGAGCATATTTACTTGCTGCACCGGTGAGTTCATTGATATTTCGTACGGTTCCCAACTGCTCTTGATAAGTATCGACACTCTTCTCAAGCTCATTTTGCGCCCGCATAAGGCGACCAAGCCGTTTTCGTTCATACAGCAGATCATCACGGAGTTTTTTCTCTTTAGTCTGAGCATCATCAAGTACACGGTCCTGCTGCTGCTTAAGTGTCTTGACCCGTGTCAGTTCATTTTTCAACTGCATCTGTTTATACATGACGGATGAACTTGACTGCATAGAGTCTAGAAGGATGGAGAGATCAAATGGTTTGACGACATAGCCGTTGATACCACTGTTTATCAGATCGATAAGCTCAGGTCCTGCAAGAGGCTCACCTGAGAGGTAGATGATATGCTGGTCAGGTTTGAAAGTCTTAATGTTCTTTATAAGCTGCAATCCAGTCATATTGGGCAGTTGACTATCCATGATGATGATATCATGCTGATTGATCTTATAGTAATTCAACCCCTCATAACCATCCACCGCTTCATCTACGAGACTAAAGATCTTACTAAGTGCTGTGCATATGGGTGTTCTTGTCTGCACATCTCTGTCTATATACAGGAGAGAAAGTTTTTTTGTGAAGGGTAATAGGTCCTGTAGTTCAGCCATTTATCTTCTCATACCTTTGTGGATACCCCTGAGGACTGTACCAAAGCAGTCACATCGAGAAGTATCTGTGTATATATCGTTGATTATCTTATCCAAAAAATGCATAGTTCAAGCTATCTCCTGCTCATCGATCAGGTAGGGTTGTGCCTTACCAATATAGTATCCCTGGGCATGATCGACGCCGAGTTCACGTATCTTCTTGAAGACTGAGGGAGAGTTGACATACTCGGCGATAGTGCTCGCTCCTATCTTTTTAGCAAACTCGACAATACTTTCTACGATGAGCTGCGTATTCTCATCCTGGTCGATGTTCTGGACAAAACGACCATCGATCTTCAGGTAATCTGCTTTAAGATCCAATAACGTACTATAATTGGAACTCTCCGTCCCAAAATCATCGATAGCCAGTTTAAAGCCATGCTCAGAAAGTGCCTGAAGCTGTTCAAGATAACTACTCATCAGGTCAAGACTAATCTCATCCATCACTTCGATAAAGACACGTGAAGGTGCGATGTTATAAAGGTAGCATTTTCTTTTCAAAAAAGAGAGTATGTAGCGTTCATTAAGATCCTCACGGGTCACATTGATAGAAAACTCATAACTGTTCTCACTAAAACGCTTAAACGCATTATCTATCATCGCTCTTGTCAGGTTCGTCATCAATCCCCCAAGCCTTGCCGCATAGATGAAACGTTCAGGTGGATAGATCTGCTTGTCACTGGCTTCAAGTCGACACAGCGCCTCATACTTAAGGACTTTCCCGGAGTGATTGTCATAGATAGGCTGATAGTAAGCACGGATCCGTCCCTCCTCCAATGCAGACTTCACTTCATCGACCCAATAAAGTGTCTCACGCTGTTTTTTTAGAAACGGAGAGTTCTCTCGAAACCGGACAATAGTGTTCTTTCCACTATCTTTTGCCTCTTTTAGTGCTATCTTCGCATGATGGAACATAGAGATAGCTGATCCTGATGCGATCCCGATCGATACCCTGAGGTTGAAGTCAATATCATCTATCTTGAAATGAGTCAGTTCAAAGAAAGATTTTATCTGCTTGGAGAGCACTCCGGCCTGACCATCTTTATCAGCACTAAGTAAAAAGACGAACTCATCTGCATCGAGTCGATGCAGACTACTGTTCTCTGGTACCATCTTATGCAGATATCCAGCGGCCTTTGCTAATACTTTATCACCCATATCCATCCCATATAGGGTATTGATCATATCAAAGTTATCGATATTGATCAATAACAAGGCATTGTCCTCACCACCCTTTATCTTCTGAAAAAGTGAATCGGCATTGAGCAATGAAGTGATATGGTCACGGTTGCTACGAGCCTTCTCCTCATAGACATCTTTACGGTCTTTCGCATAACGGAACTTAGCCATCAGTCGAGCTATCTGATCCTCATCATAAGGGTACAAGATAAAACCATCTACTCCTATACGTACAGATGCCTGCATATCGATCCCTTTATGGGTGACGACAAGCATAGGGACATCCCTGTAAAGGTCTCTGTATTTTATGACCTTTTGCATACTCTGACTCTCTGCAAGGTCGATGACCATACAGCAGATATCATCTACTGCGATCAAAGGTTCTGACACGGGTTCACTAATAGTGATGATCTCATCAAAAAAACGCGAGAATGTCACAGAGAGTTCGTCCGTATGGTCTAACAGATATAACAGTGTCATTGAGATCCTTACCATGAGTCTCTCTAAAAGACCAAGAGTTGTTATAGTTAAATATCGGCTAATAGAGGGAAATATTAATATTATACTAACAAAGTTATTAAAGGATAAAGGGGTGCAGAAGAAAAGATACTGTCATAACACAGATGTAAGGCCATCTCTTTCACACACTAAAAAATAAGTATAAGAGAACGACCAGAGGACCTACCCTCTAAGAGAGGATAAGTAAGATAACAGAGTTTTTAAACAGGCTTGATAGTAACGTCGTACTTCTCTTCAGCTGCTTTACGCTCTTCTAGGTGATAGCCTTCGATCTCGTTGAAGTTAAGGTATTTATAGATATCTTCTTCTTTACCTTCGATCTTTCCTGGGACGATGTTCATGTACTCTTCTGGAGTCGGGATACGACCAAGCTTAGCACATACTGCTGCAAGTTCTGCAGAACCAAGATAGACCTGAGTACCTTTACCAAGACGGTTGTCAAAGTTACGTGTTGATGTAGAGAAGACAGTCGAGCCTACACGTGCACTTGCCTGGTTACCCATACATAGTGAACATCCAGGGACCTCAGTATGTGCTTCGATAGCTTTATAGACATCATAGTAACCTTCGTTGATCAGTTGCTGCTCATCCATACGCGTTGGTGGGACGATCCAGAACTTCTCAACAGCTACAGCACTCTCTCCACGCATGACTTCACCAGCCGCACGGTAGTGACCGATGTTAGTCATACAAGAACCAAGGAACACTTCATCGATCTGTGTACCAGCTACTTCGCTAAGAAGCTTGACGTTATCCGGATCATTTGGACAAGCAAGGATAGGCTCAGTGATAGTACTAAGGTCGATATCGATCACTGCTGCATACTCTGCGTCAGCATCCGGCTGCATAAGTGATGGGTCAGCCAACCACGCTTTCATCTTGTCGACACGACGCTGGATAGTACGCTTGTCCTCATAACCATCTGAGATCATAGACTCAAGAAGTACTACGTTTGACTTCAGGTACTCTTCGATCGGCGCAGTGTTCAGAAGAACTGTACATGCCGCAGCAGAACGCTCAGCAGAAGCATCAGATAACTCAAACGCTTGCTCAGCTTTAAGATCAGGAAGTCCTTCGATCTCTAAGATACGACCAGCGAAGATATTTTTCTTTCCAGCTTTAGGAACTGTCAAGTGACCTTCTTGGATAGCCACATAAGGAATAGCGTTTACAAGGTCACGTAGTGTGATACCCGGCTGCATCTCACCTGAGAAACGTACAAGTACAGACTCTGGCATCGTAAGTGGCATAGAACCTGTTACACCGGCAAATGCGACGACACCTGATCCACCAGGGAAAGAGATACCAAGAGGGAAACGTGTATGACTATCCGCACCAGTACCGACAGTATCTGGTAGGACCATACGGTTCAACCATGAGTGGATGACACCATCACCAGGACGAAGAGCGACACCTGAACGGTTAGAGATAAAATCAGGGAGCTTATGGTGCATCACGACATCAGATGGCTTTGGATATGCCGCTGTATGACAGAAAGACTGCATGACCAAGTCAGCATTGAAACCAAGTGCTGCAAGTTCTTTGATCTCATCACGAGTCATCGGACCAGTCGTATCTTGAGAACCGACAGTCGACATCTCAGGCTCTACATACATACCTGGACGGACACCAGCAAGACCAGAAGCTTTACCGACCATCTTTTGTGCAAGTGTAAAGCCTTTACCGGTATCAGCAGGCTGCTCAGCAGTCAAGAACGCCTCAGATGCACCAAGACCAAGGACACTACGTGCTTTAGAAGTAAGACCACGACCGATGATCAATGGAATACGTCCGCCGGCACGTACTTCATCAGTGATCGTGTTCGGGTTTAGTTTGAAAGTTGAGAGACATGCACCATCTTTATGCGCCTCACCTTTGTAAGGGTAGATAGTGACGACATCACCAGTCTCCAGACCAGAGACATCAAGCTCTAATGGAAGTGCGCCTGAGTCTTCACAAGTAGCGAAGAAGATCGGAGCGATGATACCACCAAGGACAACACCACCAGTACGCTTGTTAGGAACACCTGGGATATCTACACCCATATGCCATTGAACAGAGTTGACACCTGATTTACGAGATGAACCTGTACCGACGACATCACCGACGTAAGTCAGTGGATGACCTTTTTTCTTAAGTTCTTCGATAGTCTCTAATGGATCCTCCATCTTATTGATCAAGAAAGAGTTTGCATGGACTGGGATATCTGAACGTGTGAATGCTTCAGATGCTGGAGAAAGGTCATCTGTATTAGTCTCACCTGGGACTTTATAGACAGTGACTGTGATCTCTTCAGCGAGAGCAGGCTTGTTTGTGAACCACTCAGCATTGGCCCATGAAGTCATCACTTCAGTCGCAGCAGCATTACCGGCTTTATGAAGCTCTTCGACATCGTTAAACGCGTCATAGACAAGTAGTGTCTTGTTGAGTGCAGCTACTGCAGCAGCTACCACAGCAGCGCTATTAGAAGAGAGTGCATCGATCATTGGCTTGACATTGTAACCACCAAGCATCATACCCAGCATCTCGACTGCTTTCTCAGGAGCGATAGCTGCAACAGTATGGTTCTCAGCTGCAAGATCGTTTAAAAAAGCTGCTTTGACATATGCCGAATCATCAACACCAGGTGCTACACGATTTGTAAGAAGGTCTAACAACTCATCTGTACAGTCTGCCTTGATCAGTTCGATCAGTTCAGCCGTCTGCTCTGCAGAAAGTGGAAGTGGTGGAACGCCAAGTGTTTCGCGCTCAGCTACGTGTGCTTTATAATCTTCGAGAAAAGCCATATTGACTCCTGGGTTTGAATTTGAGTGATTATAGCCAAAGAAACAGTGTAGAATTTTTAGACTGTTACAATACTACCCGTTAAAATCAAAAGTTTGCATATTGGTGTATAGGAAAGTAACAGTCGAGTCTTTACAGAGATACTTAGAGTGATCGATTCATCAACTCATGGTCTAACGCAGCGCGTTCATGACCCTGATAGTTCTTCTTCAACCAAAGAAGATACTCGACCGGTATCTCCGAATAGTGCATGCCCCGATGTTTGCCAAAACCGATGATGGGGTCGACCGTAGATTTCTCTTTCTTACGCTTTATCTCAGACTCGATGGTATCTGCTTTGATGCCGCTAAGTGCCAGTAGCTGGTTGATGTCATGAAAGGTGATCCGTTTGGCGATACGCATCCTCGCTGTATTAAAGTCGAGTCTAGCCCGTCTATCGGATGCGAACTTCTCAAGTTGCTGTATCTGCGCCACACTCAACTGAGCAAGGTTCTCGACGGTCAAGGTGAAATAGTTGCGATAGGAGACAAATCGTAACAGCGGGCGTACCATCACTCGCCGATGATCTCGCGATTGCCTTTGGCATTGGGCTCAGATAGCACGCCCCGTAACTGCAGCTGTTCGATGATACGTGCCGAACGGTTGTAACCTATTTGCAGTCTACGCTGCAGATAACTGATGGAGGTCTTGTGATCCATCAAGACAATACTCTTCGCATCCTCATAAAGCGGATCGATATCATCATCAGATACAGTAGTCTCACCATCTTTTGAAGCAGTCCCCTCTTGAAGCAAGAAGGAGTTGTCATAATCTGCTTCACGCTGAGACTTTATGAACTCTACGATACGCTCTATCTCGTCTTCGGTACTCCAAGGTGCATGCAGACGAATGAGTCCTGTCATCCCAGGAGGTGTAAAAAGCATATCTCCACGACCCAGTAGAGACTCTGCTCCCTGCTGATCGAGGATGATCTTACTATCTATACGCTGTCCAACACGGTAACTGATACGTGAAGGAAGGTTCGCTTTGATAAGTCCGGTCACGACATCTACTGATGGCCGCTGTGTCGCGACGACGAGGTGGATCCCTGATGCCCGCGCCATCTGAGCCAGTCTGGCAATAGAGTGCTCTACATCTTTACCACTTGTCATCATCAAGTCAGCAAGTTCATCGATGATCACTACGATATAAGGAAATGGCTTACCGCCGCTCTTGACTATCTTATCATTATAGTTCTCGATGTTCTTCGTTCGAGACTCACTCATCAGTAGGTAACGACGCTCCATCTCTGTGACCATGTTGTTGAGTGCCGCGACAGCCTGTTTAGCTTTTGTGATGACTGGGGTCAGTAGATGCGGGATATCATTATAAATTGAGAATTCCAGCATCTTCGGGTCTATCATCATCAGTTTCAATTGATCAGGAGAGTTCTTATAGAGCAGACTTAAGATCATTGCATTGATACCGACACTCTTACCACTTCCTGTCGTCCCCGCGATAAGCAGGTGAGGCAGCTTTTTCAGGTCAGTGATGAAAGGTTTACCGACAATATCCTTACCCAGGACGATCGTCAGCGGCGATGATGCCTCTTTAAAGAGCTTACTCTCCAAGATCTCACGCAGATAGATCGTCTCTACTTTCTTGTTTGGGATCTCTATACCGACTACATCCTTACCCGGGATCGGCGCTTGGATACGGATAGTCTGTGCTCTAAGTGCCATTGCCAGGTCATCTTGAAGGTTCAAGATCTTCGAGACTTTGATATTAGCAGCAGGCTTGAACTCAAAAGTAGATACAACAGGACCGGCATAAGTCCTTACCACGTCACCATCTATCTTGAAATGTGCCAGTTTAGCTATAAGATCACGTATCTTATCATCAAGTTCAGCCTCATCGACACTGTTCTTGGTCTTTGGCGACTTTTGCAGAAAATCGGTAGGAGGCAACTTGAAGTTTTTGGGTTTGCTCGTCTTTCCCTTATCTATCTGTTCAAGCAGTTTTTTGTTCTCTTCGAGCTCCTCGACGATAACGGTATGGTTCTTCTGTTCTGTCTTTTTCGCTTTAGGAGCGACTGGCAGAGGCTCTTCATGCTCAAGCAGAGGCACTTGCTCAGCAGATGTGGCTACCTCTTCAACAACCGGATCTACAACAGCTTCGATCACAGGCTTATCAAAAAGACCATCGGCTTTCTCTTCGTGTTTATGATGGACCGGATGACGCTCATATGAGGGCATATCATAAGCATCCATATCCTGCTCTTCAGTACGCTTGATATATCTCTGCGGTTCTGGCTCATCATCATAGTTGTTTCTGCGTGGGAACTCTATGGAGCCTATCAGCTCTTTTAGAGAACCGAAAAGTTCTGCGACTGTCTTGTCAAGGATGATGATACTTGAGACAGAGGTCGTCATGACCCAAAAGACCCAGACCCCAAACAGACCTATGAAAGGTACGACAAAATCTACAAAACTGCTGCCTATACTTCCCCTAAGAGTGTTGTTGACAAGGATTCCCTGAAGGATAAGCAGTGAGAAGAAGAGCAGTATGTAAGCGATAGTCAGTTCTGACCTACGAGCCGTGATACCGGGGACACGGTACCAAAAATAAAGAGGTATGAGCAATGCCAGCAGGTAGACATAGGCGAAGTAGCCGAAAAAGCCTTTGTTCTCTGTAGAGAAGATCGAGCCGATCTTCCCGATCGAGCCTGCATCGCCTATGATCGTAGCCAGGCCAAAGTAGATCATGATACCCAACAGTAATATAAAAAGAGAGTCTCTTAAAATGGTATATCCTTCTTTATCTTCTCAAAGATCCGATCTTCTCCATCATGCACAAAAGATATCACAGGACCGACGAGGATCGGATATCTTTGTGAGTATGATATCTGAAGCAATCATGCGCACTCAAAAACGCCTGAATAAAAGGCATCTAAAGCCCCTGTGACTGTGACTGCAGGCGCTCTTTTAACACCTTCTGTCACATAATATGGATCTAATTGTGTGAGTATAGCGAAAAGGCGCAAAACTGTTAATTTATATTGCCTTTTAGAGATAATTGACGAGTGTAAGCCCTGTAATACGGCTCACAGTAGAAAGCATTGCCTCATAATTGAGTGAAAGCTGCTGCAGGCGTAACGCCGACTCGGCTATATCCGTGTCTATTGTCTCTGAGCGCAATGTCATACTACTTAATATTAATGTCTCATTACGCTCATTCGCAGTCTGGAGTGCTTGAGACTGTCCACCTGCTTTCGTATGTTGGCGCACTACATGGTCCAAGAGATCGTCGATCATCTGTATCCCAGACTGCATACCTCCTGAGCGTGGTTCACCACTATTGGCATCAGCATACTCTTTTCCCTCTCGAACTGATTGGATGGCTTCATCGATACGGGCAAAGAAATCTGTTTTTGGATCACGCAGTGTCAGAGCATTATTGGCATTAAACAAGGCAACAGGGCCATCATTGTTGGAAAAATCCTCACTATTGTTGTCATAAATAGCAATCGAAGCAGATGAGATAGGATCACGCTTCTCTTCAAAGACGATCCGGCCATCATGTGAGAGTGCCACCTCAGACACTCGGTCTGCTGTCTTGACAGACAACGCGTAATCATCCCCAAGATCAGTTGGGACTTCTGCATTGACCGCCATGTTGATGACGTCCATCAACTGACGATAAGTCATATCGTTTGCGACTGTCGCGTTTCCACGGCCATCTGCCACCTGATAGGTCACACCGCCGCCAAGATCGACTGTCACAGGGTCCACTGCCGGGTCTGCACCAAAGTCTATATCTATCGCATAAGCTGTCAGACCATCTCTTTGCACCCCTTCTAGATGAAAATCTGCGTTCATCGAAGAGAAGACTTCAGAGAGCTTCGTAGCATCTGTGGCGAAACTGTTATCTGATTTGACTATCTGTGGGATGTTCGATGTCAAGAGTGCACCATCTTGGGTGAAACCGGTACGGTCATAGACCGCTTCTTCCGGTGCAGCTATAGTAGCTGGAGAGTTAAGCCCACTTTTTATAAACGCTTTTACTGGTTCACCAAGAGTGCCAAGGTCATCAAGATCGTCTACGGTCGTGCCAGTATTACCCACGATATGAAAGTCCAGTTTACTTGAGCCATCAAGCTTGTCCGCTATCCGTATCTGTCCACTCTGATCGAGAGTGACATCGACCTTCCCTGCCCCGAATGTGTTCTCTATGACTCCGAGAAGGTCATTGATAGTATCACCATCGTTGAGTACTACCCTCTTCTTAATGGCATCACCATCATGGGTCATCCCACGAACATAGAAGTTCTGCGTACCAGAGTTCCCATCCATCAGGTCCAGAATAGTATCTGAGGAGGTCAGGAACTTACCATCAAGATCTGTCAGTGCTATATTTGTCGTGATCTCGCGCTTCGTACTCGACTCCTCTCCAAGAAAAAGATCGGCTCCACTAATATTGTACTTCTGCTGTAGCTGATCACCAAAGAATGCCGACATATCACCATCATTGCCCTGATAGACCCCATTCTCATCTATAGGCTTTGTAGAACTTGCTGTACCGGAAAAGAGATACTGTCCATTGATCGAGGTGTTTGAAAGGTTAGAGAGGTGCTCGCGCAGGCTATCTAGCTCCTCAGCTAAAGCATTTCGGCTTGTAGGCGAACTCGCCCCACTGTTGGCTCCTTGGATCAGTTTGACCTTAAAGGACTCCAATGTGGTGGTGAACTCGTTCATGGTCGTATCGGTATTGGTACTGAACTTCAATCCACTGTTGGAACTCTGCTTTACCTGTTCAAGCATAGCTATCTCATTATCTAACCGTACTGTCTTGATGAACATGCCGGCGTCTTCATGGGCATACTGTATCTTCGAACCTGAAGAGATCTGCCTGTTGACATCAAAAAGTGCTTTAGCAGTCTTACTGTTCTGCGCCTGCATATCTCTATAATACATGCTGGTAGTCACTCTCACGAGACACCTCCGTTAGTAGACGAACCTCTTATTACTCAATCAAAAAGCAATTAAGGTTCCATTACCTACTACATCGTCAATCCTCTGTTTTTGTTTAGAGCCATCTCAGTATAGGGCACCTCTAATAGCCCTGTGTATCATCAGAGGATAAAGAAGGTGTGAGATTATGCTTTAAGGTCTTGTAGGACTACCCGTAGGTAACTCGAAAGAGCTTGGTACGATAGCTTGCACCTTATTTGGCCTCCCGAAGGGCGTATCATACATCGATGAGACTTTACTCAATGAGAATATGCGTTTAGCATATTTCTCATTCGAGGTATCGTTAGACTCCTGCCACCTTAGCCAGTTACGATATCTCCCGTCAAAAAGATGTGAGGTCCCTCACATCTTTAGGGAGTAAGGTAAGACAAGATAGCTTACATCTGACCTGCCTTGATCACCAAGTCGTATGAAACGCTGATGATGCACAGGGTTATTAGAAGTGCCATATATACATTCACAGGACTTTAAGTTATAAATGATTATCATTGCGCCCACAAGTCGCAGTAGTGACTTCTATTTGCCAGCGTGATGGAATGGTAGACTTAGGGGATTCAAAATCCCCCGCATGCAAGTGCGTGCCGGTTCGAGTCCGGCCGCTGGTACCACCTAACAGTCCAATAAACTCCCATAAAGCCCATAAATACGAGCCTCAAGCACTAAAACACACTCCCTATTAGTCCAGCGTAATCTAATGTAAGGTACCATTGTCTAAGATAATTTGGTACCTAGATCGGTACCTTTTTTCTCAGACCTTTTTTATAGGTACCAATAATGAGCCAAAAAAACCTTGCAGATACCACGATAAAGAACGCCAAGCCAAAAGAGCGAGACTACACTCTCAACGATGGTGGCGGGCTAATTGTGTATGTTAAGACTAATGGTACTAAGCAATGGGTATTCCGTTATACACTTGAAGGTAAGCGAAAAAAGACGACCTTTGGCAGTTATCCAAAGATAACGCTTGCAGAAGCACGATTGAAAATGGATGAGTTTTTACGGCTACTTGCAGAAGGAAAAGACCCTATCGAGCACAACCGAGCCTTGAATGAACAGAAGAGGCAGGATGAGGCTAAACACAAAGACCCAAAGACTACCATCAAGCACATCACTGATAGTTACTTGGAGCTGAGACGGCACAATAACGGACTACAAGATATTACCACATCGAAAGCCAAGAGAAGGCTGGAGATCCACGTTTACAAATACCTGCCACAGAAGCAAGACACACAGATCAATGACCTTGATTATGACTTGGTAGTCAAGATATTGAAAAAGATCGAAAATGACGAAAGGCTGGAGACATTAGGCCGGGTGAAGAACCTCATCATCAGCGTCTTGAAATACGCCTACTCTGAAAATCTTTTAGACAATGCCGAACTAGTCGGAAAATTAGAAGTCAAGACCTTTAAGGCAGTACGCAAAGACCTTGTACGAAATTCTCCGACGATTACAGACCCGTCAGACATCAAAAACCTGTTACTAGGCATAGATGATTATAGCGGTGAGATGTATACGAAATACGCCCTACTCCTCAGTATCCACACAGCACAGCGACAAGGCAGTATCATATCTGCAAGATGGAGCGATATTGATTTTTCAGATAAGGTCTGGAACATCCCTGCACGAAATATGAAAATGAAAATAGCGCACACCATACCGTTATCGACTCAGGTAATGACCATACTTGACGAACTAAAGATGTTTTCGGGAGACAGAGAGTATCTATTCCCTAACACTCAGTACAAGAGTCGTCACATGAGCGAGAACACTGTTAACTCAGCCCTTCGACGACTTGGTTACTCAAAGGATGAATTGGTAGCACATGGTCTTAGATCAACGTTCAGCACGATATGTAATCAAGAGATTACAACTCATAACATCCCTTTCGATGTGATCGAACAGGCATTAGCGCATAAAGACCCGAACAAGATCAGGGCTACATACAATAGAGCTGACTACAAAGACGACCTCGCAAAACTTATGCAGTGGTGGAGTGATTATTTGGATGAGGTGAAAAACAATGTCGAATAATAAGATTAAAAGTCTGAACGAATGGCTTGAAAGAGAAAAAGAACGGAACGAAATAGTTATACGTCACTCTCAAGAAAGAAGCAGAAAAAATCATGAAGAGCAAGAGTGTAGGTATCTACAAAAGCTTTGTGATACATATGTACCGGCTTTATATCAAGATATACGAGATATGGATAATAATTATTTTTCAGGATTGCCTGAAAGAGTTGAGTCAAGTTTAGTCGAACAAATCAATAACTATGATGAAGCTTTTTACGAAGGTAGAATCACAGTTTTTCTAATGCATCAAATAGTCATAGCCTATCGCGATGTACAAGTTTGTTGGGATTTACGACTGCCAGATGGCGGGAAAAGAAAAGACTATCAAAAGAGACTGGCAACTTTCGTCAAAAACAAAAAAGAAGTGTGTATATTAGAGGGGAAACCATATAACGGTATTAGATTACGGTTCTCACCCCGAGACAGATTGTACTTGTTATATTGGCATTTCCAAGAAAACTTCCCTGATATAGCAGAATATCTAATAGGAGATTTTAGACCTATTGTTTTAGGTGATTATTATCCACGTTCACAGGTGGCGCAAAGAGAAGATAAGGGAATAAAAAAACTTTTAGAATGTGCTAAAGACAGTCTGGAGCAACACGTCAAAAATTTGGTCCATAATAACTGAGTTTTTTTTCTCAGTCAAGCTCTTCCCTCAACTCCTTCAACATGTAATAATATCAATCAACATAGCGCTATGTAATCTAACTAAAGGTTACAACAAATGGAATCAGGACAACAACAGGTCAATTTTCGACCAAGACAGGCAGCACAGTATCTAAATGTGGGTTTATCGACCATCTGGCTATATATCAAGCAAGGGAAGATCAATACAACAAAACTAAGCGAGCGCGTAACAATCATCACACGGGCAGAGCTGGAAAGATTCGTAGCTGAAGCAGTAGGTAGCGCAGCATGAGGAAACCCGCCTTTGTCTCACACTATCTGGTCTTAAAAGACCTCCTCAACGAGGTAGATGTTCGACGGTTTAGCGACAGCGTAGTCTATTTGACTTCACGCATCGAGAATGTGAAGAACGACCTTAAAAATAGAGGACTGGCTTTTATAGAGAATGCAAAAGCAGAATCGAAACATTCCCACTATAAACCATATATCATCGAGCGTGACGAAGATAATATAAAACGTGCCAATGAGCTTTTAAGGTATTTCGGTACTGAGAAGGTATTACGTTTTTTAGATGAAGCCGCATAGTGGAGAAGCGCGGCGATGTTGCTTAAAAAAGACATGAAGATTATAGCACATAACGCGCTTATAACATGCTGCAAAAGACTGGCATTGATAGTGTTGTCTTGCAAGTCCAGGGCAATACTTTACGAACAGCCGAAAGAGTGGCTAAGTTGATGGGTGCTGTACTTCAAGTTATGAAATCTTTACCCGTCCGACCGACAAAAGAAGATAAACGTCTATGGTATCAAGTCTACAGAAGACCATTGCCGACAAGTGCCGTGTTTGTGGCATTGCTTCACACTCACAGGGGTGTGTCTATCCCAATACTGCGTTATGGCAATTCTAAGGGACTACAACTTGAGTTTCACGGCCTACGAGCCTTACAGCAAGATAGTTATGCGCCAAGTGATACGGCTATACAGCAACAGGCCACACTCGAAGAGTTCATGGCCGTATGGAAAGAGCCAGTACGGATGATGCGCTTTGATAGAAGTATCGACCTCATCGGGCAAAAGTGGAAAGGCTTTACCAATAGTCGGACTCATAGGACGCTATGCAAGAAGCACGGAGCATCTACATTTGAGGACACGACTCTCTATTATCAACCCAAGAAGCCGACTTACACAAAAGTGCTGGCCTATGATAAGCGAGAAAAGAACGCTTTGGCGTATGACGTGACGCGAATAGAGTTTAGCTTTGTCCGTCGATTTTGGCATAGCTCAAAAGATGATGAGACAACGACTCTAATAGAGATGGCTACACGCAAAGCAGACACCTTTATAAATAGGCGTCTCTCAGTTAAGTGTATGTGAAAAACGCTTTTGAAAAACTGCCTCAAAGTCCCTGTACAAGGGGCGTACAAGGAATATCAAAATGTACACGAGAAATCAGCAAAAAAAGAGGAAAAATCAATGGATAAAAAGCTAAAAAAGTTGGTCGAATTCATGGCAATGGATAAAGACATGTTGCCAATCGAAGCCGAAAAAAGAATCGATGATGCTTTTTACAATCTCTATCCTAAAGGTGGAAGTGTCGAAGGGCATGAGATACTAGAGCAAGCGTATCAGCAGTTGGTTTATGAGGATGAGCATTCGGAAGAGAAGGGACCATCATCACAAGCAGTGAACAACCCCTACCAAGCCCCTCAGCGAACCCCTTACGAAGGGTATCGAATCAATGGATATTATGGACAGACAAACAAGATAACCATCAAAGC
>JADGEC010000057.1 GCA_016744575.1 Sulfurimonadaceae bacterium | reverse complement strand
GCTGTATTTGTATCACTGATCGCAGTGTCTGCAGAAGTCAAAGTAGCACTTACATCTTCGTTCGCCGCATCAGCAGCAGCACTTAGAGCGTCTTTAGCAGTCGATAGCTCATTGGCAGCAGTCGTTGCAGTAGTGGCTGCATCAGTAGCGGTAGCTTGTGCAGTCTCAGCTGCTTCAAGGTTAGCGACACTTGGGTCAGCATCGGCAATCGCTGCAGCATCATCGGCATCGATTGCGGCGTCGTTCGCAGCGATAGCCGCGGTATTAGCAGCATCGATCAGTGACTCGACATCAGCGACCATCGTAGCGATCTCAGCATCGGTGACTGCTTCACTTTCAATGGCTGAAGTAGTAGCTGTAGTCGAGGCTGTGTTGGCATCACTGATCGTAGTGTTTGCGGTAGTCAAAGTAGCAGAGACATCCTCATTCGCAGCATCGGCAGCGGAAATCAGATCATCTTTAGCAGTCGATAGATCAGCAGCAGCCGAAGTAGCAGCGGCAGCTGCATCAGTAGCAGTAGCTTGTGCGGTCTCAGCCGCTTCAAGGTTAACGACACTTGGATCAGCATCGGCGGTTGCAGCAGCATTATCTGCAGCAGTAGCAGCGTCATTGGCCGCAGTCGTAGCAGCGTCAGCCGCAGTGATAAGTGTCTCGACATCAGCGACCATCGTAGCGATCTCAGCATCGGTGACTGTCTCACTGTCAGTGACAGCAGTAGTCGCAGTCGTAGCTGCAGTATTTGCATCATTGACCGCAGTATCTGCTGCAGTGATAGTCGAGGAGACATCCTCATTCGCAGCATCTGCGGCAGCACTAAGATCGTCTTTAGCAGTCGATAGATCAGAGGCTGCTGTCGTAGCTGCAGTAGCTGCATCGATCGCAGTAGTCTGAGCAGTCTCGGCAGCTTCAAGGTTAGCGACACTTGGGTCAGTATCGGCAGCAGCAGCAGCATTGTCAGCAGCAGTCGCAGCATCATTTGCGGTAGTAGTCGCGGCATCAGCAGCAGCGATAAGTGTCTCGACATCAGCGATCATGGTAGCTATCTCAGCATCAGTGACTGTTTCACTGTCAGCGGCTGCAGTCGTAGCTGTAGACGCAGCAGTGTTAGCTGCACTGATAGCCGTATCTATACTGGAGGTGTCGGCAGCTGTCTCGTTTGCCGCAGCTGCAGTAGCAGTATAGGCATCAAGTGCATCTTGAGCAGCGATGGCAGCCGTACTAGCAGTATCAGCAGCTGAAAGTGCCTCATGTTGTGCAGCTTCGGCAGATTCAAGATTAGCGACACTTGGATCAGCATCGGCAGCAGCAGCGGCATCGTCTGCTGCTTGCGCTTTAGCATTGGCCGTATCAGCAGCACTTTGTGCAGCATCCGAAGCTGCCTGCGCAGCGTCAAGCCTGGTCGACACTATAGCATCAGTATCAGACTCTATGGCAGCGTCAAGATCGGTGGCAGTAGTGAGTGTCGTATTGGCATCGATCAGTTGGGCATCGGCACTCTCTTTTGCTGTGTTAGCGCTATCAAGTGCACTGTCTGCTTCAGCTTTGACTGCGATTGCGTTCTCAAGTACTTCTGTCTCGGTAGTGGTATCCTCATTTGCACTTAATGCTTTACCGTAAGCATCTTGAGCAGCGTCAATGGCACTCTGTGCAGCCTCAACAGCCTGAGTCGCTTCAGTGACGGCTTCATCAGCTTCAGTGACCAGAGTCGTCGCAGCAGTGACATAGTCGGTAGCAGCATCGACTGCAGCTTCTCCTGCACTCTCTGCATCAGTCAATGTCACATCATCATCGATGGTGATAGCATCTTGAGCATCCTGGGCTGCAGCGAGAAGTTCATCGACAGTACTCTCTTGTGCATCAGCAACCATTTGTGCTTCTACTGTCTCTTGCGCAGCAGTAGTAGCCTGCTCAGTCTCAGCTTGGGCTGTCGCTGCGGCTGTCTCAGCAATAGAATTGGCGGCCTGTACGATCGTGTCAGTGAGACTTTCGATGACATCATCAAGTGTCTGTATCTCGTTCTTTAATGTAGTCGCATTCTCTACTTCAGTCTCAGCTGTCTCTTTTGTAGCTGAGGCACTGCTGACTTCGGCAGTGGCTATTTCCAGAGCTTCCGTAGCGGCATTGAGCGCAATAGTCTCATCATCAGTGTTCTCACCTGCAGCTACGGCTTTATCATAAGCGCTTTGAGCGGCTATCTTGGAGGCATCTGCATCTTCTTGAGCTTGAAGCGCCGCATCGAGATATTCATTTGCGGCATCTGCTGCTACTGTTGCACTGGCAAGGTATGTCTCTGCTGCATCTAGGGCTGCTTGACCTTTAGCCTCTGCATCAGTGAGTGTCACATCATCAGTACTACTTATGGCATCTTTGGCTGTCTGCGCGGAGTCTCTTGCCATCACTGATGCTATCTCTTTAGCATCAGCTCTCTCTTGCTCGGTGTCTGCGACTACCTCTTTACTATCGGCAATAGCCTGTGAGGCATCAGCTTTTTCATCAGCAGTAACGGCTAGTTCATTGGCAGTCTCGATGATAGCATCAGTTATCGCTTCACTCTCTGTCGCAGCATTGGTGGCATCGATAGCTGCATCATTGGCAACAGCGGCTGCATCGCGAGCATTACTGACAGCTACAGGGATGACTTCACCACCGGCATTAGCTGCTGCTTCTACCTTATCTGCAGCCTCTTGCGCTGTGCTGGCTGCTGTATCGGCCCGCTCAGCAGCAGAGATAGCTGCCGCAGCAGCAGCTTCAGCCGCTGCGATGTTCTCTACACTTGGATCAGACAGGGCGGCTGCAGCATCTTCCGCAACCAGTGTGCTCTCTTGGGCCTCTCTTGCTGCTAAGTCTGCGGCATCGGCAGCGTCTTGTGCACTCTGTGCGAGTAAAGCTATCTCCGCATCAGTGGTCGCTTCACTGGCTACGGCAGTCTCTACAGCTGTTTGCGCAGCATCTTCTGCAGCTTCAGCCGCAAGGTGTGCACGATCTACACTTTCGGGGATGTTTAGCGCAGCTCTATTGGCCATGAGCTCAAGTACATCGGCAGCATCATGGGCGACTTTTGCTGCATCGATAGCATCAGTACTAGCTTGTATCGCTTCATGTTGTGCGTTCTCTGCGGCAGTGATGTTCTCAGGTGTAGGGTCTTCATCTGCGGCCGTCATGGCAGCATTGGCAAAGGCTATTTTTTGATGGGCGATATCAGTGGCATGATCGGCAGCATCAGCCGCGTTGTCAGCCGCTGAGATATAAGAAGTAAGGTCTGAGGATGGAGTATCTTTCTCGAGCTCAGGACTTTGGAATGCAGCCATGCCATGAACATCATCAGCGGGTGGGCTGTGTTCAGTAGCAGATATATTAGTAGCAGCACCGTCGTGTTGGGTAAAGTGGCTGCTAGTGAGACCTGAAGAGTCCGGTCTATGATCTTGCACACCGGAAGCAGTCTCCATATCTACAATATCTTGACTGCGTCCATTTTCAGATGTATTCTCTTCGTAGGCGGCCTTAAGGTTCTCTTCGTTGTCATCTGCTGCGAAAAACTGATCTGAATAGGCAGAGAGAGTCGCAGGTGTGACTTGAGTCTCATAAGTATCGAAAGCGACGTCGAGTAGTGAGGCATCAAAGAGTAAAGACTCATCGCTAGTAAGCAAGACACCCGTAGAGAGTTCCTCGTCGAGGGTGACAAACAGGTTCTTTTCACCAGTATTTCCTTTCTCTCCATAGACGATGTCATCTTGGTAGATAGGATCGCCGATAGTAAGCTTTTTGATGGAACCATCTGCTGTTTTTACAAAGTAATCACCGTTTACCTCTTTCACATGCCCGATCAATGTTGCCATAATAGTGCCTTTTTCTAATTATTACTGTTATTATATATTAAAAATAGGAATAAAGCTATTGTACCTGAGTACAATATGTTTTGTTATATTATGTGAGTTATATCGCTACTTATTTGAGGAGGATGACCAGTGCAAGACGATCATTGACATGTAGTTTTCCAAAGATGGAACTGATGTGTGCTTTGACGGTGCGTATGGTTATACCAAGTCTGCGTGAGATGGCATCATTACTTAGAGCTTCCAGGATAAGCAGGGTGATCTCCTGCTCCTTATCGGTCAATCTGTTGAGCAGTTCTATATCGGGAAGTGTGGCTTTTTTCTCACTTTCAGCGATCATAGCCTGCATGAGAGCAGGGTACATCCAGACCTTTCCATCGTTGACGGTGTCGAGTAGCTGTTCGAAGTGGATGTTAAGCATACGTGCGTTCCCATAGGCTTTGACTCCGCGACGGATAAGCATCTTACCGGTGTTGATATTTGGTTGACGTTCAAGGACGATCAGATTTTCGATGATCTCATCATCTTGAAGCATCTTGTTGATGCTCTGAGCGACATTGTCGTAATCGACGATGATCGGTACGGAAGGGTCGTCTAGAAGGAGTGCTCGTAACTCTTCTTCAGAAGCGAGCAGGGTGTTAGCCTCGGTAAAGACTTTCTGCCAATATTTGACGGTCTCAAAAGAGGAACTGTAAAAAGCTGCTTTCATCTATTACCTCTCCGAAAAGACATACTGCTTTGATTTAAGTATAGGTTTGAGGATGTACTGCATCACTGTCTTCTTACCTGTGACAATATCGACATTCACGGTCATACCTGTAATGATCTTGAGTGGATGCTCTATAGAGCCAAGATGGTTCTTCTCTGTCTTTATGTTTACCTTATAGTAAGTGTTTCCTTTTTCATCGGTGATGGTGTCAGGAGAGATACTGGTCACTTCACCTTTGAGACCGCCATGGATGGCAAAGTCATAGGCGGAAAACTTGACCATCGCTTCCGCCCCAGGATGGATAAAAGCGATATCACTTGGTTTTATCTTGACTTCTACATAGAGGGTGTTGTCAGAAGGGACGATCTCTATAAGGTCTTCTCCAGGTTTGATGACACCACCGACAGTATGTATAAAGAGCTTCTGCACGACCCCATCGACAAGAGAATGGACGATAGTACGCTCTATCTGGTCAGTAAGGGCTGCTTTGTTCGCTTTGATACGGTTGATCTCGGCTGTTATCTCATTGAGCTCTTTTTTAGCCGTGTTTTTGAAAAGAAAGTGGTTCTCTTCACGCTTTTGTCTTGCTTCTTTGATGGCCGACTGGAGTCGGGGGATGCTGAGTTTAGTGTTCTCAAGACGTTCGGCTATATCATTGAGATCTCGCTGTAAACGCAGGAAATCGACTTTTGACTTGACACCCTCTTTGACCATCGGTTCAGTCATCCTAACCTCTTGATTTACGAGAGTATAAGCATTTTTGAGGTGTTTAAGGCTGTTCTTCGCCTCCTTAAGCTCATGTTTTCTCTGCTCTATCTGCTGGACAATGACCTCGTCTTGAGCAGTGAACTGTGTCTTGTTACTGATATAGAGACTTCTCTCCGATTCGATGAGAATAGGGGGGATGGCAATATTCGTCACAAGAAAAGGTTTGCCAGTCGCTTCTGCGAGAAGACGGTAGGCTTTTGCTTCGATCTCTTCAAGTGTAAGACGGTTTGTCTCATAACTAGATCGAGACTTACTGTTTTTGATCTTTAGTACGATCTGTCCTGCTTTGACTTTATCACCTTCATTGACGAGTATGGCCTCGACGATACCCCCTTCAAGGTTCTGTATGACCTGGTTCTCGCCAAAAGGGATGACCTCCCCGGAACCGCGTGTGATCTCATCGATCTCCGCAAAAGATGCCCAGACAATAAAAGTGATGATACTGATCAGCCAAAAATAGAGGACCGTACTCATTCCCCTGGGTGCACGGTTTAGAAGTGCAGAACTCAGGCTGTGCATAAACTCGTAATCGTTATCATTGTATTTATATTTTTTATCTGGCATCACGATTCTCCCTGCAGCTGCTTAAGGACTACCTCTTTTGGTCCATCAAGATAGACGGAACCCTCATGCATGATGATGACACGATCGACAATACTGAGCAGTGTCATCTTCTGTGTGACATAGATAGCAGTACGGTCATGGACACTCTCTTTAAGGCTTTTAAAGAGTCTGGTCTCAGTGGTCTGGTCCATTGCGTTACTTGGTTCATCCATCATGACGATCGGTGTATCGAACAAAAAGGCGCGCGCTATACCGATACTTTGACGTTGCCCACCGGAAAGTCCGGCACCTCGTTCGCCTATAGGCATCTCATAGCCTTTAGGATGACGGCGGATGAACTCTTCTGCCCCACTGATCTTGGCAGCTTTGAGCAGAGCCCAGTCCGTAGCATGACTGGCTCTATAGGTGATGTTGTCCCTGACTGTCCCGCGGAAGAGGTTGATGTCCTGTGAGACATAACTGATGTTTTTGCGTAGGTCTGCAGGGTCAATCTGTTGTGCATCGATACCATCTATAAGAATAGAACCAGAATCAGGTTCATAAAGTCCAAGGATGAGCTTTTCGATGGTACTCTTTCCTGATCCGATACGTCCGATGATAGCGATCTTCTCACCTGGTTCGATGGTAAAAGAGACATTTTTAAGTACTTGCATCTCCGTATTTGGATAAGTGAAAGAGACATCGATGAACTCGATCTTTCCTTTAAAGTCTGGTTGTTGTACAAACTTTTTACCTTCAGGCCGTTCGCCCGGCTGAGAGAGGATCTCATTGATCCGCTCATAAGAGGTCTTGGTATCTTCATAGTTAGTGATCAGTGCTGCTGCCTGTCCCATAGGAGCGAGTGTACGTGATGTGAGTATGACGATAGCGATAAGACCACCCATCGAGAGTTCGAACTCTCCGATCTTATAGACACCAAAGACAACGACACCGACAGTGTTTAACTGGATGAACAGCTGGGTGATGTTTGGTATGGATGCAGAGAGCGTACGTGAACGCAGACTACGAGTGGCGATCTCTCCCGTAGACTCTTCCCATGCCCACTGCACCTGACCGAGTGCCCCAAGTGATTTGAGTGTCTCGACATTTTGCAGGGCTTCGATAAGGATGGCACTTTTTTTAGCACTGGCTTCATGCGTACTCTCGATGCTTTTACGAAGTGGTCTCTTGATGATAAGTGCATAAGCGAGGATAAAGAGCATCGTGACAAAAGGAAATAAGACTATGTTTCCACCTATATAGGCGATGACAAGGAGAAAGATGATGGCAAAAGGCATATCGATAAGTGCTACCATCGTGACATTTGTCAAGAATGAACGGATGGAGTCGAAATCTTTCAGGTTACTTGAAAATGAGCCTACAGAGGGAGGAAAGTGGGCCATCTTCAGATCCATCACCTTTTCAAAGATGATGGAGGACATGATGATGTCGCTTCGTTTGGCCGCATTCTCAAGCAGGTAGGTCCGGGTGTGTTTAAGCGATGCATCGATGATATAGACGAGGATGACACCGATGGCAAACATCCATAGGGTCTCTATGGCGTTATTGGGGATGACCCTGTCATAGACGTTCATGGTAAACAGAGGACTGGCGAGAACAAACAGGTTGATAAGCAGTGAGGCGATGAGGACATCACGGTAAGCATCTTTTGAGAGTGCTATAGTACTCCAGAACCAGTGTTTCTGGTTAAGGTGCAGTGTCCGTTTGTTATCATCACTGTATTCATAGGCCTTTTTGATCATAAAGGAGAAACCTAGATAGACATCTTCTATCTCTTCGATGTCATACCACTCCTCAATAGGGTCTTCTGTCGGCATGATGATCTTAGCCTGGGTATGGTCTTCATTGAAGCTGTCTAAAATACAGGCTCCCTGATTGGAGAGCAGCAGGATTATAGGCAGTTGAAGTGGTGATATCTGGCTTAATGGACGTTTGATAAGACTGGATTTTAGACCTGCACGACTGGCGGCTCGGGAGAAGAGACCTTTGGACTTGTTGATCGAGAATAGTTCGGGTGTCTCCTGACCTGGCTCTATTGGCAGACCAGCGGTCAGTGCCTCAGCTGAAAAAGGTTTATGATAAAGCACTGTATACAATACTAATGTATCTAGCAGGGCATCCATGTTGAGATTCTCAGCACTGGTTATCAGCATCGTTCCCTCTTTTATAATTTACTAGGATTTTGGTCTTCTGGTATGACATCAGATAGATGTTCGCGTGAGTCAAGGCCTACATTGGCATAGATGTACTCACTACCACTCAAGATCGAGGTGACCATGGTCCCCATCGCATCCAGTATTCTATACTTAGCTACAAGCAAGTTGTATTCCGTTGTTATGATCTGGGACTTTGAACCGATGAAATCGTTCTGTGAAGACAAGAGGTCAAGCAGAGAACGACGACCAAGGTCATACTCTTTGGCATAGAGTGTCAGAGTCTTCTTACTGTATTTTTTGTAGTCTTTGAGATGTACCAACTGGTCTTGGAGTCTGATATAAGATTCCCATGAGAGGTTTAGTCCTTCTGTGACTTGACGTTTAAGGTCTTGTCTTGTCTGGACTTCCTGATGGACCCGACTGACATTTTTCTGCACTTCTGCTTTATCAGCAAAACCGTTAAAGATATTGTAGGTCAAGTATGCCATCGCTTTGAAATTGTTGTCATCACCATCGATCGCATTGGTGTTCTGATTATAATCCTGGCTTACTTCGAGGTCTATACGGGGATAGTAGTTAGCTCTTGAAGACTTCCAGGTCGACTGTGCCAGTCTCAGGTTATAGATACTGACTATCAAAGATGGGTTATTATCTAGTGCGACTTCACTTGCCTCATCACGTGTCTTGGGCATCTGGATGTCGAATTGAGGTCTTTTTAGCGTCTCTGGGTCAAGGGTACGGCCAATGATTCGTGCAAAAGTGTACTGTGCATTGGCATAGTTGTTCTCCTGAACGACATAGTTCGAACGTGCAAGTGCCAGTGAAGACTCTATCTTGTTCACTTCTGAAAGCGTAGTCAGTCCAGAATCATAGAGTTTTCGGACTTTTTCAAAAATATCTTTATTGATCTTGACATTCTCGCCTGCAGTACCAAGAAGCTCTTTGTTTCGTAACAGTTCTATATAGGTCTTGACTGTCTGTAGTGATGTGTCGTTCGCTGTCTCGATATAGCTATAGGCTGCGGCAAGTGTACGGGCCTTCTGCTCGTCGACCTGATTGGACGTCTCAAAACCTTTAAAGATGTTCTGAGTCACTTTTATCGAGGCACTATAGACATCCCCGCTGTTCTCTATATCAGGTAGGCCATCAGGGTAGTTATTTCTGTCCTCAAGGCCTGCACCCAAAGAGAGGTCGACTTTTGGCAGATAACCGGCCCTGGCAATAGTGATGTCTTCACGTAAGGCGTTATAGTTCTTCTGTCGTTCTATTACACCGGGATTTGTCTCTAAGACCTCTTGTACACTATCTTTTAGTGTCTGTGCATTACTAGTAAGTGTCAGGAGAAGGATTGCTATGATCGATCTTTTCACGACTTGTTCCTTGCTATGAGTTTGATCGTAAGACCTTGTTAACAGATAATATCGGAAAAAAGGACTATATTGTTTAAAAATATTATAAAAATAACATTTTAGTGGTTATTTGTAGACTTAATGGGTCACATACATGCAAACGTTACGGCTCTTGGGTACTTAGCATATCTCTATATTTTTGTGAGACTGTCTCTATTTGAGCACGATCGGGCATCTTTCGTGAGGCGATATAACCTATGATATTGTCATCCTCATCTTTTTTAGGGATGATGTGTACGATGACCCAGTAGTACTTTCCATCTTTACGGAGGTTTTTGACATATCCGTCCCAGATCTTACCTATCTTGATGATCTTCCACATCCCCTCAAAAGCTGCTTTTGGCATATCAGGATGACGGAGTATGTTGTGAGGTCTTCCGATGACTTCCTCTTTTGTGTAGCCTGTCATCTCTATGAACTTTCTATTTACATAGGTGATGACACCATTAAGGTCTGTTTCGGAGATGAGACTTCGTCCATCAAACAAGACTTCTTCATCTTTTGCTTTAGGTCGTACTATCAAGATCGCCTCCGATTTGGAAGTGTCAGAAGTGATTTCTGGCACTGTTTCGTTATTCTAAATAAATTATACTATTTTATAACAAAAATAATCTCTAAAAAGTATGATTCACTCTACTTATCTTCTTCTTCAACAATACTATGAAGCAGATCGTGTAGAGAGAACAGAGTCGATGATAAGTGAATCTTGATGTTGTAAATGATTAAGAATGAGTTAGATATACTATTTTTTATGTAAATATGTTAATCATAATGCAAATGGAGTAGGAGAGGTACACACATGGATAACTTCTTTGTAGGACGTCAACCTATCATCGATCATATAGGAAATCTGGTCGCATATGACCTTTTTTACAAAGCAGAAGATGAGAAAGATGCTTCCGAACGTGCCAAGACTTCAACGCTCGTCTCAGCTGTCTTAAATACCTTTGGGACGAAAGGTATGCTGGGTGAACGACGGGGTCTTATCGCTATAGATAGGCAGTTCCTCTTAAGTGAACTTATCTTATCGACACCAAAAGAGTTGTTTGTGTTTGCGTTGCACGATGATATAGTCGTCGATCAGACACTTGTGGAGCGTGTAAGGCGATTACGTGAAGAGGGTTATATCTTCGCCATGAATGATATCACGGTCAAGACAGGATCGCTTAAGCGACTTGCGCATCTTTTCCCATACCTCAGTTACTTTAAGATCGATATAAAAGGTTTCACTGAGCAGTATCTGGCAAAACTCAAAGAAGTACTTTCTGTTCATCCCCTGGAACTGATCGCGACAAATGTAGATGAACGTATGCAGTATGCGGTGTGCCAGTCAGTAGGCATTCCGTTCATCCAGGGACTCTATTTTTCTGAACCTGTATTTGTAGAGAACAGTTCGTTTGACCCTAATCAGTTTGCTGTCATCACCATCTATAATCAGTTACTTGATGAGTCTGTACCTATAGAAGAGATAGTGCGTTCATTCGAGACCAACCATGCCTTGACACTGCAGTTGATGCAGTATATCAACTCATCAGCATTTGATTTTAGGATAGATATCGCTTCGATCCAGCATGTATTGACATTGCTTGGACGCAAACCACTGGCGCAGTGGTTGATGTTGATGATCTATGGAAAGTCTTTAAATCAATCTCGTGATCAACTTCCTCTACTTTTGATGGTGATGACTCGAACAGAATTGATGGTCGGACTTCTTAAGCTCATCTGGCCTAATGCAAGTAAGCAGATAGAGGGAAAGGCTTTCTTTGTCGGTGTGATGTCACTTTCAAGTACGGTACTCTCAGTACCATTACGTTTGATACTTAAAGAGATGAGTATATCTGAGGATGTGAAAGAGGCACTTCTGGATAAAGAGGGCATGCTTGGAGAGATGCTTGTTCAGGTCCAGGCAATCGAGAAGTATGATATCGTCGCGATCATGGCCTTTGCAAGGAAGTTTGAGATCTCAGTTGTCTCGATGAAGAGATTGATGACAAATACGATCGAGAGTGTCAATGTATTTGAACGATCTATGTGACGGGAGAGTCACATGAGACAGTGCATCATGGTCGTAGATCATAATGAAAGCAATCTCCTCTCACTGCAGAAACTGTTAGTCGCTTCTGACTATGAGGTCATCATCGCTTCCCAACAGGAAGAACTCACGAAGAACTTGAGACGAGATGACATCTACCTGACACTGGTCAATACCTCGACGGCATTCATCGATATCTCCTGGTTCTGTTCGCATGTACGCGAGCGAGAAGAGCATCACCATATGCCGGTGTTCTTCATCTCCAATACACAAGATGATAAGGATGAAGCGACTAGATGTTTTGAGGCTGGTGGGAATGATTATCTTAAAAAGCCTATCAATACTAAAGAGCTTCTCAGCCGTATCGATTTTCACATCAAACAATGTATTAGGATCGCCGAGGCGGATCGACGCAATGAAAAGCTGGCAAACGTGGCCACTTTCGATCAGCTGACCAAAGTATCAAGCCGTCTTCATATGCAGACACAGCTGCGTCAGCAGATAGTACAGCTTGATAGACAGAGTGCTGATGTGAGTCTTATCTATTTACGTATCATGAAGTTCTCCAGAGTGAACAACCTAATGGGATATACTCAAGGTGATAAGGCCTTGTATCTATTTGCACAGACATTAAAAGGTATGATCCGAAAAAGTGATGTCATCGGCCGATGGGGTGGTATTGATTTTGTAGTCATGTTACCGCACTCTGATGATAACTCTGCACTTACTTTGGCAAAGAAGGTCAATAAGTTACTTATCATCAATAAGGGCCTGGAAAAGTATTCGTTAAAGTACAGTCTCGGTGTGGCTCAACTGCGTAAAGATGAGACAGTGGCATCGCTGATCGATCGTTGCCGGAGTATCATGGAGGAAGCATCGCAGAACACTCATGAGAACATCTTAGTCGATTAGACTCCTGTAAGATGATGATTTGTTTTCCAGTCTGGTATAATCCCTTAAAAAAACAGGTGTGCTATCTCCCATGCTTTCCAATGATGTAAACGCACTGCTGTCAGATAAGAGTAAACTCCTTTCAGAGACCTATTTTGATCTTCAACGTTATTTTGAACAGAAGTATGGTGATGATACGGTCGTCTTTATGGAGATCGGGACGTTTTTCGAGGTCTACGAGGTCAATAATGACGAATTGCAGGTAGGTAAAGCCAAAGAGATGGCGGAGCTGCTTAACATTCAGCTGACTAAAAAAAATAAGAACATCGTAGAGAACTCCGTTAAGAACCCTCTACTCGCCGGAGTACCGGCGGTCTCTTTTGAGCGTTACCTGAACAGGCTTATACGTGAGCAGCGCTATACCGTCATCGTAGTCAAGCAGCGTGGGGAACCGCCGAAGATAACCCGCTATGTCTCTCAAATCCTCTCTCCAGGTACCAACTTTGATTATGCCGTCGATAATCATGATAACTATATAGTCTCTCTTCTGATCGACAAGAACCGGGATATCTACTCGGTCGGTTACGCGGCGATCGATGTGACTACAGGTAAGACCTGGCTCTATGAGACGCACGGGACATCTGAAGACCAGAGTTATGGACTTGATGAGGTCTTTAATCTACTGAACATCTATCAGACCTCTGAGGTAGTCCTGACTTTTTTAGAAGGTGTGGATGATACCCGTGAGATAGTTCGATATCTTGAGATCCCTGAGCACTACTCCTACAGTGTCAATCAGACCCGACCAAAGATAGACTATCAAAACGAGCTGTTTGAGAAAGTGTACCAGATCCAGTCACTGCTCTCGCCTATAGAACATCTAGACCTTGAACGCACTCCGCTGATCTCTGAATCCTTGGCGATACTAGTCCATTTTGTCATCGAACATGATGTTCATATCATCCAGAAACTCTTTCGTCCTAAACAGATCGATAACCGTCGATATATGTATCTGGGTAACAATGCGCTTGAGCAGCTCTCCATCATCTCAAAAGACAAAGATGAGCTATCGATCCTTCGGCTTATCGATAAGACGGGAACGGCTGTAGGAAAACGTCTGTTAAAAGAGCGACTTTTAAACCCCATCATCGAAAAAGAGGAGCTCGAACGTCGTTATGGTCTGGTCGACAGAGTCACATCGCATGTCCGGCTTCTTGAAGAGACGCTTCGGGGCATCTATGACCTTGAACGTCTTTCCCGACGAATCGATCTGGGACGACTGCATCCCTTTGAGATGAACTATGTCTATGACTCTCTGATCAATGTCAAAGAGCTGATGGGCTACATCAAAAAACATAAGATCTACAAGACACCTTTTAGTGATAATGAGATCGATGAGTTCATCCGTGATATCGAACGAAGTTTTGATCTGGAGACATCACGTCGATTTACTGTTACGACGATCAATGAGAACTTTCTGATGCGCAATGTCGATCCGATGATAGACACTCTCGTTGATGAGAACACCCAGATGTTACAGACCTTCGCTATCATCATGGATAAGATCGAGTCGATGCTCACTACCAGGACTTCTGCTTCACAGGCTCGTTATGTCACGCTTGGACTGCTCGACAAAGAGGGTTACTACATCAGTCTGAGTAAAAACCGCTGGTCATCGATCGAGCAGACCTTTTCTTCGGTCTCGATAGAGCAGGATGGACTGACGGTCAGCTTTGATTCGTTCAATATCAAGCGACTTACGAATCATGTCAAGCTCACCTCAGAACTGACTGATCAGCTATCAGATAAGATCATGCGTAACCGAAGTCGGATCGTGGCACTGGTCAAGGAACGCTTTGTCCAGGTACAATCGACTTATGAGCGTCGTTATGCACTGCTGTTTGAGCGAGTCATCCAGTATGTAGCAGACCTTGATGTCGCCGTAAGCTCGGCAAAGACAGCACAGATGTACAACTATGCTCGCCCTATGATCGTCGATGTCAAAGAGGATGAGAACTTCATGCAGATCATGGCGTTACGTCATCCACTTATTGAGATACAGGAGCGTCAGGGGATCTATGTCCCCAATGATATCGTCATGGGTACACGTGAGTATATGGACCTACCTTATCCGGAGACGGTGATGCTGGATGTGGCTGTGCATGATGGACACGATATCAATGGAGTCCTGCTGTACGGCATCAATTCCAGTGGTAAATCATCATTGATGAAAAGCATCGGTGTGTCTGTCTTACTGGCACAATCAGGCTTTTTCGTCCCGGCTTCGGCGATGAAGTTCTCTCTCTTTGAGTCGATCTTTACCCGGATAGTCTCAAAAGATAACCTAGCTAAAGGGCTTTCGACATTTGCTGTGGAGATGCTGGAGATGAAGAACATCTTCAACCGCGCGACGATGAACTCGCTGGTCCTGGGTGATGAGATAAGCCATGGGACAGAGACGCTTTCGGGAGTCTCTATCGTAGCGAGCTCCATCATCAAACTGGCAAAGTTACGCTCCATCTTTCTCTTTGCGACGCATCTACATCAACTTGCTACGATGGAAGAGCTTAAACGACTGCCTAATATTGTCGACTTACATCTTAGTGTCGAGTATGATGAGGCTCAGGACAGGTTGACCTTTAACCGTAAACTGCAAGGTGGAAGTGGCAGTAGTGTCTATGGACTGGAGTTTGCCAGATCGCTGCACATGGATAATGAGTTTCTAGATACGGCGAACAAGATACGCAAACGTCTGGCTAATGATTTTGATGAACTTGAACTACTGGTCAAAAAGCGTACGAGTAAGTATAATAAAGAGCTTTATGTCACAAAATGTGTGATCTGTGGCGCGATGGCAGAGGATGTCCATCATATCTCTCAGCGTTCATTGGCTGACAAGGCAGGTTTCATCGGTCATTTTCATCAAGACCATAAACATAACCTGATACCGCTGTGTAAAGAGCATCACCGCTCCATCCATGATGGGAAGATCACGGTCAAAGGTTTTGTCATGACTTCTACCGGGCTGGAACTTGAGGTGGAAGACCAGTTGAACAGATCAGCGCCAAAAGTAGTCGAAGAGCCTGAAGTAAATAAGATGAAAGAAGAGCAGTCTGGGACTATCGATATGGATGACTTTTGATCGCTGGCACACTCAAGAACATTACGTATACAAGTGAGGTTTATAGAAGTTTTTTTGTGTTAATATCACCTTAAGATGTTTAAGGAGTGATCATGAAAGGTGTTTATAAAGATGAGACGACTTCAGAGTGGTTTTATCCCGATGCGGCTTACATCCTCAGTGAGACTGATGAGAAAGGGATGATCTTGTATGCTAACGATCTTTTCTGCGAGATCGCAGGTTATGATCGTGAAGAGTTGATGGGTCAACCGCATAACATCGTCCGCCATCCCGATATGCCAAGAGTCGCATTCAAAGGACTGTGGGATGATGTCCAGACTAAAGGCTTCTGGAGTGGATACGTAAAAAACCTGAGTAAAGATGGTGGGTTTTACTGGGTCTATGCGACTGCGTTGCGTAAGGTCCACTCGGATGGCCGTATCACCTATCTTTCTGTACGTACTAAACCCAGCCGTGAAGATACCGCGACATATGGCAAGCTCTATGCCAAGATAAAAGAGGACGAATGATACATGCTCATCAGAGTGTTGTATAATGCGAATCTAAATAGTCGATCTATTGCTATCTGATCGAGCAAAAGGGAAAAGATGATAAAGATATTACTTAGCAGTATTGCCTTGATACTGATGATGAGTGGTTGCACGCAGGAGAGTCAAAACAAGTTTAGCCATAGTATCCAGAACTGGACGGGTACAAATGGTGTTGTGGATGTCTATGCTGGAGAGAAGCTTGTCATGCGTTTTGTCAAAGTGGATAAGATGAGTACCGGACTTGGGACTAAAGATGGACAAAAACGTGCTTACAGATACAGTTATGGATATTATGATGAGAATCAGAACTATAAAGCCGACAAAGGTGAGAAGAAGGTCTATTTTGAGGTAAATGACTTCTCTACTTATCTCTTTTATGAAAATCCGCGAGGCTGATAGCCTTGGACATCATAACACTTTTTAAGAAGCTACTGGCACATAAGAGTGAGACACCCGATGATGGTGGCCTACTAGACTTTATCGAAGGCTATCTTGACGGGTTCACCGTTGTACGTGTTGATATGGAGGAGGTAAAAAACCTTTTTATCTACAAAAAGTTTAGTGAAGGTGATCATCTCTGTTTTGCCGGTCATGTGGATGTCGTACCAGCAGGAGATGGTTGGAAGATGGAACCTTACACTCCTATCGAGAAAGATGGCTACATCTATGGTCGCGGTGCACAGGATATGAAAAGTGGTGTAGCGGCATTCATGCAGGCGGTCAAAGATGCGCAGGACTTTAAAGGGACACTCTCACTGCTGCTGACATCAGATGAAGAAGGGCCTGCAAAGTACGGGACTGTTGAACTGTTGAAGTATTTAAAAGCAGAAGCGATGCTTCCTGATGCTGTCATCGTCGCTGAGCCTACCTGTGAAAAGCGTTTTGGTGATGCGATGAAAGTAGGGCGCAGAGGTTCTATAAACGGTATTATTGAAAAACACGGGGTACAGGGGCATGCAGCCTATCCGGAAAAAGCGACCAATCCTATTCATAAAGTCGCACAGGTACTGCCGTATATGGCGGGTGTGCATCTTGATGATGGGGATGGGTTCTTTAGTCCCAGCCAGTTTGTCATCACTGATATACGTGCGGGTATGGAGGTGACGAATGTCACGCCTGGAAAACTGAAGATGATGTTCAATGTAAGAAACTCTACAAAGACGAATAAAGCAGATATCGAGCAGTTTGTCCATAAATACTTTAAAGAGATGGACTACACACTTGAACTTGATCAGTCCGCTATACCGTTCATGACGGATGCGAACGCGAAGATCGTCAAAAAGTTGGACGCAGCCATTGAGTCAGTAACGGGGATCCGCCCCAAACACTCGACGGCGGGCGGGACTTCGGATGCACGTTTTATCGCTCAGTACGGCATAGATGTTATCGAGTTCGGAGTAAGAAACGATACTATCCATGCTCCCAATGAACGGACTACTCCGGAAGAGGTGGAAGGACTCTATCACGTGTTCTCCTCTTTGATAAAGGAGTACTAAGATGCAAGAGTTAGATGATTTTGTCACTATGATCATGGATGATCGTTTTGCTGACGCTCATGTCGTTCTTGAACATCCCTGGAAAACTGTTCGTAGTGAGAGTAAAGATGAGGGAAATATCCTCAAGGGCCTTATCAACGGTGCATCAGCTTTTGAACTAAAGCGTATCGGCAGAGATGAAGCTGCTTTACGGATATGGGCTGCTTTTGAGAAGTATAGACCATTGATAGACACAGTAGTCTCTTCACGGACTGAGCAGTACCTACAATGTGCAAAAATCCTAGATAAACGATATCCGGAACTGTTTTAGTCTTTTGTGATCACTTCTGTTTGATCCTCAGCTCATCTTTTTTTATGAACTCTAGCATCTCTTTTGCATTCTCAGAGTAGTAGATGAGGTGCTCTTCATCGATGCGATTACTGTTCACATGCTGTAGACGTAAATAGTCCTCCCCATCATAAAGAGCAAAGAGTACACCACCATAAAAGAAGGTATGCCGGTTGAGTATGGTTATGATCTCATCGATAGCAGGAATATGGTGAAGGTTGATGTCAGCATAGACCATATCGCAATGCTCTTTAAGCAGATCATCCAGGATCGAGACAAACTCGTTCTCATCCAGTAGTGTCTCTATACGGATGATGCCGACATTGAGCGAACGGTCAATACGGTAGGCGGCTGGGTCACGCTTGTCCGGCCGTGGAGGGCGGCCTTCTGTCTTGATGCCGATCTCCTGATAGACTTTATGGATGTTTTTCCCATATATCCTGCTTGGGGTGATATAACGGGGGTGTTTGTCAAAAAGCAGGTAAGCGATCATGGCAGCACTTCGGTACCGTTCTCTCGTCTCGTGCTCGATCTCGACTTGCGCCGGTACTTCTCCAAGTATGATGGCAGACTCTGTCATACCATGTGATAGATTGGCTTTTTGGCTGTAGGGGTGAAGCATGATCGCTTCACCAAAGATCGCCTGAAAACCAAGCTCCTGCGCCTTTAGTATCAAGTAGTCGAACATCTTGTTCATAATGCCCATCTTTTTATAGCGCGGGTCTACAGTCGCGACTGCTATCTCTGCGATGTTAGAAAACTGTGTTCGTACGAGAGCAAAATGTCCGATCACCTGATCCTCATAGATGGCGACGATGGAGTGGACGTCACCGCTTTTATTGGCCCGGCGCACCTCATGAGGTTCATAAAAAAGATGTTTATAATAAGTATAGTCATAGTTACGGTATATCAGTTTGGCGATGCCGTCACCATCACCGATGACAAAGGAACGGATGATCAGTGAGTGGAGGACTTTATTCCTATTGATGTTCTCTTCGATAGCCTTACTTGTCTTTATGTCGAAACAGCGGTCAAATGATGTCAGTAAGGTAAAACGTTTGCCTTCATTGGGCAGAGGTGTAAAGTAGAATCGCTCTACAAGATCATAGATACGGTAGAAGCCTTTATCGTGAGGGGCACTATGATCGATCGGTTCGCTCAGATAGCGGGAGAAGTCGAAGGGTATACCATTGTCTTCTATATCGATCCTCATCTGGCAACTGCTGATGAGGAAGTCGATGACGAGGTCGATATCGTAAGTCCGTTCATAAGCATGCATGATGATGTTCTCAAGCAGTTCCACTAAGGCATTACGGATATCACTCAGATCATAGCCGTCAAGTCGTTTTTGGAGGTAGTCAAAGATGGTGTAAGCCAGCTTTATATCGATGGTATTACTGATCTTCAAAGATATCTTATCATGCATCTATAATCGCTTTTAATGCTGTGGCAGCTATCACCTTCATACCGTAGATAAGAGCATCATCATCGACTTTGATCTTAAACGTATCGGTTGATGCAAGCATGACGCCATATTTGTAACCTATCTGTCCGGTTCGAAGATAGGGGTAGGCGTGTAGACCAAATATAGCTTTGACATCTTCGGGTGCACCTTTTTTTATCATCTGTGAACTTCCGCCTTCTGTGATCTCTTCTGCAGGTTCGAAGATAAATCTGATATTTCCAGGGACCTCAGTACGTATCTGACTAAGGGCGATGGCACTACCCAGTAAGATAGCGGTATGAGAGTCATGTCCACAGGCATGCATAACGCCTTTCTCTTTTAAAGCATAAGATAGGTCGGTATGTTCTTCGATGGGTAGCAGGTCAACATCTGCACGTAGTGCTATAAAAGGTTCACCAGGACTATTTAGCGGTTCTGCGATCAATCCGTAGCTCTCTTGGAATTCTCGGACTTCCTGATCCTCTACTTCCATGATTCCTTTAATAAGGTATGTAGTGTGCTTTTCGTGGGCAGAGAGTTCGGGGTGGGCATGTAAGTCCTGACGGATAGTGATAATACGGTCGTTGATCGCTTCGATCGCTTGAAAGAGGTGTGTTTTAAGAGGTTGCATTATTAGACTCCTTATTACTAAGTGTCTACAAAAGCATTTTACTACAAATAGATCTACAGAGTCATTATTACGTGAATTTGAAGTATTTCAGTTAATATCCGTTATTTTAGATATAAATATTTAAAATTGTGGTATACTGTTGAAATGACACGATAACTTTAGATAACAATTGCAGATTGTTACTATTTAAGTTGTGGCGAGGTCAAATATGATTCTAGGACTGATTATGAAAATACAAACATGGTATAAGAGTGCTTTGGCAGCAACAGCTTTAGTGACAATGGTAGGTTGTGGCAGCAGCAGTGGTAGTTCAGACCCTGTAGAAGATACGGCAGGTCCGGTATTTACATCGCCTACAGACGTCAGTATGGATGAGAACACGGTCGAAGTCACGACACTGGAAGCTACTGATGCATCCGCTCCAGTGGCATTCGAGATGGCATCATCGGGAGTGGATAGTTTGAAATTTTTGGTTGATTCTGAAAATCGATTGAAATTTTCTGTTGCTCCTGATCATGAAGCGCCAGGCAGTAGCACTGACAGTAATGTATATAATCTGAATGTGGTTGCAACGGATGCTGTAGGAAATAATACGCTCCAAAGCCTAGTTGTAACGGTGCTAAATACCAATGCACCTGGATTTGTCTCAGATCGTCTTGTCTCAGTTGGTGAGAACACACGGACAGTTACCACGGTAGCAGTTCAGGGTGAAGGTGACACGCTACCGGTAGTCTCATTATCTGGTGGAGAAGATCAAAGTCTCTTTGATTTTGATGCTGATAGTGGTCTGTTGACGTTTAAGGCACTCCCTGATTTTGAGGCTCCGACGGATAGTGATCTGGATAATATCTACAAAGTACAGATGACAGCGACAGAAGGTGATGAGTCTACCGTTCAGGAGATGGAGATCACGGTAGTGGATATCAACAGTACAGCTTTAGAGATATCTTCAGCCGTCTATGATGAGGTCAACGACAAGCTTTCTGTCTATTTTAGTACGCAGATAGATGATGGGAGTGCTGCTAATCCAGCATTTGCATTCTCTGATGGTGCTGCTATTTCTGGTACTTACGGTTATTCGGAAGGATTACCTTATAAGCTTACTGTTGATGGAGAACTGACCGGTTTTGTAGCGGATTCTACTAAAATACAGGTTGTAGATGGAGGATTTGAGATCGATGGAAATGAGGCTGAGTCCAGTGAGCTTGTAAAGATATCAGCACTG
>JADGEC010000181.1 GCA_016744575.1 Sulfurimonadaceae bacterium | reverse complement strand
CAGCTTATATACAGTTACTCAATACCGACTCTTTAACGATGTTAATGCTATATACGAGATGATAGATAATGATTTTTGTTTGTTTGAATATCAGCATGCAGAAAGACAGATCGAGATCTCAACAAAATCTTGACTCTTCTCAGACTTGAGCATGTCTTGTTAAAAGTCAATGCCTATAACGACGTCTTTAATGATAAAGTCGCACGACTAATGTGATGACTAATATAGAGTTCTTGAATCCTTTGTGTCATTACCGTATGGTATGACAGGTCGAGGGAGTCTATGTGTGTTGATGATATTGTGTGCTGAGAAGCACCCATCTGTCGATGGATGATGGTCTCGTCAAAGAGATGGTCTCTTAGTGTAGTTGGCGGCGTCTCAGGATATGCTTAAGTGACTCTTTGATCTCTGGATGCTCGAAGGTAAAGCCCGCTTCAAGCAGCGCTTTTGGATAGATCTCTTTTGAACCGGTCACTACAGAGGCTGCTTCACCATACATCAGACGCAAAGCCATCTCAGGGAGAGGAAGTAACGTAGGACGCCGTAGGGCACTGCCCAGTGCTTTGGTGAAGGTATGATTACTCACTGGCTCGGGTGCTACGGCGTTAAACGTCCCCGTTAGCTGATTATCGATGACAAATCCGTAGATTCGCATCAGGTCGCTGATATCGAGCCAGCTTGTCATCATCTTTCCGTTACCGATGATACCACCGACACCTAAGCGAAACGGTGTCAGCATCTGTGCCAGCGCGCCGCCCTCTTTTCCGAGGATGACACCGAAGCGAAGGATCGTCGTTGGTTTGGAGCACTTATGTGCCTCAACTTCCCACGCTTTGGTCAATGAACCCAGAAAATCCTCAGAGACTTCATCACACTCTTCATCACACGCCTTGTCATCTGGGTAGATACCTATGGCAGACGTAGAGATGAAGTGAGTGACATCACTCTTATCGACGGCTTTTACGAGACGTTCAGTCGTCTCAACACGACTTTTTCGTAGAATCTCTTTATAAGGGTCACTCCAGCGTTTGATGATCGGAGCACCGGCAAGGTTGATAACGACATCTATATCTTTGAGTTTCTCGATGATGGCCTGTTCATCGTCTTGACGTTCGATCACGACAGAATCCAGGAAATGCCTCTGCAACTCTTGACCGACAAAACCGCTTGCACCTGTTATTGCTAAACGCATCTTATACCTCCGTGTTTCAATACTAGTATTATAAGACAATCGTATGTCATCTGGTAGGTCGATATAGTCTACTGAGAGTGCTTAAGTGACACTTTAGCTCTTGTCACTTTTTAAGCAGCTTCTCGATGTCCTTTGCGATGGACTTTGGTTCGGTCGCAGAGGCATAACGCTCTATCACATTTCCCTCTCTATCGACAAGAAATTTAGTAAAGTTCCATTTGATCGACTCACTGCCAAGAAAGCCGCTCTTCTCAGATTTTAGATAAGCATAGAGTGGATGGGTATTGTCACCATTGACATCGATCTTTGAGAACATAGGAAAGGTGACACCAAAGTTCACCGTGCAGAAGTTCTGGATCTCCAGTTCTGTTCCAGGTTCTTGGGATTTGAACTGATTACAGGGAAAACCAAGGACGACCAATCCACGCTCTTTGTAATCCTTATAAAGGGTCTCGAGCCCTTCATACTGAGGAGTGAACCCGCATTTACTGGCTACGTTCACAATTAGCATCACGCTGCCTTTATAGGTCTCAAGTGTTGTTTTCTCGCCTGCTATCGTCTCGACTTCAAAATCGTATATGGTGGACATCTCTTTCTCCTTGGCATAGGTCGACATGGTTAGCAGCATGATCACTGCGAGTATTCTGGTGAACATCAGAGTCCTTTACTTTTTTTTGGAAAGTCTTTGAGTACTTAAGTATGACAGCATCTTCCTGAAGGTGTAGCCAGTCCCGGACATCAATATTGATTCGACGTTATCATGACTCAAGCCAGACAAGATGCAGCATGGAAAGACCCACCGCCACAAACAGTGCGATCAACTCAAGGTGCAGGGAAAAAACAAACTCTTTCATCTAAGACTCCTCTATTATGATGAGCAATTGTAGAGTATCCTTGTGTTAGTTTGTAGGCCTTACATGGCGTTTGATATATCACTCTTTAATAAGGGACATTTTTTTGATGTAGTGAGATTCAAGAAGTCGTGTGTAAAGGATCTATCAGTTGACATCATAGCCCTACCAAAGGATGCCGTCTTATGTGACAATAAGAGCATGAAAACACTAATATTTGAGACGAAGATAGCCTGTGATGTGCAAAGCCTTTTTGACTTTCATGCTGACACGGACAATCTTCCGCGCATAACACCACCGGGTACCAAGGTCGATATCTTAGAGATCGATACCCCTTTAGAAGAGTATGGGGAAGTCAGGTTGCTCATCAAGAAAGGGCCGATCGCTTTTGAGTGGGAACTGTTTTTTGAACGGGTAGATGAGCCATGGATGATCGTCGATGTTGCCAAGCGTTCACCGTTCAAGAGCTTTCGGCATGAACATCGCTTTATAGATGTCGACGGAACACATGCTATCTTAAAAGATATCGTGACCTTCTCCCTTCCGCTCGAGCCGCTATCGTCTCCGATAGCATGGTTCATCACTTATGATATGAAGAAGATGTTTGCTTATCGGCATAAAAAGACAAAAGAGTTTTTGGAAAAGATTTAGAAAGGGAAAATAGGGAGCGTGTGAGTTGCCTCCCTATAGTGAAGTCTTAGCGGTTAAGCTGAAAGCTCAGCCTTAGCTTTGGCTATTGCGGCAGGTAAGGTGAGGTCTACCTTATCGCAATCATCCTCAAGGCAACACTCGCAGACTGTGCCTGCGTCAGTCGCATCTTTTATCGCTTCAAGATCATCACCATGTGTTTTGACCGCCTCTAAGATCGCATCGTATTCGACTTCCATACATGAACATACTAACAAGTCTGACTCCTTATGATAAATAATAATAGGAAATATAGCATGCTTTCCTTTGGTTAACATCTGCGCTTTGGACTAGATAGTGGATTTTACTGATGTGTGGACTCAGCAGCACTATTGTGCTACTTTCGTCAAGATGGAGATATCTACTATGTCCTCTTTTTGCATGATCTCGAGTACCTGTACAAAACAGCGATGTGGTGAGGCTTCATCTGCTCCCAGATGAAAACGTGCTTTTTGATCTTGCTGCTTTAGCTTTCGTAATGATTCTTGAAGAAGCGATGTCTCAACAGGTATCGCATCAAGTGAGAGTCGGCACTGTTCATCAATATTGATGACATGTAGTCGCTCATCACTAGACTGTAAGAGCTGAGAACTACTTTTAGGCAGTCTCAGTTCTATCATACGTAGCTGCAAGAATGTCGTCGTGGTGACAAAGAAGATCAGCATCACCAGCAGTAGGTCGATGAGATTGACCGGAGCGATCTCAAGCCGAAAGTCAATGGCTTTTCGTCGGCGTCGTCGCATCATGGCTCCTTATGATCTCGTAGAGACTCTCCTCAAAATCGATGGATAGCTTTCTTGCCCATAGTTCAAATAGTTTATAAAAGATCGTCGCATAGACAGCTACGATCAATCCTGCCATCGTGTCGATGAGTACCTCTTTTATGCCTCTTGCGATGACAGCGGCATCATTGAGTCCGAAGTTCCCAACACCTTCAAAGACGTGCCAGACACCTAAGAAGGTCCCGATGAGTCCTAGCATCGGACTTAGTACGGCGATGAGACCAAGGATACCGATGTATCGCTCCAGATGCAGGTCGATCCGCTCCAGCTGTACACCCACATTGGCATTGAAGAGCGCTTCTGAGTGCGACTCAAAGCTACGGACTTTCACCAGTACGTCATTGTAGACAGAGGTATTCTGCTCATCATCTAATCGTTTTATAGCTCTTCGTGCCATCAGCAGTTGATAACTCTTTTCCAGTATGATGATCGTCGCGATGATGAAGGCGATGATAAGTATCTTGACGACGAGGTCTTGTGACATCCAAAGTCCGATGATGTTCATGTCATTCTCCTAATATATAGTTAAGTGTGATGGTCATAGTGAGCGGTGTCAGCAGCTTCTCTGATGGTGCTTCGAGTCGCCCTATCCTTCGAAACAACTCCACGACTGTTCGTTGAAAACTGCGATGACCTGAGGAGCTGATGATGGTATAGTCGGTGATCTCTCCTGATGCATCCACAGAGAAACGGACTTTTACGCTTCCCTCATGTCGAAACCGTAGTGCTTTTTTTGGATA
>JADGEC010000180.1 GCA_016744575.1 Sulfurimonadaceae bacterium | reverse complement strand
TCTTGGCACGACCTATCTCATCGGGATGACGGATCGACATAAAGCGTACCAAAATATGCGGCTGACCAAAATAACCAAGCCCCCAGGCCAAAAGAGAGAGAATGGCGATAACAGAACTGCCACTGATAACATCTAAATGAGTCGGATCTGCTTTTCCAATTATCTCCAGTGCCTCTCCTATACCACCGAGTTCAAAAAGAACGACAACAGGCGTCACGATCAAAGCCAGCATCATCAAGATGCCCTGAACGAAATCCGTCCAGCTCACTGCGTTGTATCCGCCTAAAAAGGTGTAAGAGACGATGATGATACTGCCCACCCACAACGCAGTCGAGTACTCAAGGTCAAAGGTAGCTTCAAATAGTTTAGCACCGCCGACCAATCCAGATGAAGTGTAGAGCGTATAAAAAAGCAAGATGACAACAGCCGTAATAATACGGAGCATATTAGTGTCATCTTTAAAGCGCTCTGAAAAATAGTCAGGTATGGTAATAGCATCATTGAGGTGCTGTGTATAGACACGAAGCGGTCTGGCTACATAATGCCAGTTCATATAGGCACCGACTAAAAGCCCTAATGCTATCCAGGCACCGACCAGACCGTCTGAGTACATCATGCCTGGAAGTCCAAGCAGGAGCCAGCCGCTCATATCGGATGCACCGGCACTTAGTGCCGTCACTCCCGGTCCCAGACCACGACCGCCAAGGACGTAGTCGCTTAGATCTTTGGTCTGAAAGTAAAAGTAGACCCCGATCCCGACCATAAGGAGCATATATATTGTAAATGATATTAGTACTGGTGTTTCCATGTCATTCCTTATGGGCATCTCTATTAACCCTATGCATCATCAGCGTTCCATACGACTTTGTGATCAAGGCAGGCTTTTGTCAGCGTAACTGGTTACGGTGGCAAGAGTCTAACGCAGACTCACGATGTTGTATGGAACGCCCTTCGGGAGGCCAAATAAGGCGCAAGCTTCTGCTCTAAACTCTTTTGAATTACCTACGGGTAGTCCTACAAGACCTTAAAGCAAAATCTCACACCTTCTCTGTCCTCTGATGATGTACAGGGTTATTAGAGATGCCCTTATTTTGATGGTAATCCTTTTTGACCCAGATTTCCATAGCGATGATAACTGTCGGAAATACTCTGCTCTATGAAATAGTGCATCAGTTCAATGCGGCCATGCGCTATAAATGGATCTGAAGCGATATAGAGTGCTAGATCTGCAACAGCTTCATAGATGCTTTCAGATACATTTTCCGGATGCAGGAAACGAATGCGCTCAACATGCGACATAGACTTTATCAGTGCTGTCTCATCTTCTCTTACGATGATATCACCATCGTTTTCTTCATCCATCAACATGGCTGCTTTCACCTCAAGCCAAAGTAGCTCAGCACTCTCAAATGTCTCAGGCAGTGATAGGTGCACTCTTGCTCCAGCCATCTTGACGGCCATGATGGAAGGAAGGATCTGAGACAGACTGTCATTCTCTTCAACACGTAAAAGTACACTCTTTACCGGCAGATATCGAATGATATTGCTTTCACCACGTACAGCCGCATAATCATGTTCATGTCTAAACTCCATCTCTAACCAGTGCGAGAAGTGACAGGCTTTTTTAAGTGAGCGTTCAATGGCATCATAATGTTCATTCTCATTGGACAGAAGTGTCACAAGTCTGTCCAGATACTCCACAGAACAGGTCTCATAGATATTTGTCTCATCATAAGTGATATGCATAAACTGTGAGACATAGTTAAAACCGCCTGCTTTTTTACCAGAACCAATAGCCGACTTACGCATACCTCCAAAAGGCTGTCTGATCACGATCGCCCCAGTCGTAGGACGGTTGATATAGAGATTTCCAGCGAGTAATCGCTCTTTCCATCTCTCTTGCTCACGCTTATCTAGACTCTCCAGTCCAGAGGTGAGTCCATAACCTGTCGCATTGACGATCTCTATGGCATCATCAAGATCATTGGCACACATGACACTCAGTACGGGTCCAAAAAGCTCTTTCATATGACAGAAGTCACCCGTTTGTGTGCCCCACCTGATAGAAGGTCTGAGCATATAGGGGTTTTCATCGTCTGCATACGAAGGTGCGATAGCCCACGTTTCACCTTTATCAAGATAGCTAAGTGATGTCTTTAACGCATCAGTAGGTAATCTCAGCAGTGCCCCTATGCGATTTTTAAGATCCCACACAGAACCGACTTCAAGTGACTGAGCTGCATCTATCAGTGCCTGCTTAAAGTCCTCATCTTCATAGAGCTCTTTTTCAAGTACCAAAAGGGAGGTGGCTGAACATTTTTGACCTGAGTTGCTAAATGCTGAAGTGATCACATTCTTTACTGCCTGATCACGGTCTGCCATCGCGGTCACGATAGTCGCATCTTTACCCCCAGTCTCTGCACTTAGCGCAATGTCTGGTCTTGCTTTTATCATATCGTAGGCTGTTTGCTCACTTCCGGTAAAGATCACAAAGTCGATGTCCGGATGTGAGACAAGATGTTCGCCTGCCAGAGAGCCGCCTGTTGGTACGAATTGAAGCGTGTTTTTACTTACACCCGCATTCCAGAAGCATTGACAGAGCCGGTATCCGCACAGTACAGCATCGGAAGATGGTTTGAGGATGACAGTATTACCTGCTGCCAATGCAGCAGCCACACCACCTGTCGGAATGGCAATAGGAAAATTCCAGGGGCTGATGACCAGTCCGACCCCTTTAGGCCTGACATTCAGCCCGCTTAGATTGGATATTCTATCAACACTGTAAGGGTAAAAATTGAGAAAATCAATAGCTTCTGATACTTCTACGTCTGTCTCTGTAAACACTTTTCCCACTTCAGCAGCGGCAATGCCGATAAGGTCTGCTCTGGCTTTTCTAAACTCATCTGCAACATCCATTAAAATACGTTGACGGCTTTTGACATCCAGATCTCTCCATCCATCGGGATCTTCTTTTGCTGTCTTACGTGCCAGTGCCAAATCATCAACAGCTGCTTTGTGGTAGTAGCCCACCTTGATCTTCTCATGGTATTGAGATTTGTCTAAGATCTCTATTTTCTCACCTGTACGTATCTCTTCTCCTGCGATGACAGGAGTTGCATTAAAGCCACCATTCTTACCTACATCTTTCCATTGGTCACGAATAGCAGCCGCCCATCTTTGATTTTGGGGTAGGGCAAAGTCCGTATCCGGCTCGTTTTTAAACTGATAGGTCTGAAGATCGACGTCAGATCTTGTGATGGCATTGTTTCTATCTTGTATACGGTTTGGTCTAAGGGTGAGTCTTGGGATCATTTCTACAGAATCATCATAACTTTTTACCAGTTTTTTCCATGCGTCGCTGTCTACTTCAAGTCCAAAGCTATGTCTTAAAAAGTTCTGTTCTGCTGTGTTCTCATCAAACCTTCTTACCAGGTAAGCGATGGCATTGGTAAAAGTCTCATGTGATGCAATAGGGGCATAAAGTATGACATTCACATTGTCATCCTTGAGTGTTTTGTAGGCAGACTCACTCATACCCTCCAGCATCTCAGCCGTATGGAATGCTTCTACGCCGCGCTCTTTGGCTATAAGCAGTGCGAGCGCCTGATCAAAAATATTATGTGATGCTATGCCCACATGTACTGACGGTGCTATCTCTGGAGAGAGAAGATAGTCCATAAGCACTTTATAGTTTGCATCACTTTCGACCTTAGTTGAGAATGTGACATTTTCCCAACCCCGCAGACTTGCTTCAGTAAGCTCCATCTCCTGGTTTGCTCCCTTGACCAGACGTATCTTGATAGGTGCACCACCATTTTCTACACGCTCTTTTGCCCACACAGTCAGTTTTTGTACATGTTCAAATGTATCTGGAAGGTATGCCTGCACCACGATGCCAGCATGAAGATCATGAAACTCTTCAAGCTCAAGTGTCTTCTTAAAGACATCGATGGTAAGTCCCAGATCACGATACTCTTCCATATCCAGGTTGATGAACTTATGCTGTTTTTTATGCTGATGGTCCACAAAACTGTTTTGCATGGCTGCACGATAGATGGGTACAAGCCTCTGGCTTATCTCATCTACACTCCACTGATGGGCATGAGCTATGATCTGAGAGAATATAGTAGATATTTTGATAGAAAGGTAGTCAATATCAGGATTGTTCAAAGCTAATATATACTTATCTATCCGTTGTTGTCCCTCTTTCTCTCCCAGTACAAGCTCACCGATGATATTTATATTTACTCTAGTACCTTCTTCTCTTCTGTGTTT
>JADGEC010000056.1 GCA_016744575.1 Sulfurimonadaceae bacterium | reverse complement strand
GACAGGTCGTCATCTTCAAACAGCCTAATAAGATCAACTATGCTCCACTGTTACTTGGTGTAGGGGGTATTGGAACGATGACGCATCTGCTTTTACAACCGGAAAATGAGGACTTTATCCTACTTCTTCGTGAGTCGATGCTCCCTTTCTTTGTCGGTTTGATACTCTTTATCATCATGAACATCATGCGTCAGACACAACAACAGCAGAGTACTGTCTATGAGCATGACTTTACGGACTCATTGATGGATCAGGTGATGCAACTTAAAGCCTATGTCGGTGTACTCGAAGGGAACCAGCATCAGCTGCATGAACAAGAAGATACGATGCAGCATGATATGACGGTGGTCTTTGAGAAGGAGATCGATGCCTTACATACGATACAGGAGAACCAGAAGGGTCTGATCGAACAGTTAAGCTCGATCATCGATGTTCAGAACGAGTCTTTGAAAAACTTTGAGGACTTCACTCAAAGAGAGATGCCGGACCTTGATAATGTCATCCATCGCCATATCGATATGTTTCGCGTCGCCGAGCAAGATCATTTTAATCAGATAAAGCAGCTAGTCGAGGGCTCCGAACAGACGGCTCTGGGTGAGAAGCTTGATGCCTTCCGTGTGACTATCGATCATCTAGCTGAGAACAATAAAGAAGCAGCCAAAGAGATGGTCGCGCAGGCAAGCCGGGAGACCAAGGTGATGTTGTCGGATTTCTCAAAACAACTGACGGCGTTGAGGTCTCAGGCGGAGGGGATCGCTACATCACTATCTGAAGATGAGACGATGTTTCAGAGTCTACGTGAACAGAGTCAGCTTGTCATGAAGCAGATGGTACTCTCTGCTCAACAGATGAACGAGATATCAAGTGATGGTGAGCGGATCCGTGGCATCTATGAACCGCTAGGTGGTCTCAACAAAGAGATCGTGGAGATCCATGATGACTATATCTCGGCAAAGCTTCAGCTTGAGACATTGACGAGGACCTTACGTGCTGTCGAGACTGATCGTCTAGAGAAGATGCAGCAGTCTATAGAGGTTCTGGGTGATCAGCTCGATACTAAGATCGGAGAGTCGATGGATGCTCTACATGAACATTATCATATCGCGCAGAAAGATATCTCGAAAAGTGTCAAGGAACTCTCTTCTAGAAATAGACTACAGCAGAGCTATCAGGCTGACGCTTAAGTATTCATGTCGTAAAGGATGTTCTGGTCATCTATAGATGGCTTGTTTCGAAGACCACCCATGAAGCAGACGCCCTTTAAGAAAAAAATGCAAACACGACAAGTGGTGTATAGATCACCAGACCTATATAGGGCATAAGCGGATGTAAGGGTGCCTGCAGCATAATACTCATCTCTTGCGATATCTCGTGCTTCTCAAATATCTGCTGGATCAATAGTACTTTTATTATCAAGTCGATGCTCTTTATCAGCAGCATCAACAGTGCAGAGGTGTTGTAGTCGGTCATCATCGCAAGCCAGATGGCAAAATAGAACGTCGGATGAAGGACAAAGAACCATAAGATGCTTTTTTGGTAGTTTATATGCATCCGTATCAACATCTGCATCATGTTCTCGGCTTTTTGCCACTGTATCTCAAAGAGTTCAAGGATGATATAGACGATGATGGTGGTGTAGAGAGTTTCCATGGGGATCTTTGCTATTGGGTGTGCAATCATAACATAGATAAAATACTTCTCTGGGTACAATATCGATATATTTACATTGGGGTATGGCATCGAATATTATACATATGAGAACGAAGACGGTATAGCAGTAAAGACAGAGACGGACCTTGGACTTCTTGACGAGGAGCTACAGGAGTACCGGCCCTGGCTCGGTTGGGTCTTTATAAAGCTTCACTCACCTGATGAGGCTGGTTGGTGCACTACGCCTGAGTGCGATCTTCTTCTGCATTTGCAGAACGATCTGACCGAACGTCTTAAAGAGCAGCGTGACGCCATCAACAGTGGTATTCGGATGCAAGATGGCTGGCTAGAGGTCTTCTTCTATCTTCCTACTGCCAAGAAGTTTGCCAACAGTGCTGCTGAACTGATGAGCGCTCATGGCGAGTACAGTTTTGAGACCGGGACATCAAAAGATAAGAACTGGAACCATTACCGGCATGAACTCTATCCTGATGCGCAGATGCTTCAGCAGATAAAGAGTCGGATCATCGTCGATGAACTTGTGGCTGCCGGTGATGATCTCTCAGAGCCTCGCGAGGTCGAACACTATCTTTTTTGTCAGACGCAAGCGCAGATAGACAGAGTGGCTGAGGCTCTGAGCACATCAGGCTTCGTAGCCAAAGAGAGTATCGACCAGGAGGGTGAGTTCTCATATGGAGTCATCTTGCTTAAGAGACATGAGTTGACTGCGAAGAGTCTGATGGAGCTGACCAACGAGCTTCAGAAGGCTGTTACAAGTGAACATGGCATCTATGAAGGGTGGAGTACTACACTGGCTACATGAGAAAGATCACTTCCATCAGGGGTTACTTCCCCTATATCCTGGCCCTGTTCTTAAACGCTTTTACCGATCTCGGTCATAAGATCATCATCCAAAACACAGTCTTCAAGATCTATGACGAACAGACTCAGATGATCCTGACTGCGATCGTCAATGCATTGATCTTACTACCGTTTATCATGCTTTTTACCCCTTCAGGATTTTTAGCCGATAAGTTTCCTAAACATAAAGTCATGCAGTATACGGCATTTTTCTCTGTAGTCATCACCTTGATGATAACAGCGACTTATTACCTTGGTTGGTTTCAAGCGGCATTTGCGCTTACTTTTTTGATGGCGATGCAGAGTGCGATCTACTCACCGGCAAAGTATGGCTACATCAAAGAGCTCGTCGGTGAGAAGCATATCAGCTCAGCCAATGCGGCAGTTCAGGCGGCTACTACGATCGCTATCCTCTCGGGGATCATTGTCTACTCTGCACTGTTTGAGAGTAACTTGAGTGCGACTTACAGTGATGAGTCCGAAATACTCAGGCAGATAGCACCGTTGGGCTGGTTGTTGGTACTCGGTGCGCTTATTGAACTCTACTCGGTATCTCGACTGCCAAACAAGATGGCGGCACCTGTCAAAAAGCGTTTTGAGTTTAAAAGGTATAAAAACGGCAGTTACCTACGCAAGAACCTAAAGACCATCACTCGAAAACCGATGATACTCTACTCAATAGTCATGCTGGCTATCTTCTGGTCACTTTCGCAGGTGATACTGAGCATCTTCGGTGCTTATGCAAAGAGTGAACTGGGTATTGACAACGCCCTTGTAGTGCAAGGTGTCATGGCACTTTCAGCGATAGGCATCATCAGTGGATCGATCCTTGCTGCCTACCTCTCTAGACACTACATCCATACCGGACTTGTTCCTATGGGAGCACTTTTTATCGCTCTGAGTCTAGGGCTGTTCCTTGGTGCAGAGGATATAAAGGTCATCGCCCTGATCTTCTTGATCTTTGGTATAGGCTTTGGTATGGTGATCGTGCCATTGAACGCGTACATACAGAAAGTCTCACCGCGAACTCATCTGGGGACGATCCTTGCAGGAAACAATTTCATACAGAACATCCTTATGATCGCTTCGTTGGGATTGACGACACTTTTTGCTTATTATGGTCTTAGTGCCTATACGCTGTTTATCATGCTGTTTGTAGTAGCTGTAGCGACTGTCGTATATCTCCTACGTAAGGAGCTAAGGATGTTCTTATGGTTGGTCTTGGAACTCGCCTTTAAACTGCGCTATAAGATAGTCTACAAAGGGCTGGATGCTATTCCTCAAGAGGGAGCATTGCTGTTCCTTGGTAATCATATAAGCTGGATAGACTGGGTCTTGATGCAGTTTCCACTAGAGCGGCGTATGCATTTTATGATGGAACGTTCCATCTACTATTGGCCTATGCTTCACTGGTTATGGGTACTCGGAAATGCTATTCCCATGTCATCAAAAGCCTCAAAAGACGCTTTTAAAAAAGCAAGAGAGCTTATCGCTGCTAAAGAGACCGTGACTCTTTTCCCCGAAGGCACCATAAGCCATACTGGGGAACTGGGCAAGTTTTATCGTGGATTTGAACTGGTCGCAGGTAGTTACGATGGGCATATCGTCGCATTTTACATCGATGGTATGTATGGTTCTAACCTCTCGCGCTCAAAAACACACTATACTTCTAGAAGCCTATGGTTCAGGCGGGTAGTCACCATCACGTTTGCTCCTCCCATCCCCTTACAGAGCACGGCTGATGAAGTCCGACAAGTCATAAAAAATCTAAAGGATACCAATGGCACTAAATAAACCAAAATACTCTCTTCTTAAAAATGGTGGGTACGCAGTAGAAGGTTTCATCGAACTGGTCAAAAACGAAAGTTCGTTCAAGTTACAGGTCTTGATGTTTGTCATCTTGACAGTGGTGGCTTGGCTATTACCCATCGCATTTGTCTATAAGGCGATACTTGGCTTCTCTCTCTTTATCCCCATCATGGCAGAGGTGGCAAACTCTTCGATCGAGCGTGTTGTCGACCTGGTGACGACTGAGTATCATATCCTGGCAAAAAGAGCTAAAGATGCGGGTGCGACTCTGGTCTTTCTCAGTCTTATCCTCACCGGTGGTATTTGGCTAAGTACACTTGCATTGGCATTTGATCTGGTAAAATAGCAGTGCAAAAAAACGATTAGTTAGTTATATTTGAGAGTTGTTTGAGACGAATGATCCAAGGGTAGGTGTGTCCCATGGCATTTGAAAGCATAAGATGCGAATAGTGTTTTGGAGAAGGCATATCTATTGATGTGACCTTACTCCCTAAGATCATGCTCCCAGCATGATCTCTTAACGAGAGATATCGTAGTCATACGGACTTGTTCGTTTGGCGTCTTAAAAGGAGTGGATGTGGCAACAGTATTGATAATCGGAGCAGGTGGTGTTGGCGGCGTAGTGACGCATAAATGTGTGATGAACAGTGAGGTCTTCACAAAGATCGTCCTGGCAAGCAGACGGATAGAGAGCTGCGAGAAGATCCGCGATCAGTTAGACGAAGGTGCTATTGAGATCGCTCAGGTCGATGCAGATAATACGGATGAGACAGCAGCACTTATAGAGAAGGTTGGTGCAGATATCGTCATCAATGTCGCACTACCTTATCAGGATCTGACCATCATGGATGCCTGTGTCAAGACCAATACTCCTTATCTCGATACTGCCAATTATGAACATCCTGATGAAGCAAAGTTTGAGTATAAAGAGCAGTGGGCCAAAGATGATATCTTTAAAGAGGCAGAGATCATGGGACTGCTCGGTTCCGGTTTTGATCCCGGTGTGACCAATGTCTTTTGTGCTTATGCGCAGAAACACTATTTTGATGAGATCCATACCATCGATATCCTTGACTGTAATGCGGGTGATCATGGCTACGCGTTTGCGACGAACTTCAATCCAGAGATAAACCTTCGTGAAGTAAGTGCTAAGGGTCGTTATTGGGAAGAGGGCAAGTGGATAGAGACTGACCCTATGGAGATCCATATGTCGTGGGACTACCCGGAAGTCGGTCCTAAAGAGAGTTACCTTCTTTATCATGAGGAGATGGAATCACTGGTCAAGCATATCAATGGCTTGAAACGCATCCGTTTCTTTATGACCTTCGGTGAGAGTTATCTTATGCATATGAAAGCACTTGAGAACGTGGGCATGCTTGGCATCGCAGCGGTAGAGCATAAGGGGCAGAAGATCGTCCCTATGGAGTTCTTAAAGACGCTGCTACCAGACCCTGCTTCACTGGGGCCTCGGACAAAAGGCAAGACTAACATTGGAATCGTCGCCGAGGGGCTTAGAGATGGGAAAAAGCGTAAGATCTATATCTATCAGATAAGTGATCATGAAGCATGTTATAAAGAGGTGCAGTCACAGGCAGTCTCTTATACGACAGGGGTCCCTGCGATGATCGGCGCCAAATTGATGCTCGAGGATCGTTGGAGTGGCAAGGGCGTGTTCAATATGGAGCAGTTTGATCCTGACCCATTCATGGATGAGTTGAATGTTCAAGGCTTACCATGGAAGGTCATAGAACTTGATTGAGCAAGGCTAATACGATGAGCAGCGTTGATATAGCGCAGATACCGACGCCATGTTATGTCTGTGAAGAGCAGCTGCTTGAAGCGAACCTCAAGCTTCTAAGACGTGTTAGTGATGAGAGTGGTGCCAAGGTCATCTTAGCACTGAAGGGTTTTGCGATGTGGTCGACTTTTGACCTTGTTGGCAGTTACCTAGATGGCTGTACAGCAAGTGGGCTGCACGAAGCCAGACTGGCGCGCGAAGAGATGGACAAAGAGGTCCACACCTATTCCCCGGCTTTTAAAGAGGAAGATATCGATGAGATCGCGATGATCTCTGACCATATTGTCTTTAATACCCCTTCACAACTTCAACGCTTTTCTACTCGTGTCAAAGCGCTGAACCCATCAGTCTCGCTCTCGTTACGTGTTAACCCGGAGGTCTCCTCATCTCCGGTAGACCTCTATAACCCTTGCGCACTTTATAGTCGTCTTGGGACTACACTGAAGAACTTTGATCCTTCTCTGCTTGATGATCTCGACGGGCTAAACTTCCACGCTTTGTGTGAGCAGAACGTCGATGCACTTGAAGCGGTACTCTTGAGTCTTGAGGAGAAGTTTGGTCCTTATATCGATGAGATGAAGTACATCAACTTCGGCGGCGGTCATCACATCACCCGAAATGACTATGATGTTGACCGGCTGATCCGAGTCATACGTGATTTCAGGACACGACATAATGGTATAAAAGTCTATCTTGAACCTGGTGAAGCAGTAGGATGGCAGACAGGTGTACTGGTCGCGACAGTACTGGATGTCTTTCATAATGGCATCGATATAGCCATCTTGGATATTTCAGCAGAGGCACATATGCCCGATACTCTGGCAATGCCCTATCGCGCAGAGGTGAAAGGTGCGGGTGAAGCGGGAGAGAAAGATTTTACTTACAGGCTTGGTGGTAATACCTGTCTCGCTGGCGATGTGATGGGAGACTATTCGTTTGATGAAGTCTTGAAGATCGGGGATAAAATAGTCTTTGAAGATCAGATCCATTACACTTTTGTCAAAAATACGACCTTCAACGGTATCAGATTACCTTCACTGGCGATCTGGCGGAAAGATAACAGTCTGGATATCGTGCGTGAGTTTGGCTATGAAGAGTATAAGACGCGTTTGTCGTAATAAGAAACAGAGATCGTAATACGATCCCTGCTTTGACTTTCAATTCTACTTCCTATTTCAATGCCACTACAAAGACTCGGCCGCCACGGTTGATATAGATACGTTTAAAGCTGCCTTCGTATTCTTTGAGTATTTTTTCCAAGCTCTCTATCGTGTCTGGTGAGTGCTGCTCTACCTGGATGATGATGTCGCCTTGTTGAAGTCCCTGTTTTGCTGCTTCGCTCTCTTCAGCGACCTTGCTAATAAGGATGCCTTCTATGTTTGCCGGGATCTGGTAAAGGTTTCGGGCATTATCATCGAGTCCGGCAAGCTCAAGACCATCAAGCAGAGAGGAGCCGCCATTTAGACCGGCATCACTTAACTTTTGAAGCACGACAGAGGTCGTATGCAGTTTTTTCTCTCGCTCGTAAGTCAGTGTGATCTCAGCTTCTGGTGACTGCAGCCCGATCTGGTTTTTAAGTGAAGCTGCGCTGTTGACACTTTTGTCATTGACTTTTACGACAAGGTCTCCACGTTTGAGTCCGGCTTTCTTCGCTGGTGTATCAGCATAGACCTCATTGATGAGTGCCCCATCTTTTGCTGCGTAAAAGTTCTGAAGTTCTGGTGTCAGGTCCTCTATACCTACACCGAGAAAACCGCGTTCTATGCTCCCTTTTTCCATTAGTCGCTGGGCGATGTTCTTGACCATATCGATCTCAATAGCAAAACCGATGCCATTGTTTCCTCCGCTGCGGGTGATGATGGCGGTGTTGATGCCAATAAGTGCACCCCGGCTGTCTACAAGTGCACCGCCGGAGTTACCTGGGTTGATGGAAGCGTCGGTCTGGATGAAGTTCTCATACTCATTGATACCGACGCTGTTCTTATGGTTGGCAGAGATGATGCCCTGTGTGACACTCTGGCCTATACCGAAAGGGTTTCCGATGGCAAAGACCACATCACCGACCTGCAAGTCTGATGAACTTCCGAGCATAGCAGGTTTGAGTCCCTCTGCTTCTATCTTGATGACAGCGATGTCAGATTTTGGGTCATTACCGATGAGTTTGGCTTTGTACTCTTTCGAGTGGCCTGGAAGGTTGACGATGATCTCAGCGGAATCCTCGATGACATGGTTGTTGGTGATGATGAAGCCATCTGCACTGACGATGACACCCGAGCCGAGACCGTGACGCTTGGGTGCTTTTTTTGGAGTGTATTGCGGACCGAAGAACTGTTCAAGGTACGGGTGCATCTTGTTCATCATCTTGTCGACATCACGCTGTGTGGTAGCTATGTGTACGATGGAACCTATACTGTTCTTAATAGCATCATGGTAGGAGAGTATAGTGCCTTTGTCACTTGGCAGAACACGCTTTGGATCAGCTGGAGCTTGTTTGAAGTCGATGGCAGTCGCACTCAAGCTTATGGCCAGGAGTGTCGAAAGTAAGATAGTGCTTTTCATGATGTTCCTTGTCGTAGCCCCGTGCATCTCTACATGGGGTCATTTGATAAGGCACAGTATAGGTCAGAGAGGTAAATATAATCTAAACAGATAGTGTCGTGAATGTCACAGCCGCTTTGATAGCATTAAGATAACTAAGCTGTTTAGGCTTCTCTTTATAGGCGATGTCAAAGGCGGTCCCATGGTCGACAGAGGTGCGGATGATGGGCAGGTTCAGTGAGACATTGATACTCTCATCGAAGTAGAGTGCCTTAAGCGGAGCCAGTCCCTGGTCGTGATACATCGCCACCATATAGGTGTACTTATCTCTAAATGCTGGAGTAAAGGCAATATCTGGAACGATGGGACCGTTGAAGATCGAAAGGCTAAGAGAGGCGTTTGCGTTCTCTATAGCTTTAGTGATGATCTTCTCTTCATCACCGAGTACGCCATTATCTCCGGCATGGGGGTTAAGGCCCAGCACCGCGATCTTCTTCGCACCCGTCTCTCTTTGAAAGTCGAGTAGAAAACGTGTCAGGGTCGTCTCTTCTATGCTTTGAGGTACTTTCGCCAGTGGTATATGCTCGGTAAAGAGAGCGACATAGAGCTTCTCACAACCGAGCATCATGATCGCCTCTTTTTTAAAATACTTACGTAAAAGATCGGTATGGCCGACATAGTCCAGTCCCGCCATGGACCAGGCCTCTTTATGGATAGGCATGGTCGTTATAGCATCGACTTCGCGATCATGGGCAAGTGTGATAGCTTTCATAAAGGAGCCATAGCTGTACTGTCCACTTGCTCTGGAGACAACACCCGGCTCGATGTCAAAGTAACCTTTGACATCGGCCGTGACAAAGTCATCTGGTATGGCGAGTCGTAATAGAGTGGCGGCCTGATGCAGCATAGTGTCACTGATGCAGTATATCGGTTGACAGTACTCAGAGATGCTCAAATGTGCTTCAAGGGCGATCGCTATACCAATGCCGTTGATGTCACCGATGCTGATGGCTATCTTTGGCTTCATCGGATCATCTGACACACAACCGTTTCATGTCGCTAACGGCTTCTGCCAGTCCGGTGAAGACCGATCTGGCGATGATACTCTGTCCGATGTTAAGTTCGATGATCTCATCTATTTCAAGGATAGGGCTTAGATTGAGGTAATTGAGTCCGTGACCTGCAGCGACTTCAAGACCGATGTCTTTAGCTTTTTTAGCACTGCTATCAAGCATCTCGACAGCGTTCTCTATGCGTACCTGAAGCTCGTGTCGTGGAAGGTCCAGTCCAAAAATACTGTGATGTGTGTAGGGAAGTGAGGAGTTGAGCATGGCATAAAGATTGGCATAGGAACCGGTATGTAGTTCGACCATCTCAGCATTCATCTCTTTACTCATAGTAACGGACTCGATCGTCGGGTCGATAAAGAGTGATACGGGGATCATCGAGTCATGTAGCTGCTCGATAGCATCGCTGATGGCTGCAGCCTGCCCGATGACATCGAGGCCACCTTCAGTCGTGACCTCTTCACGCTTCTCCGGTACAAGGGTGACACGATGGGGCTGTAGCTTGCAGGCGATGTCGATCATCTCTTGATTGATGGAGCACTCCAGATTGACAGGAAGAGGAGAGTTCTGAATGATCTTTCGGGCATCCTCATCATGGATATGCCTACGGTCCTCACGCAGATGGATGGTTATCTGGTCCGCACCGTTTTGTGCACAGATCGCCAGTGCCATCAGGGGGTCGGGATCATTGATCTTTCTTGCTTCTCGCAGTACGGCGATATGGTCTATATTGACACCAAGTGTCATCTTGTTCTTCTCTTTTGGCATAGGAATCCCTCTGGTCATAGGCTATCTTCTGATAATCGATATCTTGTAGGTATCTTCAGGTGTTAGGAGCCTGTCGAATCTATGCTCAATTGGCGGAAAAGTTCCTCCTAATGGCTATATTTTCCCCTATTTTGTGACAAATAGCGGAGCTATTAGCCAAAAAATTGAAGAAAATCTATCACATTATGAGAAATTTCCATCTCAATCAGATAAATCCTACAGACTCCTAGTCAGCATTAAAATATCTTGGGGAATTATACCGCACTTCAAAGTGGCAAGGTGTCTGTTTATCGTCGTAGTATAGGCGGTGTTTACAAAAAACTCTTTGCTTTAGCGGTTATTGTCAATGTAGTAGCCTTGTCATCATAGTCATAGTCATATGAGTTTAGATTGACACTCTCAAGTATCATCAGAAGTTCGTTGATGAGTTGATAGGTGTCTGGTGGTGTTGAAGATGTGGAGATGACGAGTTTGTCGCCTGAGTTTTTAATGTGGTTGAAGTGATTTAGCCTTTGGTCTCTTATCGCCTGTGTCAATATAATAAACATACTATAACAATAACATCTAAGTGTTAGGGTAATGTTAAGTAAGTCGAACAGGCTGGGCGTGTCACAGCAACAGGGTCAACAATACCCTGTTACTATCACTTGGCACGTTTGAGGTAGAACTCTTTCTTAAACTCAGCGTAACGGTCTTCAATGATCGCTTGACGAGCCTGCTTCATCAGGTTTAGGTAGTAGTGAAGGTTATGCAGTGTGGCCAGACGGAAGAAGGTGGTCTCTTTGGCACGGAAGAGATGGTGTACATAAGAACGTGTGTAGCGTTTACAGGTATAACAGTCACATTCGGGATCGATCGGGTCACCGTCTAGTTTAAACTTGGCCCCGCGAATATTTATCCTGCCAAAGCTGGTGAAGAGGGTGCCGTTTCTGGCATTTCTAGTAGGCATGACACAGTCAAACATATCAATGCCGCGTTCGATGTTCTCTATGAGGTCCTCAGGTGTCCCGACACCCATAAGATAGCGAGGTTTATCTTCTGGCATATACTGCGTCGTGTGCTCGACGGTGTCGTACATCTCATTGTTTAGTTCACCGACAGAGAGACCGCCGATGGCAAAACCATCATAGTCAAGACTGCAGAGTTCAGTGGCAGATTTGGTCCGAAAGGCTTTATCTGTACCACCCTGGATGATGGCAAAGATGTTCTGATCGATACCTATCCCTTTTTTCTGCTGTGAACGATGATAGTCGATGGACTCTTCGGCCCAGCGGGTAGTACGTTCGATGGAGCTCTTGATCCGTTCTTGGGTAGCAGGCAAGGCGACTAAGTCATCGAGGATCATCATGATATCGCTGCCAAGATCGTTTTGGATATCGATGACCTTTGTTGGAGTAAAGAAGTGCATGGACCCATCTATATGGCTTTTAAACTCTATCCCGTTCTCACTGGTCTTGGAGATGTCGCTGAGACTAAACGCCTGAAAACCACCGCTGTCAGTCAGAAAACTGTTGGGGTAGGTCGTGAAGCCATGCAGCTTACCCATCTCTGCCACCGTCTTCTGTCCTGGACGCAGGTACATGTGGTAGGTGTTGGCGAGAATGATCTTTGAACCGAGTATCTCAGTCATATCGATCATATCGACTGCTTTGACTGTACCGACCGTGCCTACCGGCATGAACACGGGTGTCTCGATCGTCGAGTGAGCTGTCTTTATCGTACAGGCTCGTGCCTTACCGCTGGTCGCTTCGAGGGTGAATTCCATTTTTATCCAAATATGTTTTTCGGCATTTTAACAGATAATCGATAAGTTTCCTAAGCACCAACTGCTTGAAGACTTTTTGGCGGTGTGATACAATCTTCTCACATTATCTATAAAGGGAAGTGATGATCATCTATATCCATGGATTTGGCGGAAGCGGGGAGGGTGTCAAAGCGAAGATAGTACGAGACTACTTTAAAGAAGAACGGGTCTTGGCCCCGTCGCTTTCCTATGTACCTGAACTGGCGATACAGACCTTGACCGAACTGATCAGACTATGTAAAGAGAACGAAGAGGTCTATCTTATCGGTTCCTCTTTGGGCGGCTATTATGCTTTATACCTTGCTGAGCGCTTTGATCTCAAGGTGGTGCTTCTTAATCCTTCTATCTATCCCTATAAGACACTGGCCTTATGGACAGGTCAGGCTCGTAATTTCTATGATGAGAGTAGCTTTATGTGGAGTGAGGAACATGTAGAGATGTTGAAGCAGTATGAGGTCTCGCATCTTAGTTCTCAAAAAAATATCATGCTTTTGGTCCAAAGTGGCGATGAGACACTCGATCATAGAGAGGCTGTAGCAAGACTGCCGAAAGTAAAGACGATCATTGATGAGGGCGGTTCACACAGTTTTGAGGACTTTAGCTCAAAACTACATATTATTAGCATATTTTTTGAGCTGTTTTAAAGCTTTTTATAATAAGAATTGATACTTAATATTCACATAAACTTATATTAGATATAATCTCCGGGAAATAAAATATTAAGGATCAATTATGAGTGAAACAGAAAACAAATCAGTGGATATGGACCAAAAAGTAGAAAAAGTATATGACAAGCTGATCGACTCGGCTTACGCGATAGGGACTAAGATGCCTTTGACCGGACCAGTGACAAAAAAAGCTTTTGATGCGATCTCACTTCGTGAGAACGCTAAAAAAGTAGCTAAAGTCATGTTTAACCCGTTCTATCTTTATGGCAAGATAAAAGCCGCACGTAAGGCCTAACACTTTTTGAACTGGCTTAGGCCGGTTCACCCTCTCCCTTTCTAATCAACCCACATACTATACGACTTAACTAGAGCTCGATCTTTATAAATACTTTTGTTCGGATTTTTTCTCTTTAAGAGACAGCTCTGCTTCGTTTATCAATGTTATGGCTTCATCAATAGTAAGTCTGATATCTGCGAGTAGATGACCGCTTAATCGTCCCTCTTGCCTATCTGACTCCTCGGTCAGCCTCTCTGCAAACGATACGAGGAAAGGCAGTTCATCGACAAGGGCTTCTGCCAGATAGGGCTGTTCATACCTGTGAGCAAATATAGCGATGACTTGTTGTTTGGTCTTATTACGCAAGTCTAGAAATATCTTAAAGAAACTCTCTACATCGACGGCATAAAAGAGGGGCCTGTCATAAAGACGCTGTCGTGTCGGACTTTGCGATAGTGACTCACTGGAAAGGTCCTCTGGGTCTTCTATCATCAGTGCTATCAATGCCTGAGTGTCTTGAGCGAGATCTTCTGCAAGATATGATTCGAACTGCTCCTTGAAGTAGTGACGTATCTCCTGAAACTCGCTGCTTTTGGCACCAAGGAAACCCAGTTGCTCCCAGCTGCTTCCCAGATCGAACTCTAATAGATCTCTCTGCCCATGATGCCAAAGTGCCTTTTCTTTTTTCTTATCTATGTAGGCTTTAGACTCTTCGATGATAACAGGACCACTCTTTTTATAGATACCCAATGAGGAGAAGAAAAGAAACATACCGATGACATGCAGTATCTCTCCAAAAGCATCGAACTCAGCATCTTCCCACTGCTCTTTGACGATAGAGAGCAGGACCTCATACTCATCCTCTTCAAGATCTTTGTAGTGCCATAGTCTTTGCCAGGCTGGTGATACATCATCAAGGAGATATTTACAGCTATCGAGACTCTTTGTCAGTTGTTCTCTATCCATATGGCCTTTACTGAAATGGTCACTCCAGAGTACTGGTGATAAGACGACGTCATACAAGATAGAGTACTTCTCAGCGACCTTGAGCATAGGGTTGTTCATAGTGTCCTGCCCATACTCATTAGCATCCATGTAAGACTGATCTAGTGAGAGATAATCCATCTGTCTCAGATCGGCTGCCTGAATAGTCCCACTTTTTAGCTCAAAGGAGAAGACACAAAAGAGTTCTATCACCTCTTTCATGATCTCCTTGATGACGAGGAACTTGTTTGGGAAATCCTTTAGAAAGTACTCAAGGTCCAGCAGTGTCTGATAGAGATGTCTGAGATCACCATAGCCGGCTTTATGAAACAGGTCGAGTATGAGTTCTTTGCGTGTATTGATGATCCATCGTGAAGAATCTGTCGACATCTTTTTTATGAACGAATCAAAAGCAGAGGAGATATCGTTCTCTACTTGCAGGCTTTTGCCGACGAGTTTTTCGTTGAGTTCTGCATGAAGTTCTCTGTCCAACTCATCACAGTTTGCGATGATGATAGATCTTAGCCCCTCCTGTTCGACAAAAGCGTGTATATAACCAAGCAGGCTTTTTGTCGCCAAGGTACTTCTCTCCATATCATCAAAGACAAGGATATAGGTGCCGGCGCGATCATTTTCCAGTATCTCAGTGATAGTGCTACGGAGTCTTCTTCTGTCTGAGCGATGGGTATCAAAGTCGACTTTGAGTTGATGATAGATCTGGTCATCGATCTCATTCAGGGATGTCACACCGTATAAAGAGGCATGGAGGACTTTGACTTGTCTATCCGTATACTCCTCGAAGAACTTTTTGACAAACCATGTCTTACCGCTGCCTTTTCCTCCGGTCAGCATCACGGCAAAGCCGGTAGATTCCGGTAGAGAGAGATGAAATCTTAAGTACTCTTCTATATGACTGTTTGGCACTGTTCTATCCCTTTTGAGGTAGATTTAGTGTTTATTATAACATATTTTAACGGTTATATTATCCTGATGCAGTGATATAGGATAAGGGAAGTAAGATGGCAAACAGAAGGGGCTGGTGGATGAGGTAGATAGCCAGACTATGCTGTCCTAACCAGGTGATGCTCTCAGTGACCTTTGTCTTTGGAAGTATGATCTTTTGCAACCAGCCCTGGTGCATGATGAAGATCCCCATCAGGACTACACCAAACCATGGGATGAACGGAGCGAGGTCTTCGGTGTGATGTGGGAGTAAGTCCAGAGGTAGTCGAAGTGGCTCCAAGAGTTTTTGCATAGTGAGCAGTTCGGTACTATAAATAGTGATGATGAAAACACCCAAAGCTCCAGAAATATTTGGTATGCGGGTAAAAATTGGACCGATAAGTGATGCGACAAATATCATATGCAAGACACCGAAATAGATCCATGAGTTGGGAAAGATGATATAGGTGCCAATAGAGATGACAGCTGATGCCACAGCCAAAAGGCCCAGACGTCTCATATGCTTGTGTCTGTCGTATCTGTTCGCATAGACAAGATAGAGACTCATACCCACTGCCGACATGAACAGTGTCACGATAAAAGTACGAAGATGGACCCAAAACGGCACCTGAGTCGTATCTGTTTCGATGAAGCCAAAGAGATGAAGATCGTAGGTAAAGTGAAAGAGCACCATCAAGACCACAGCAAGGGCGCGGTAGAGGTCTAATGTCAGCAGTCTGTTTTGCATCTAGTTCGCCTTGGTAGTGAAGATGACTTTTTATGTTTATAGTACTATAACAGAAAGAGCTTTTTCTTCTAGGCAAGTTGTTGGTATTTGTAATGCCTTTAAACTGAAATATCTTGGTTTTTATGTAAAAGTCGTTTGACCTTCACAAGCATACATGGTGGCAGTATACTGTTTGGTTGAGAGCGCTTTATTTTGACTAATCTAGTCATCACACGAGTAGCTTGTTGATTTTCTATAGCTGATCCCCATAGTAAATTCGTTCTAGTCTATATTGCTCTCTTGCGTGATCAGCAGTTTTATGTTGTAAAGTTTTCTTTTTCTATACATCTGTTAATTACTAGAAAGAATATCTGTCCTTGTACTAAAATAATCCACTACTATAGATAATATATATAAACTTATAATAATTTGTATTTTTTGAAAAGAGATGAAGTTGAAAGTCTTACATACTTCAGACTGGCACTTAGGTCAAAGCTTTATGGGTAAAAGTCGTGAAGTCGAACATCATACATTTTTGACTTGGCTTCTTCAGACCATCGAACAAGAGCATATCAATGTCCTTATTGTCGCAGGGGATATTTTTGATACGGGGACTCCACCCAACTATGCGTTAGAACGCTATTACAACTTTCTTACAAAACTCGCCTTTTCTTCATGTGAAAATATTATTATCACTGCCGGTAATCATGACTCAATAGAAACATTGAAAGCATCAAAACAACTTTTAAAAGCGTTAGATATCCATGTCATCTCATGTGGTGATGAACATCAAGTAATTGGTATCTGCCATTACAGTATCGACTGTTTCAGCGGAGGAGAAGTTGACCTCGTCAACCTTGTCCTGTGTATAGCTATTTCCAAGACGCTAAGTAAACTCAGCGGCAGCGGCGGAGTAGGCTGTTTGGCCTTTGATGAGCTCTTCAGCTCTCAGGGTGAGGAGCGACGTATGGGAGATCATGGAAACTTTTTATAGTATCAAAGAGCAGTATGGCCGATATTTCTGATCTCGTATGAGCGTGAGCTCAAGGAGATATTTGAAAGGGTGGTAGAGTTGTGAGTCATAGGAATTAGTTGACACCTAGTCTCCAGCCTGTAAGAGTTTAAGGTGACGACTGAACCATAGAACAATCATGGGTTTTTATTCACATACAGTGTGTATTTGTAACATTTTGTAACTATATTGTATCTTATTGAGAGAATAAAAAATATAACGCATTTTGTTATTCGTTAGTGATATGTTTATAAAGTGTTTTAGGTTTATGGTAATTGTAATTTATCATGAAGTGATGGAAGCTATGAAGATGGCTATTCATAAAGAAATATCGTAAAAATGATGGATATCTAACAACGGTAGCTACTTTAATTGTCAAGATAATCGAGTTAAGACTTATACTTAATGTCCTGATTATTTTTCTTTGACTCATTTATCTACAGCGATGCTGTCCACTATAGCGTTGACTGATTTGGTGAAGGTGAGCTCGACAATCGTGTCTTCCGCATGATTGTAAGTCTTGCGCTTGCCTTAGGGTTTTCAGAGCTTATAAGCCAAAAAAAAGCCATTGATTCTCTTTTTAGATGAGGGGTTTGGGACGTTGGAGGAAGATAGTCTTGAGAGAGAGCTTAATACTTTAAATCTTCTTCAACGCGGTGAAAAGATGCTTGGTGTCATCTCACATGTGGAAGCACTGAAAGAGCGGATACCTTTGCAGATAAAGGTTATTCCTAATGGGGATGGGACTAGTTTTGTTCAAATTGGATAAAAATACAAAAGTACTGGAGTTATAATATGGCAAAAGACACACACAGTGCAATCCCTAGCTGGTCAGGCTATGTCTATCAGGGCAAAGTGGCTTTTTATCATGTATTAGCAATAGTTGAAGAGAAGTTTTCTATCAACCCAAATTTTAATTTTTTGCATTATGCTTTAGAGCTGGAATGGCAAGAGGATTTTTCTGTATTGATTAATGGTTCTTATGAGTCAATACATCAAGTAAAAGCATATGCAAGTGGTACTTCTCCTACAGTTTACAATTCTGCGCTTGTTGGCATATTTGATAAACTGGATAGACATGTAGGGAGAGAGGGCTGGTTGCATATATGGACAGACATGAATTTCACTGAAAAAACATCCTCAAAAAACTTTCAAGAGCTCAAAGAATCAAATAAAAATAGTTATTCTCAGTCTGCTTTAGATAAAACAGATATTTATAAATATTCTACGGGAAAACAAACTTGTGGTTTAGATGAGGTTGATCAATTAATACTCGAGAAAATTGACAATATTTATATATTAAATAACTTTGAGATTGCAAGCGCTTCAACTTCCAATCAGCATAAAGCTGTAAGATTTAAATTATTTGATGAACTCGACACACATATTTTAGAAGTGCATAAAGGCATAAGAAGCCAAAATGAAACAATTCCATTTAATGCTCTACTAGATATTTTCAAAAATAATTATGAAGCATATAGTCAAGAATATGAACACATCAAAGTGAAAGATAACCTTTTTGAAATGATTTATCGATATTGTTCTAACTCAAGGAATTGTAGTATTGACCCTTGTGATATAAATTGTCACTTGTATAAAACTGAACAAGCTCTCGAAAAAAAATCAGCCAAAGAAATCTATGACATTATTTTTCAATCAACACCACATTATGACTATCGGATTGAAACCTTAATGAATTCAGATGGACTCATTTATGGTTTAGTAAGGTCTTTTCATATTCTAGATAGACAATATCAAACCCAAGAATATTTATATAAAAGATCATCCTTATATTTACCTACAACAATTCATAATTCAAAAGAAATTCCAAATATTGCAAAAAATATCTTTGAAAATAAAAATTTGGATTCGATTCTCCAGGCGTTTGAGGTTGACACATTCATATCAGATGATGTTGAAAGTACTGATATATTAAAAGATGCGCGTGATTCGACAGAAGTAGGTGATAGAGATATTGATTCGTTATTTGGTATTGAACGTCGAAGTGCTATAGACAAAATTAAAAAAATTCAAATTAAAAAAATCGATGATGTAAAAGAGGAGTTGTCATAATGCTTATAAGTGTACTCGAACCAGTTTTTAAAAATTCAAATCTTTCAAAAAATAATATTGAATTCAATGAATATTCTTGTCAATTTTATACGAATGAGGCAAGTAGTGATTTCTATATTCTTTTAGATAAAGAAAATCTATCTTTAGAAGATTTGCAATCTCTAAAAGGTCAAGGCATTAATCAATTAGATGAAATCATCAAAGAACATGAGGCTTCCAATGAAGCATATGAAAAAAATGCAACTCTTATTCTATGTGTAAATTGTGATGAAGGTCTACAAAATGAAAATATTATCAACCAGATAGAAGAAGATAAATATTTATTCAAAAAAAATATTCTCTTTTATACTTCTTCTGAAGTCGATGATCTACATACCTTATTTGATGGCCAGTATACACAGGAGAAGGCCAATAAAATCATGCGCACTGAAGAATGCTTTGATGCAATAAAAGAAAATAGAGTCTGTGGATATGCACTGCTTCCGCGATTATTTATTAAGCTGCCTTTTTTGAGTCTACAAAGTCATCAAATTGATCTAGAAAACCTTAGTACTATCATCCTTGAGGAAACAAGTAATCAAAATAATAAAGCACTATACAACATAATAAGTAATTTAGTTATTGATGTATCACAAATCAGTTCATTTAATGATTTAAAATCATTAGGTTTAATTGAGGAGCAAATAGATGAGCAAATATAAAATCGATTCTCTACGTCTTGAAAATTTCAAAACATTTGATGACTTCTATCTTAATTTTAGAACAAGCGGACTTGTTACTTTAGGTGGACCAAACGGGTATGGTAAAACCACCATATTTGACGCACTGGAATTAGTACTGACAGGAAATATTGACAGGTTTATTAAGGTAGATAAATCTAGTGGGAGTACGGATAACCTTGTGGCTAAAGTACCTACAAAAAAAGTCTGTATCACTCTTGTGATGTCAAATGATAACCACCGCGTATCATTTAGACGTACGCTAACACCAGAAAAAAGAAAAAGTATAAATAAGGTTGCGAATTTTTCAAGTCTTTGGAACCTTGAACAGTTTGTAGATAGTTCTTGGACTGGACTTACTCAAATAGATTTAGAAACATATATTGATCAAACAGACTTGAGAAGGTATTACAACAACTTTTTTTATATTCAACAGGAAGATACAGCACATTTTTTGAAAAAAGATGAGAAGGCAAGACTTGATCTTATCGCACAACTTTTTGATATTAAAAAAGAAACTGATGAACTTAAAAAATTGAAAGTCTTAAAAATAAAAGTAGATGCTGTCAAGAAAAAAACTTTAGAAGAGCAACAGTCTTTATCTCAAGGATTTAAACAATCTGTGCAAGTGGCAGAGCCCGTTGAGTTTCAAAGATTATTTCATTTCGAAAATACTATGAAAGAGCAAGAATTTCCATGGGATAAAGAATATTTGATTTTTTCAGAAATAGATACAAAAGACAAATATATCTATGAATTACATAGAATAATAAGTTTTCTTGAATTTAAAAATGAAACTGTTAAGTATTACCAAGTCAGTTACTTCAAACAGAATATTGAAAGAGTCAAAGCTTTGATTGGATTACATCATTTTGCCAACAATCTTGATGACATTATCAAAATAGGAAACGACAAAAAAGTCATCTATAAAATTGTTTCTGACCTAGAGAACATAGACTTGCTCTTAGATGGCCATATTAAGTTGACTATTCTCAAAGATAAAATTGATTTTGACTTTTCAGGTTTTATGGAAGAAGTTGCCGATGTGAAACGTTACAAAGACAATTTGTCAAAAAGCGATAAAGTAATCAGAGAACTTGTTGATTTGAGAAACGATTTAGTTGTCAAGTTTCAAGAGTCAGTACTTGAAAAGCAATACTGCCCAGCCTGCGGACATGATTGGGAAGAAGCCGACAGGCTCGTAGCCGCACTAGATGAAAAAAAAGTATCTTTAAATACTCTGCTTGCATCCGAAACAAAATTATATAACTCCAAAATTAATAACTTAAAAATTAATATAAGAAATCTGCAATTATTAATAAGTTCCTTGTTGAAGCAGTATCTGATTTCTGATGAATACTTTATTTATATGCAAAAGAATAGAGGTGAAGTAAAAGTTCTGAACCGTTACTTCGATTTTTTACATGAAAACAAAGTACATATCAATGATTTGTTGATTAAGGACTTTGGAGTACAAATCTCAGATGATTTGATTTCTGATTTGGCTGTAGCACTTATTGAGAGAATGGAAAAGACAATAACTTTTTCCAAAGACTTTTTACTTCTTCAGGAAGAACTTAGACTTGTAGATGTGTATAAGGTTTATTTTGGAACCAAAGAAGATAATACCCAGCATGTCACATTGGACGGGGTGCAACAAAAAGAAAAATATATTGAAATGATGTATTATAGATATAATCAAAGCAAGTATGACAGACTGGTCCAAATCTCCAAGGAATTAGAACAAATACAGATGTTATTAACAAGCACTACTGGACTAATCACTATTTATAATACAAAAATTTCTTCACATCGCAAAAAAATGATTGAAGACATTGAA
>JADGEC010000179.1 GCA_016744575.1 Sulfurimonadaceae bacterium | reverse complement strand
ATCTCTATCACATATATAGATACTATCAACACTTTTACTTCAAGGCAGAGCTCCGGGATAAATACAACGGAATTTGCTATAATCCCTTCATAAGATGCATCTGCTCTTTATGTAAGATGCTGATCAGACCATAAAGCTGGTCAGAAAAATATTTCATGCTTCCTATTTTTCAGGTATCTATCTGAAAGAGGGCGCTTTAAGATGAGGAACACCTTGTGGTATTGATGATCGATAATTATGATAGTTTCACTTATAACATCGTCCAGTATTGTCTGGAACTCGGTGCAGACCTTAAAGTCATTCGTAATGATGAGATGAGTATTGATGAGATCAAAGCTTTACGACCGGAAAAGATCATAATCTCTCCGGGGCCGGCTACTCCTGATGATGCGGGTATCTCTCTTGAAGTCATCGACCGCTTTAAGGACACGTTGCCTATTCTGGGCATCTGCCTGGGACACCAGAGTATCGCACAGGTCTATGGTGGGAACATAGTACGTGCGAAGAACATGATGCATGGTAAGACATCGCAAGTCCAGCGTCAGGGACAGTGTGCGATCTTCGACAAGATCCCTGAGATATTCACCGCGACGAGATACCACTCTCTCATCGTCGAGCAGGGGTCCCTTCCTGAGACTATCGTCCCGACAGCTTACAGTGAGGATGATAATGAGATCATGGCCTTTCAGATCAAAGACAAGCCTCTATATGGGGTGCAGTTTCATCCGGAATCCATCATGAGTGAGTTCGGTCATGAGATATTGAACAATTTCCTAAGACTATGAACCACCGTCTGATCCTCCTTCTCTTTCTGGGAGTAGATGCGCTGATCCTCTTTTTCGAGAGCAGCACACTCTCTATCAGTTACTATGAGGCTAAGATACTTTACGACGCTTCTACCGTCTTACACTACATCATCGCTACTTCGTTAGATCTTTTTGGTCACAATGATATCGCCCTTCGTCTTCCAATGGTCCTTATGCACCTCATATCGGTTCTCTTGTTGTACAGTATCTCGAAGCCTTATCTTAAATACGATAGAGATCGTTTGTGGCTTGTCGCGATCTATATGCTACTGCCAGGGATCAACAGTGCAGCTCTTTTGGTAGATGAGAGTGGTATGATCATCATGTTACTGTTACTCTTTATATACAGTAGAAGATACTCTGTAGTCGTACAGTATACGCTGCTAGTGAGCTTTTTATTCGTAGACTTTGCCTTTGCCTTTTTATTCTTTGGTCTCTTTATCTATGGGGCGAAGACAAAAGATACCGTACTGGCACTTTTAAACGTAGTGTTGCTCATCTCAGCGTTCTTACTGTATGGGTTTGATGATTTTGGCGTTCCCAAGGGGCACTTTCTCGATGCATTGGCACTTTATGCTGCCATCTTCTCCCCCATCATCTTTATCTATCTTTTTTATGTACTCTACCGCTGGTTTGTCACAAAACGACAGGATATCCTCTGGTACCTCTCTTCGATCGTACTAGTGACTTCACTTCTACTCTCACTACGTCAGCAGATAGCCATACAGTACTTTGCTCCCTATCTCATCTTGGCAATGCCTCTGGCGGCTCAGACATTTCTCAACTCCTATCGGGTTCGTCTCTCGATCTTTAGGGGAAAATACAGAGCTCTTTTTAGTATATCACTGGCACTTCTTGTGATAAATGCTGTCATCGTCATGTTTAATAGAGAGTTATATCAGTTTATTGAGAGACCATCAAAACATTTTGCCTATGACCACCATGTGGCAAAAGAGGTGGCTGTGCTACTGCATGAGAATAGTGTCAGCTGTATTGATGCAGACAACAAGAAGATGCAGTTACGACTCCAGTTTTATGGTGTAAGTAAGTGTTCTCGGTATCTTTTGAGACCAATCTATGATGCAGAAGCCATACCTGTTACGATACGTTACAGGGGTATTCCCGTCTATGAGAGATATGTTTCAAAATTACCCATGCATCAACTAGATCGCTAGCTTTATATTTGCTGAAGATATGCTGTAGAATAACCGTGCTATAATCCCTCAAAACAATTTTGAAGGAGTTGCAATGGCTCAAAAAGCGATTAGAGAATTTGATGCGAAGTCAATTTTGGCTAAGCATTGGGATAAGTACTTTCCAGAATTTACATATGCATATGAAACAGTGATGGTCCAGAACGGATCAGAGCTGATGGAGTCTGCAAAGACTAAGACTTGGTTAAATCAGAAAACGTTGGTCGCTAAACCAGATATGCTGTTTGGTAAGCGCGGTAAAAATGACCTAGTCCTTTTTAGAGATGCTAAACCTGGTGATGTCTCTTTGGCAAAAGCCACTTCATGGATCGATGAGAAATCAAGTTCAGAGCAAACAGTCTATTTTTCATTTGATGGTGATAAGCCTACAGGTGAACCATCTGTCGATATGCTGACTCATTTCGTTGTCGAGCCATTCACTCCTCATGAGCAGTCTGAAGAGTATTATATCTCTGCGACTGTCGTTGGTGATATGGATATGCTTTATATGTCTGCTGAAGGCGGGATGGAAGTCGAAGAAGGTTGGGATGAGAAAGTCAATGAAGTGGCTTTTGCTATCACTGACACTGAAGAGCAGATCGCTAATAAGATCAAAGCCCATGTCCCTACCGATGTAGCTGAAAAAGACAAGGCAGCCTATGCTGAGTTCGCTATCGGTTTCTTCAAAGCTTATCGTGAGTTGAACTTCGCATACCTTGAGATCAATCCGTTTGTCATGCAAGGTAATAAGATCGAACTATTAGACATGGTCGCTAAACTTGATGATACTGCCGGTTTCATGATGGTAGAGGAGTGGGGTGATATCGAGTATCCGACTTCATTTGGTATGGAAGCTAAGTCTCCGGAAGTCGAAGCAATTGAAGAAGCTGATGCTAAGACGGGTGCTTCTTTAAAGCTTACTCTGCTTAAACCAGAAGCTCGTATCTGGACGATGGTCGCCGGTGGTGGTGCGTCAGTCGTCTATGCTGATACTATCGCTGACATGGCAGGTATTGAAGACCTGGCCAACTACGGTGAGTACTCTGGTGGTCCAACGACTGGAGAGACAAGGTTTTATGCTGAGACTCTTTTAGATCTTATGACAAGAGAGCCAGATGCTCAGGGACGTGGAAAAGTCATGATAATCGGTGGAGCTATTGCTAACTTTACTGATGTCGCTAAGACATTCACAGGTATCATCCAGGCATTTGAAGTATATGCTGACAAGATGAAAGCGATCGATCTTAAGATCTATGTACGCCGTGGTGGACCAAACTATGAAAAAGGTCTGGTAGACATCAAGGAAGCTGCGGATAGATTAGGTCTATACATCGAAGTCTATGGACCAGAGACGCACGTCACAGACATTGTGCGTATGGCATTAGAGAAGTAAGGAGAAGATATGGAACAACTATATACAAAAGACACACAAGCGATTTTTTGGAATAACAACAAGACTGCTATCCAGAGAATGTTGGACTATGACTATACCATTCAAAGAGAGACTCCCTCAGTAGCTGCGATCGTCGCACCTACAAGTGGGAATAAATTTGAAAAGTTCTTCTTCGGACCTGATGAGATCATGATCCCTCTTTTCAAGACGACTGCCAAGGCAAAAGCTGCTCAGCCTCAAGCTGATGTCCTTTTGAACTTTGCATCATTTAGAACTGCTTATGAAGTGACTATGGAAGCACTTGATATTGGTGGTTTCTCATCGATGATGATCACCGCAGAAGGTATCCCTGAGCGTTTAGCTCGTGCTATGAATGAGTTTGCTCGTGAGCAAAACGTCACTGTTATTGGGCCTGCGACTGTCGGTGCGATCACTCCAGGTGCGTTTAAAGTCGCAAATATTGGCGGTACTATCACAAATATCGTTCAGTCTAAGCTGCACCGTGCAGGTTCATGTGGACTTGTGACTCGTTCTGGTGGACTTTTCAATGAGCTTTCCAACATAATCGCTATCAATGCTGATGGTATTGCTGAGGGTGTTGCTATTGGTGGTGACAGATTTGTTGGTTCAGTCTTCATCGATAACCTCCTTAGAATGGAAAAAAACCCAGAAGTCAAATATATGATCCTTCTTGGTGAGGTCGGTGGTACTGAAGAGTACAAAGTCATCGATGCCATCAAATCAGGTGCTATCACTAAACCAGTCATCGCATGGTGTATCGGTACGATCGCTAAGTATTACGATTCTGGTGTTCAGTTTGGTCATGCAGGTGCATCTGCAAATGCTGAGTCTGAGACTGCAGAGTATAAGAATAGAGCAATGGCTGAAGCGGGTATCCATGTACCTTCGTCTTTCAATGAACTGCCTGCTATGAT
>JADGEC010000178.1 GCA_016744575.1 Sulfurimonadaceae bacterium | reverse complement strand
GCTATCTATATCACTTTATCCATAGAAGACGTGACGTCGGTCACCTCTTCTATGGCATATCGTTGCCTATCGCTTCGCTCTCGCTCTAGCAAATGTCACCTGCTTCTAAAACATTTGTCTTTGATCATAAATACGATACCTACACAATAATATGTTTTAATCTCTCTTCTATTCACGAAGAAAGTCTATTGATATTTATAAGAGTTATATCTGATTCTTTTATCTATCGTATAAGAAGAAGCCTAAAGTTAAACTTTAAACGATCGTGCTAAAATACGAAGATTTTTCATGAGACACTAATGTGAAGATCACAGAAACAGGAGATGATATGATGAACAGATTATTGATGGGAACAGCTGCGCTTTCATTAGCAGCCTCTATGGCTTTTGGAGCGCAGGGTATTCGTTTCAATGTCACCGAAGGTGATAAGGAAGAGATATTTAACACCATGGTCAATGAGAAGACTGAGACAATCGGTTTCATCCTTTCTGATCCGCATGAACGAATCAATGACGCATACAAAAGTAAGTATGGTGCAAAAGAGGTCGATGGAGAGGCAAATGCTGCTTACGATCCTGATTACAAGAAGACCATAGACAATCTTGGCTTTTTCTCAGTCGCAAATGATGAGAAGTTACGTGAACTGCTTATAAAAGCTCCGGAGCTGGGTGGTTTTTCTCCATTTAACTTGCACATCTACAAAGAGACAGGTATTGATAAGACCTATGTAGGTCATATCGTTCCAGAGACTATGCTAGATATCGTAGGTGTTAAAGACGAAGCGATCCGTAAAGAGTTCGCAGCTATGTTCCCTGCACTTGATGATATGGTCCAAAAAGAGATCGGTGGAAAGGTCGAGTTCAGTCAATTCGATAAATTGACAGAAGACCCTATGATCGATTTTGAGTATGAGTTTGAACGTCCTGAGGACCTTGATGACTTCATCGATGAGTTCCAGGAAGGTTTTGAAGAAGCATTTGAGGAGAAGCAGTACATCATCGCCGGCTACAAGAACTTTAAAGAGGCCTATGATGATATGGAAGCTGATTTTGATGAGTTTGACGCCTATTTTGTCTATTCTCTCTGTCACTTTACGTTCTCTTATAACGTTTTTAACAAAGGCCGTCCAGATGCAGGTGTATTTGCTCCTTGTTCAATGTACATGTATATCAAAAAAGACAGCAATACATTGGTCATAGGTATGCCTAAACTTGAGAACTGGATCTCAGTCTTGGGTATTAAAGACCCGGTTAAAGTAAAAGATATCCACGAACTTGACAAAGAGATCATCTCTACTATGAAAGAACTTGGAGCTAAAGAGATATGAAAAGATTATTTACTTTCCTTTTACTCTCTTTCTTCATGGTAGCGGCTAACCCATTAGCTGCTGCTGATGATGAGATCTCAGCGTATTTTACAACCGGACATATGAGTGTTGACGACGCGTCTGCTAAACTGAAAGATGCCGGTTTTGATGTCGTCTCACAGTATAAGCTGGATAAAAAAGGTAAGCAGACCGCGGTTGTCTTTACCAATGATGCCCTGAAACAAGATGCCAACAAGAAGAGCCGGGCTTTTGCCGCTATCTTACGCTTACTTGTCGATGATGAGAATGAACTAGTCAGTATTGATAATCCGATCTATTTTGGAAAAGCTTTATTACAAGACGACTACAACGAAGCGACTTCGACAGCAGTGACAGCAGCACTTAAAAAAGCATTTGGTGATACTGAAGACACTAAAGACAGACTTGCGGCTGATGAGATCTCCGGATTCCATTTCATGATGGGTATGCCTTACTATGACGATATGATAGAAGTAGGTAAAGGCAAGTGTTCTGAACTGGTCGAAAAAGCTAAAAAAGCCAAAAAGGGGAAGAACTTCCTATTTGAGATGAGATTAGCTGATAACCGTTACCTAGTAGGTTACAAGCTGGGTAAAAAGACAGCTAAGTTCACCAAAAAGATAGGTAAGAACAATGCACAGCTTCTACCTTATACTATCATGATCGAAGATGGCAAAGCGAAGATACTTGATCCTAAGTACTACATAGCTATCAGTTATCCATTACTGACTATGTCCGAGTTTACTAAGATCGCAACAGTACCTGGTGCTATTGAGAAAGATCTGAAAAAACCATTTAAATAAACACCTCACTCAGTTGCCTTTTGGCAGCTGATTCGACTTCGAACACACTTTACTGACCCCTCACCACTTATTTGAACGCCCCTTTATAGACTATATGTATTACATCGTCACCAATATACTAAATATGGGATCGATCAATAGGATGTTCTTTGAAGTCGTACGTGGAGTAGATGGGAGGAAGTATATACTCGTATCTCTACGAGCACATAAAAGGGAATATCAGTTAAAATCGATATTATTTAGCATATTGGTGACAATGGAGCGGTAATACTCTTTTTGTTTGTCAGTGCCCTTAGCTACGGGAGGAAGACCCTGGTCAGAGCCTTCTCTTATCTGCATATCAAGAGGGATCTGTCCGAGCATAGGTATCTTGTATTTATTGGCGATCCTCTTACCACCTCCGCTGCCGAAGATATCGTAGCGTGTCCCAGTATCGGGAGCGATGAAATGACTCATGTTCTCGACTATTCCTGCCATAGGGACCTTGATGTCTTTAAACATCATGATCGCACGGCTTACATCGTCAGTAGAGACCGTTTGTGGTGTGGTGACAAGTACAGCGGCCGTTATAGGAAGTTCTTCAGCCATAGTCAGTTGGATGTCACCTGTTCCAGGAGGCATGTCGATCACCATGAAATCTAGTTCACCCCATGCGACATCCTCTAGAAACTGTAAAAGCGCGCTGACGGCTACAGAAGAGCGCCAGACAAGGGGTGTGTCCATAGTCGGTGTCGTTAGTGCGACACTCATGATCTTTAGACCATAGTTCTCAGATGGGATGATCTGGTTGTCATCATTCCATTTTATACGCTCTAGGTCAGTCTGAGTCATGCGGGGTATGTTTGGACCATAGACATCAGCATCCAATAGCCCCACTTTATAGCCTTTTTGGGCTAAAGCTATAGCCAGGTTGACCGAGACCGTACTTTTGCCGACACCACCTTTTCCGCTCGTCACAGCTATCACATTCTTTGTATAAGGAGCCCGATTGTTTGGTTGTGCGGCACTTCCATAGTTACTGTCTTTTTGTGCCAGCTGTTTTTTGGAGATATCAAGTGCACTGAAGCTGCCGGAAAAGCGCTCTTCGAGAGCACTACGCAGTGTAAGGTAAGAGTCATCGCTTACTGTCAGTAGTTCTATCTTGGCTCTATTATCCGTTACTTTTGCAGAACTTATTAGATTAAGCTCTCCAAGTGTCCGAGAGATACCCGGATATTGCATACCTTCCAGTGCCTCTGTCAGTTCTTTACTATTCATATGGGTTCCCCCTTGCTTCACGTGCGAGTAGGTTTTTTGTCCCGGTCGCTTTTTGTGCTAGTTTTGCCAAGGGCTCACGGGCGCCCGGATAATCAAGGCTGAGTCGATGATATTTGGTAATACGTTCATCAATCATCGCGTTGAGAAGTACGATGACCTGTGGAAGGTTTCCCGCTTCATGGCTTTTGTTGAGCAGGTCTTTGATGAGCCGTTCGCGTGAGTTCATGTGCATAGGCAGATCGACTTTCTTACCAATGGCTATGAGGTCTGCAGATGAGAAATAGAGACCTGAGAAAAAAGTGTTTAGAAAGTGGTTCTCGAGTGCAGTGAACTTACTTCGTTCACTCTCATATCGTCGTTTTTTCATGTACGTCTTTCCAGGTTCATCTCTGCTGCTTTGGCGACATCGGGATCACCGTCTGTTATAAGAATACTGATGATATTTGCGGGTGCATCGTGGTTCTCTGCAAGACGCATCCGTACCATCTTGTCGCTGTCATCTGCTAGTATCTTTAGAAGTTTTGCTGGAGTCCCTGGATTTCCGGAGAGTCCATCGCGTACGATCTTCTCATCACTGAAAAACTTCTCCAGGACATCTGATGGAGTAGATGGATTGGTCGCGACAAGTGCCCGTACCAGGTTTACTTCGTCTGTAGCTAGAAGACGAAGGACCTTTACTGGTGTATGTGGGTTTTTTGCAACGGCCCAGCGTGCTCCCATATCCACAGGATTTGTAGCTATATCTATCAGTAACTCGACCATCGTGTCACTCTGCTCTTTATCGCGATCGTAAACGGAGGTACGCAGGGAGAGGTTCATAGCTGCCTGTCCAACGAGCTCTCTATCATCTCTAAAGGCAAAGTAGATGCTCTTGACCTGTTCTATAGGTAGCTCTTTGTCTTCAAGCATCTCGATCAACGTCTCTTTCTCATTATT
>JADGEC010000055.1 GCA_016744575.1 Sulfurimonadaceae bacterium | reverse complement strand
GTCTTTAAAACAGGTTCGTTCGAGTTTGACTCATCTGCCTCTTTTATCACCCGGACTTATTTTGATGAACTGATGTATGCTCAGGGGCTGGCCTCCTATATCACCATAGATGTCGATGATCTGGGAGAAGTGGATGTCATACAAACCCGGATAGAAGCGCTTTTATCTGATGATGTGGAAGTACTCACCTGGAAGACCTTGATGAAGGCTATGGTAGAGGCGATGCAGGTAGACAGTGTCTTCGGTTATATCTCCATGAGTCTCTTTTTTGTAGTCATCTTTTTTGTCATCATGATCTTTGGTTTTATCAATGTCAGCTCACGTGTCAAAGAGTTTGGGACACTACGATGCATTGGGCTGTCGCGTTCGAACATCAGAACCCTGCTGATCTATGAGATATTCATCCTCTCTACACTTGCAATCGTACTGGCAACACCCATAGGCGCTTACATAGCGTACTACTTCAGTCTTTACCCCATCGTGATCGAGGGGATGAGCGAGACCTATAAAGAGTATGGCATCATCTCGGATGAACTGCCATTTAGTTTTGATCTTTTTACTATCTTCTGGAACGTAGCTGTGATATACATCCTTAACTTTTTGAGTGTGATCTACCCTATTCGTTATATCAACGCATTCAGACCGATCGAGGCTACGAGACATGTATAGCCTTATCTTAAAACTGGCGTTCAATAATGCGTTCCTGCGTCTCTCCAGGACCTTGCTGGTCATTATCATGATCGCAGTGAGTATGAGCATGATGTTGAGTATTCAAGGACTATATGATGGTATGACGCTCAACATGATAGACAAGACTAAAAGAAGTGACAGTGGCGAGATCAGCATCTATGCTCAAGGGTACCGTCTCTCAAAAGAGCTGGCTGACAGCATCAAAGATGCGTCCTCTATCCAAGAAGCGTTAATGACAGAGACTAGGATAGATGCTGTGGCGGTAAGGCTCAAAGCAGAGGGGCTGAGCTCGACGGCAAGAAAGTCAGCTTTCTCCACCATCATCGGTATCGATCTCGATAAGGAAGAGCGTTTTGGTCGTTTTAGCGAGTTTTTAAAAGAGGGCGAGCTCACTCTGGGTAGACGCGGTGTACTTCTTGGCAGTGAACTGGCGAAGAGCCTTAAAGTGCGGATCGGCTCGAAGGTCATCTTCTCTACACAGGACAGCAGCGGTGAGATAAACGCCATGGCCCTTAAAGTCAAAGGTATCGTGCAGACGAACAATATCTCGCTTGATGCCTCAGCCATCTATGTAGATAAGATGAAGCTGCACAAGTTCCTGGGCATGCCTGAGGAGACGGCCACACAGATCGCTATCAGAACGACATCGCCAGGCTTATCAGAGAGTCTGTTGGCTGAATACAAGAGCTTAGATGTAAAAAGCTTTTTAGAGCTTTACCCCATGATAAGACAGATGCAGGATATGATGGTCATCTTTAATAGCATTACCTTTTTCATCGTGATGCTGGTAGTCTTCATCGGTATCATGGGCGTGATGTATGTCTCTATCTTGGATAGGATCCGTGAGTTTGGCATCATGAAGAGCATAGGACTCTCCTATAGGCTCATCCGGCTGCAGATACTTCTCGAAGCGCTCTTCGTCGGGCTTGTCGGTTATGCCCTAGGCGCGCTTTTGGGTTATGGAGCACTTAGTTATCTGGTACATGTCGGATTGGACCTAAGTGCCTTTGCTGAGGGTATGGAGAGTTTTGGCATGTCGAGTGTGATACATGCGGATATCAAACTCAGTTATTTCACATCGACATTCATAGCTATCACCGGAGCATCACTGTTAAGTGTGATCCTTCCACTACGAAAGATAAAGACGATGAACGCCATCGAAGTGACAAAGGCAGAGACATGATACGGATCGAGAACGTGGAGAAATACTTTTACCGGGGTGAAGACCGTGAACTTCACGCGCTCAAAAACATCGACCTGACCATCGAAAAAGGGGAGTACTCGCTTTTGACCGGTCCTTCCGGCTGTGGTAAGACGACACTGTTAAATGCCATCGGTGCACTCGATACCATCGATTCGGGAAAGATCTATCTTGAAGATAGGGAGATCGGTTCACTTAGTGAGGATGAACGCACTACCATCCGCCTTAACGAGATGGGTTTTGTCTTTCAAGCTTACAACCTCATACCGGTCCTCAATGTCGAAGAGAACATCGGCTTTATCATGAAGTTACGCGGTTTTGATGAAGAGGAGATAAAAAAACGGGTCAAAGAGGTGGCGACTATTTTGGAGATAGATACGAAACTTAGCTCACTGCCTAGTACCCTTAGCGGCGGGCAGCAGCAGCGTGTCGCAGTGGCACGTGCAGTTGCGGCAAAACCGAAGATCATCCTGGCAGATGAGCCGACGGCTAATCTGGATTCTAAAAACTCAAAAGCACTGATGGATATGATGCGTTCGCTCAATGAGAAGGAAGATATCAGTATCGTCTTCGCCTCGCATGATGAGTATGTACTGGAGAACGTGGACCGTATCATCCGGCTGAATGATGGGAAGATCATTGAAAGCTAAGGTACTTTTACTCTCTTTTCTTCTTTCTGGCATGCTTTATGCAGAGATCGATGTCAGAGTGAGCAATACCAACTATACGATCTCTCAGGGTTCTATCTTTCCTGATGATGACACCCGCTACCTTTATAACTACGATAGATTACGTCTACAAGCAGATTACAGTGATGAAGAGTTCTTTGCCACTATCATAGGTGACGGGGTCAACTATCTGGGCCGTGAGTATGTCTCATCTCCTTCGTTTGAGTATGTGAAAAGGATCGAGTCAAATACTCCCTTCTCCACTCAGACTAATTTCTATGATTATGATGAAGGCAATGTCTATGCCAAGCTCTATCGCCTTTATGCGGGTTATGAAGATGAGTACAACCGCATCGTAGTAGGCCTTCAAAACATCACTATGGGAGTAGGGCGCATCTGGAACCCGACCAATCTTTTTAACCCCAGAAACACCTACGCGCTTGAGCCTGATGAGATCTTCCTCGTCGCAGCCATAAGCTACACCAGACACATCGATGATGTCTCTCATCTTACATTGGTCGTCAGTCAGACAAAAGAGGACAGCTACAAGTATGCAGCTAGATACAAGGCTTTTTTAGAGATAGCTGACGCAGCAGTAAACGTGGTCAGCTCTGATGAGACTACTATGGTGGGTTATGAGGTGGAAGCCAACTTAGCAGAGACCGGCATCGAGGTGAGAAGTGAGGGTGCTTACATAAAAGGCGAGTTACTTGTCAATTTACTTGAGAAAGAGGATGTAGAGTTCTTCCAAGGGATCATCGGAGCTGATTACGGCTTTGAGAATGGCATAACAGTCATTGCTGAAGCGCTTTATACTTCACAGAGTTTCGAATACAAAGAGATCTTACTCAACATCGACTCCGAGATACTGCCCAATCTTTTAAGCTCAAATATCTATCTGGGTACCTCTCTGACTTACAGTTTCAACCTCTTCCTTGATGGCTCATTAGGTTACATCGAAAGCTTCAACGACAAGAACTCCCGTTTCATCACCCCGACACTGACCTACACACTAAACGACTTCAATACCTTCTCTTTAGGTGCGATGATCCAAAACGGTGACAGCGACAGTGAGTTTGGACAGTTCTCAAATACCTACTATCTTAACTATTCTTTGGCGTTTTAGAGATCAGTGATACTCAAATGTAATACTCCGCCTTTTTTGGCTTACTGAAAAGATAGCCCTGAAAGTTATCACAGCCCATCTCTTTTAGAAGTTTGAACTGCTCCTCTCTCTCTACCCCTTCAGCGATGATCTCGAGTCCAAATGCTTTTGCCATGGAGATGATAGTCTGGACTATCTTGGCGTCGGTCGGACTCTCAGGAAGCCCTCTTACAAAGGAACGGTCTATCTTGATCTCATCGATCTTGATCTCTTTGAGGTATGAGAGACTTGAATACCCGGTCCCAAAATCATCGATAGAGAGGCTTAGTCCGATGGCTTTTAGAATGTTTATCTTCTCCATGGCACTTTTGGTGTCTTGTATCAGTAAGCCCTCCGTCAGTTCAAGACGTATTTTGGAAGGGTCTACAGACGTACGGTAGAACAGTTCACGCAATCCGGATACATAGGTCGCTTCCTCAAACTGTCGTTGACTGACATTGACAGAGACGCGCCAATGTTGCTTGATGGGGTCTTGACTCCAAATCTTTATCTGCTCTATCGCCTCTTCGAGTATCCACTCTCCCAAAGTGATGATGATACCGGTACTCTCAGCCAGGGGGATGAACTCTACCGGCGAGATAAACCCATGCTGAGGATGTTCCCATCGCATCAGGGCTTCAACACCTATTGTCATACCCTTTGCATCTACCTGCTCCTGATAAACGGTATGGATCTGATGATTGGCGAGTGCGACACGAAGATCGTTTATCATCCGTGCCTCTTCTGCCATCGTCTTTTGAAGAAGTACATCATAAAAACGTGCGGTGTTGCGACCATTGTCTTTAGCAGCGTACATGGCACTGTCCGCCTGTGCGAAGAGCTGGTCAATAGACTCCCCTTCACCGGAAAACAAGGAGATTCCGATACTGGCACTGACATAAAAAGGCTGTTCATCGATGATAAAGGCCCTAACAGCGGCTTCGAGTATCTTTTGGACCGTCACCTGGATATCTGTAGCCGCCATATGCTGTTGTGCATCGATGTTCTCGATCAGGATGACAAACTCATCACCGCCGAATCGGGCTATAGTATCACTTTGACGGAGTAGGCTTGAAAGCCGTTGCCCCATCTGCCGGAGCAGCTCATCACCGGTCGCATGCCCTTTTAGGTCATTGATACTTTTGAAGTTGTCCAGGTCGATAAAGAGAAGTGCACTGTATTGACCGGTACGAGAACTGGCATTTATGGCCTGCTTTAGATGTTCGATCAGCATGCGTCTGTTGGGCAATCCGGTCAATGCGTCATAAAAAGAGAGTCTGAGGATATCCTCTTTTTGATGGAAGGAGTTGATGGCAAAACTAAGGTCTCCCGTGAGTTCATCCATCATGGCTTTCTCTTCAGGTGTAAAACCATGTTCTTTTGCAGTAGATATGCGCAGCACACCTATCGTCTCTTTGGTCTGAGTGTCTTTATGTAGTGCTGCGATATAGATGGCTGTGAGATGATACTTTTTCGCATTTTCTCGACACTCATCAGGCTCTATTCTTAAAAGGTCGGTGATGATGACCGAATCGCTTTGTTCAAATACCATCTGATCTGAAGGTAGGATCTTGGAGGCTTCACCTAACCCATAGAAGGACTTGACTTGTAAGACACCATCTTTGACAAGGGAGATCTTGACACATGAGAAAGTCTCGTTCTCTGCCAGTGTACTTGCGGTCATGTCGATCAGCTCATCGAGAGAGTTTGCTGTGACAAGTATCTGGTTGATATCGGCTATGGTCCGCAGGACCGTATTGAGATGCTGCTGATTACTGTTTGCCTGTTTTAGCTCTCTAGTCCTCTCCACTACGGCGATCTCGAGCTCCTCTTTATAGGCGACATCGCGAAGGGTGAGTTGACGTATTACCGTGTAGATGATACCCAGAAGGGCTAAGATGGTAGTCCATGCAAAATAGGCATTTTTCCAAAATATGGTAAGTGTCTCATCTGCCATGACCGTGTAGGGCATCTTGATACTGGTGACCCCACGGATATCGCCGAGAGCATAATCATAGGCAGTGTCATAACGGCGAGAGATATAGGGGATGACATCCTCTTTTTTACCGTGACACTGCATACAGTAGGGGCTGATCTTTAGCGGTACGGTATAGAAGAAGTAGGATCTTCCCTCTTCTTGAATACTCTCCATCCTCTCCTTACTTGTAGGATTCTTCTCAAAGTAACGGATCGCATCCTCTTCAAAGGTATCAGCCTTATTGACAGGGTTTCGAAATCTGTCAGTGACATTGCGGATGGTGGTACCGTCTTTGTTACGTTTTGAGAACTCGGTACTTATCCGCGCTGATGCATGAGCGGGCAGAAACCCGACGGTAGAGTCGTTCAAGTCTATTCCGCTATCGAGGAATTGGCGAAGATAGACATGACGCATAGAGATAAAATAGTTCTGTATGAGTTTAGCCCGCTCATACGCACGATTCTCGATGATGTCTTTCGTCTGGGAGTGAAGATAGAAAGTGATGAGAAGGGAAGCAGCGATGATGACGGTGGCTATAAGCCAAAAGAGCTGCTTTGTAAGGTCTAAAAAGCGCATCACACTTTTCCTCAGAATCAAATATTGATCAATAGATCAAAGTATAACATCATAGTCGATCCTTTGAGCTTTTCTCTATCTCTTTTCGTCGATTATTACACTCTTATTACAGTTCAAAGAAAAGGTCTCGTGTCACCATTGTCTTATCTTCTGATGGCAACCTACACACTCCTGTAGGACATGTGAGTAGGTGGTCGCGATCTGGCTGTAGTCATTTGTACCACCGAGTTGTGAATGTAGTCTGTCGGTATAGTTGCGGATACGTTTACCGGCTGATTTGGCGTATTTACGGGCAAAGTCTGGATTGTCAGGCATGTTCCGCATCAATGCTTCTCCATGCTTTTCAAGGAACTTGTACTCACTGTTTCTTAGCAGTTGGGCCCCTTTATGCATCTCATCCTCCTTGTTATAAAGGATGCCGTGTTGTATCAACTCAAGGGATGAAGCAAAAGAGGTCATCACCTTTTTTAGCTCTTCTCTCTCTTTATCAGCTTCTGCAGAAGCGCTTAGTAGTGTCCCTAGCAGGATCAACGCGGTCATTCGTAGTAGTGTCTTCATCTATCTCTCCTTAGTCTAATCTCCAAAATCGTAATCTATCATCTTCATCTGCTGTGATCAGTTCATCAGAACGGTAAAAATCCATCTTGATGATGGTCTGTCTGTGCCCTTTGAGAAGGTAATGCTCCTTAAGGTCATTGGTAGTGACGACTGAGATCTCATCCTCTTCGTTCTTGACGAAGGCGGCCATGGTGGCATCGGGATTGAGTGCGACCGAATAGATAAAGAAGTCACCTTTCGTCATCGTGAACGTCGAGGGTGTCTTGTAGAGCACGATACGTTTGTCTTTGCCTCCACTTAAGAGCATGCCATTTTTGTAGTCTATGGAGAAGATGTCACGCTTATTAGCTTTGCGAAAGGTCTCGACCACAGTACCTTTCCTGACATCGATCTTTGAGATAAGGGGTGACTCATCTGCTGTGTAGAGGTACTTCCTCTGCTCATCCAGCACAATATCTGACAGACTGGCCTGATTGAGCTGTTTTGTGTAGATGAGCTCTCTTTTTTTGAGATCATAGAGCATCAGTCTGTTGCTCATCATGCCGATGACAGCGGTGTCATCATCAACAAACTTCACCTCTTGCAAGGTAAGCTTTTGTGACTTTTCCAGTAGCTTTGTCAGTTTTTTATTCTCATAAAGGTAGAGCTCCCTCCAACCACTGAACACTCTAGCCACAAAAAGAAGTCTTCCTTTAAAGTAATCTACACTAAAGATCAAAGAACGCATATCATCACCCCAGATGTCTTTTACTGTCGGCATGATTATCTGGTCTATCAGCTTGTCCTTTTCAAGGTCATAGATATCAATGATCCCGGCTTCTGTCCCGATTATCAAAGTATTACCGACTTTGACAAAGTCTGAGACAGCACCACTGGCCTGAATATAACGGTAGGGAGTGATCTCTTTGGCAAGAGTGATACTTATGAAGAGAAATAAGATGATAAGTAGCTTGTTCATGATCTGCCTCGCATCTGTTCGGCTATTGATACTATGGAGAATGTCAGCGCCTGAGAGTCACAGGCTTCTACGCAGCGTCCGCACTTCACACACTCTATCTGAGTGACTGGACGACTCTCTTTGCCGACCATATCCAAGACCTGGTTTTCCGGGCAAGCGTTTAGACAGGCCTGGGCATTGATGCATCGATCCTTATTATGGATGACTTTGATGATGCTGTATTTTCCAACGATGGCATTAAAGCCGCCAAGTGGACAGAGATGACCACACCAGCCATGCTGTTGAGTGAAGAGGTCGAAGAGAAAGATAGCTACTAGAAAGACCCATCCAAAACCAAAACCGAAGATGATCCCCCGGTGAGTGATGGCGATGGGACTGATCATCTCAAATGCTGCGACACTAAAGAGATAAGAGAGCAGTAGACTCAAGGCGATCACCCAGTAACGGATATGGCGGCTAAGTACCGGACCACTACCGCTCTCATCGAGATGTAGCTTCTCTCTGAGCCAGGCAGCACTATCGGTGATGATGTTGACTGGACAGACCCATGAGCAGAAGAAGCGACCACCGATGATCGCGTAGAAGAAGAGAACAACAGCCACCCCGGCAAGTACATCGGTAGCGATCACCGCACCGGCAAAGAAGCTTTGCAGTGTGGCATAGGGATCTGAAAGAGGGATAAGACCAAAGTAACGGGCGCTGCTAAAGTTACCGACGACTATTTGCCATCCGTAAGCATTGGCCCCGAAGTAGGCGGTCATGAGAAGTAGCTGGACGACCCTGCGTGATATTAAGAAGCGTTGCTTGTAAAGGAACCTAGTCATCGTAGAGCCCCTTTAAGATACCATCGACGTCATTGACATTATCGACGGCACTTTTTTGATTACGTTTTGTCCTGTCGAGGATGACGTCGCCAGTCCTTTGACTGATCCGTTTCTCATCCTCCTCTTCCCAACCGACGATGTAATGTGACCCGACATCTCCAGTTGAGATGGAGAGTGGCAGGACATGGATGGAAGCTATCTCGGTAGGACAGGCCCGTTCACACATACCGCATCCGGTGCAGTAGTCAGCGATGACGACAGGTAATAAAAAGGCGTGCATATCTGTACGTGGATTGCGTTCATTGGTCAAGACGATGGCCTGGTCAGCCAGTGGACAGGCACGGATGCACATCGTGCACTGTAGGCCAAGATGGGCAAGGCAGGTCTCGGTATTGATCGTTGCGAGTCCCATCCTTGCATTGTCAATAGAGAGTTCGTCATCGACACGCAAAAGGTCCAGGTCAAGTGACTTGCTAGGACAGATGGATGCACAGGGGATGTCAGGACACATCTGACAGGCTTGGACTCTGGGGGTGAAGTAGGGTGTCCCGATGGAGATCTGGTCGGAGATAGTGGCAAGTTCGAGCACATCGTAAGGGCAGGCTTCCACACACATACCGCAGCGTATGCAGGTGGAGACAAAATCTTTCTCTTTTAAGGCACCGGGTGGCCGTAAGACCAGCTTGTTAGCCTGTGCCTGGCTTAGGTAAGCACTCCATGCTATGGCCCCAAAGGCCCCATAGCCAAGGGCATTGACCATCTTTAGTAAGAAATGTCTTCTTTCAGGTTCATCTTTTTCATGCATCTTTCTGCGTCCCATCACATCATCAGTATGTGTAGTGGAATAATATTTATTAATAATACTACTACTTGCTGTTTTATGAGGAGGTTAGCATGATTTGTTAATAAGAAATACTTATATCTTTAGAAGAAAGAAGTCAGCATCTTTAATGGGTATAATCTCAATATTTAATACTACTATTTAACAATACTTAATGCTTATTTATAAGAGTCTTTATGATAGAGTATTAATAAAAATTATCTTAGTGTATAGCCATCAAAGGGCGCTTGGATATTCTCAGGAGTCAGTCATGGGAAAAAGACATTTGAACAAACGAGATGCACCGACGCAGAGCACCAGTGTCGAGAAAGTACTAGGAGTGGATGACTTCATCGTCTCCAAGACAGATACGAAAGGCATGATCACCTACTGTAATCGGATCTTCCTTGACATGGCAGGATACACAAAAGAGGAGCTTATAGGTGCTAATCATAATCTCATCCGTCATCCGGATATGCCACAGGTGGCTTTCAAGCTGGCTTGGGACCTTATTAAGAAGGACGATGAGTTCTTTGGTTTTGTCAAAAACCTTCGTAAGGATGGTGGATACTACTGGGTCTTTGCCTACATCACGGCTGATCATGATGAACGTGGAAATATAATCGGGTATACCTCCGTACGCATTAAACCTCCTACACAGGCACTCGATGCCATCATCCCTGTCTACAAGCAGCTACTTGATGCAGAGCGTAGTGGAGGCATGGAAGCTTCCGGTAGAGCACTTGAGGCATTTCTTAAAGAGAACAACACAAGTTATGAGGCCCTGGTGACCTCACTTCAACAGTTGGGAGGATGATGATGAACACATTATTGACAAATCTGAGAGATCTTCGACTGTTGGCGATGGCTTCGGTGCTTCTTCTGTCTGCCCTGGTAGTCATGCTCACTTATGGTCTTATGGTAGTAGGCCTCATCATGATAGTACTCACCGGAGTGATATTTATACTCCCTTTACCAAAGCGACAGAACGAGATACTGGAGAAAGAGGTCTTTGAGAAGATCTTGACCACTATGAAAGAGGTGGCAGCAGGTAAGTTGACGAATCGTGTTGCGGTAGCAGAGGAGGAGAGTGAGTCTGGTCAGTTGGCATGGGCCCTTAATGATATGCTCGACCAAGTAGAGGTCATACTGCGCCAGACACACTATACCATCGACGCCATCAGTAGACAGAAGATGCATCGTACGATGTTCTCGGCAGGACTTCATGGCCAGTTCAGACTGACAGCAGAGTCTGTCGGTAAGGCTGTCAATGCCTTTAGATCCAATGAGAAGTATCACATCATGGGTGTGCTAACAAAAGAGTTTGATGAAGGTGATGGCGGTGCTAAGAGCAATATGGACACTATCATCCATAGTGTTGAAAACGTATCAGGGGCTATTAAAGAGGTCGCTGTAGAGGCAAAAGAGACAGCTACAAAAGCGGAGACGACCATGCACTCTGTTCGCTCTGCTAATGAGGATATCAGTAGGTTAAGTGAACTGATCGTCGAGACACGCGGAGGTGTGGAGAGTCTAAATCAAAACGTTCAGGATATCTCGCTTGTCGTAGATCTCATAAAAGATATCGCCGATCAGACAAACCTTCTGGCACTGAACGCTGCTATTGAGGCGGCTCGGGCCGGTGAACATGGTCGTGGTTTTGCTGTTGTCGCTGATGAGGTCAGAAAACTGGCTGAGCGTACGGCAAAGGCGACGTCAGAGATCGCTATTACCATCCAGACCTTGCAGCAAGAATCCAATACCATCCAGGATAATTCGGAGAAGACCAGTGAGATAGCCTTGTCTGTGGATGATGCGATGCAGAAGTTCTCCACTACCATCGAAGTCTTTAATGTAAACCTCAATAACGCTTCGCAAAACTCCAATAAGAACTCGTTGTATCTCTTGATGACGATGTATAAGATCCATCATATCATCTATAAATCCGAAGCCTACAGTATGGTGTTAAATGGAAAGATCTATGATGACGAGACGATAAAGAACAACCATGAGTGCTCTTTTGGGCAGTGGTATGACAGGATGAGAGAGACACTCTTTAAAGGTAATAAGACATTTGAGAAGATGGATGCTCACCACCGGTCGATCCATGAGTTAGTCAACGCTAATCTAGCGTACACTAAAGAGAACGGTCTAGTCGACATCGATCATAAAGATACGATAGTCAAACGGTTCGCTGAAGCAGAGAAGGAGAGTATAGTCCTCTTTGATCTGATGGACCGATTGACGAGTGAGATAGGGGGACATGTCGATCTCGATGAGCTTTAGGGAGAGCTTACTCTGACTTGTGTATAGGTCGATGAGGCGCTCTCATCCGGTCTATGCTGCCATATAGATCTCTACAAGCTCTTTTGCCATGTACTCTACGCTATTGTCTTCATTCAAACATTCCTCAATATAGTCCCACTCCTCTTCGATCATGATCATAGCATTGGTGTGATCTATGGCGTAGTGTTTAAATAAGTAGATTCTCAGTGTAATAGTGAAAGTCGGCATTCTCATTCCTCTTTTACTTGTAAGATGATGTCATTCTACATCGATCTTATTACATACATGTTACCAGTAAGTCGCAAAAGAGTTGGGGTTTGAAAGAAGCAGTAGTATCAGGTCTAGCCTGAAAAAAGAGTCTCATCACCGTTTTTTGTCTCATAGGAAGTCTGATTATGAGTCGGTGTGTTGTCTGGCATCGAAGAGCTTTTAAGCGTACTGCTAAACTCTCTGCTTACAGGCTCATTGGTGGATTTCCTCAGATCATTATCCATTTGAGCTGAGTCGCTATTGGACGTAAGAAAGGCCGTTGTCAGTAACCCTGATGCAAGGATGACAGTTAGGTTCAAACGATTCATTGTTAGTCCTGTTTTACTGGAATAGTAAGCAGAAGTAGTTTTACTTTGCTTAGGTCTTGATGTGATCTCTATGAGTCCACAGCCTTGATGTGATGTTTAAATGTGATTTTACACTATTATTATCGTTAGATTATAACATTTTGCTTTTAAGTATGTTGCAGGGTGACGCATACCTGCTTACTGAAGCGGATAACGCTCCATCCTGTTGGCACTTATACCAGTCGACTGGTCGATCTCCACTTCAGCGTGGACGTTGGATATCGGTCTTACATGGGCATCCCGACCATAGATATAGCTCTGCTCCTCCACGATCACTTTGTAGGCTTTGTTTAGCGTGATAGCCCGTGCAGCTGATGGTATGATAAGATGAGAGATGTCTCCATGCAATGTGTTGACTTCATCTTGCTTAAGTACACCGCTTTCATCAAAGAACTTCTCCATGACCTCTGTATTATCACGGAACTCATCACCGGCGTGGTTCTGTTCAAGGTAAAAGGCATACTCATACCGTCCATCAGCAAGGCGTGGCTCTTTGATGTCTTGGAGACCTTTCTCACTTTGCGTCCAGTGGTACCAGCCCATCTGTTTCTCGTCATGATCGAACTTGCGAGCAAAGACAAAAGTAGAATCGACAATAGCCCCGATCGTCGAGTGGCATCCGATGCAGTACATGCTCTCTTCATAAGTCTGTGGTCGAAGATAGCCCTCTTTGTCTTCGATGAAGCCCTGATAGACCCAGCCGTATGAGGTCTTAAGTCCTGCTTCTACATCACCGATGATGCTTCGAAGCCGTTCAGGGAAATCATTCTTCTCTTTCACCTCTGCCAAAACAGCGTTCTGGATCTGTGGGTAGCTGTTCCAGCTCTCTTTTTTTGCGTAGCGCAACTCTTTCATGCGTGAGGCCATGGTCGGATCACCATTTTTGATGTCGATATAGCGTACGGTATGCAAGAACTCTGTCCCTTCCGGGTAAAGACCTGCTGCCATCGGCAAATAAAGGTTGCTTTCGAGCTCTCCATCATAGATCATCTTTGCTTTGCCGACGTAACTCATATAACGCTCTTTCAAAGGCTCCCACGCATAAGTGACTTGTGTGGTAGTAGTCAACTGTCCATCTTTATCAAGGTCGACGCTCCATATGCTCTCGTCTGTTGCTTCGATGGTGATATCGGTCTCTTTTATCATCGCTTCGACGACAGCAAGGTTGATCTTATAGACTTCGATATCAAAGTCACCATGCTCATCTTCTTGAAAGATCTTGGGTAGGCGTATCAGGACATCGTCTGTAGAACCGTTCGTAGGCCAGAACGTCCCTAGAAATGGGTAGTAACCAAAGGCGCGCCAGCCGGTGTAGTCACCATCGGGTGCCTTGTCAAATCCTTCAGTATCAAAATCGAAATGACAATCCGGTGTATAACCATCCCAGCTCCCGTTCGCATTGTAGTCCCAGGTCTCGGGAGGGCTCTTCAGCTGCTCAGCCAGTGTGATACGATCGCTGCTGTCTTTATAGTTATCCTCTCTTACATACGCTAATATGTTCTCATCGCTGATGGCATCTACCGCTTTACTACGGTCTTTAAAGAGATTGGTATATCGATTGGTCTTGGTGTACTCATTGAAGGAGTATGACTCTTGCAGAGCCACGTCATCAACATAGTTGGGACGTTTGGAGTTCACATGACAGTTCATGCAGGGATTGTGCACACCGTCTTGTCCATCCTCTGTTTTGGTATAGCACTGCGATGGGATGTAGGACGTGTCGTTTTGGACGACTCTCTTTGAACGCAGGTCGACGGAAGTGTTCTGTTCGCTAAGAAATGGTGCAGACTCATCTGTGCCATCACAGGCAGCAAACAGTAGAGTGAACAGTGTCAATAGATAGATAGTTCGCATTCTCTCCCCTTTAAGACCCTTGGGTCACAAAGAGAAGAGAAGGCCTAAGCCTTCTCATGGTGTTATTAAAACTTGATCGGTCCCAGGACACCGATAGATGATCGTTGTTCATCAAAGTCCGGGTGTTGCGTGACAGCTGTCATATAACCCCAGCCATTGACATCCGGGTACCAAAACGGTGATGTGGTCTCAGCACCGATCGGTGTAGAGACAACGCGAGTCAATGAACCTTCACCGATGTCATAAGCCCATACGATGTTGTTGATATGTTTACTGGTGTCTTCACCGATCATCAGGATATCTGTTCCTGGAAGCATCGTGAGATTGTCTGGATTGGAGATCTTGTCAAGGTGACACTTGTTACCATCAGCATCTTCGTCGATCGGCTGACCTTCGACGATACTCATCATATCAGTAGCCAAAAGGCTATCATCGACGTTTAGTTGGTAGACCGCACCACAGTAGTTGTGACCGACATTGATGTCGTTGCTCCCGCCGATATCATACTTGTCGTTTGCCTCACCACTTTTGGCATGGTCTTCCATGCCATGCTCGACTGCACTCATCGCAAGATAGAGCTTCTTGTTCACTTCATCATAGGTGATACCCTCTTCTTTACGAAGTTCCGTCGTTGCACCCATCAGCGCTGCGTAACGGCGAGTCTCAAGACGTGATGCAGCCAGTTCCATACCTTCCAGGAGTTTTACACACTCTAGTCCTGGAGTAGCATTGATGGAAGTGAAACCTTCAGCACAGGTACCATCTTCTGCCGGATCGACTGTCTCAAACATGTCAGAGAACACAGGCTTGGCAGCGACAAGTGCACGTATCTCAGCATCAGTCGCATGACCTAGATCGATCCAGCTCACATCAAAAGAACCGGCACCGGTTGCATCTGTCTGCTCAAGCTTGGCAGCATAGAGCGTACCTGCAGAGAGCTCTTTGGCTGTATCAGCGACATAAGCAAACAATCCGACATTGGTACCATCATCGGTTGCGTAGACCGTCTTGTCGTCAGGCATGACATAAGAGAGTTCATGAGAGAAACGACCCATAGAGTAGTGCTTCATGTAGACAGGTGCACCATTTTCATCGATCTGGACCTCAGGTGTCCATCCATAGTAGTAAGGATTAAGTTTTGTCGCATCTCCACCGAAGAACTTCGCTGTCTCGTTGTAGTAGACTTCATCACCGCCAAGGTCACCAACAAGACCAGTCTCTGGATCGACGTTTTCTTCTACCAAACGTGCATCCGTCTCATACTCTTCACTTCCGAGATGAGAGTTCCAAGGTGTCGTTTGACCGGCACAGTGGACAAAACCACCAAACTCATCTTTTTGACTGATGAACTGAAGCGTATCGGCTTTAGGAGCAAGGGCACCTGTCTCAGCATCTTGGTCGAGTTCGAACATATACATAGCACCGATCTGGCACTCGAACTGGTTGACCATATAGAGTGTACCGTTTGTCTGTAGGATAGAGGAGTAGTCCAGTCCTGAACCTACACCGTCATTCGTCCCGTTACAGATATAGTTCGAACCGTCTTCGAACTTGATGGCTTTGTCTTCAAAATCTTTGACAAGACCGAACACCTCACCGTTATCTGTATTGCCAGTTGCCATCAATGTAGTGAAGTCGATAGCTTGTTCTATACCGTTGACAGTCACTTTCTTAGAGCTCTGAAGATTTTGCTGCTCAATGTCAGTCGATGGAGTATCAAATCCTTCAAACACGACGCTTGTGATGTCTGTCAGTGGAGTATTGGGGTTTGTAGCCGTCATCTCAACGGTGTTTATACCATTGTCGTCATCGTCACATCCGCTAAAACCAGCTACCAGCAGTGCAGCCACTGCCAGAGATATCCAACTTTTGTTCATCATTCACTCCTTAAGTATTTATATAGTCAACATAATAGGAGGGGATCATTGCTTCGGTATTACTATAGGTTTACGGTTTGGTAACAGGAATGCCCGAATGGAGTTAGATGTAAAACAGTCTATGCAGTGTGAGTATTGTCTATCTGTGAAGAGTTGGAAACACTTTTAAAGAAAAGTCCGAAATGTTTCATACACATCTTTATGAGAAGCGAGGAGCGTACCGTATCGAAAGACATGACTCAATCCTTCTCATAAAACTGTGTGATACACTCCTGGAGATCACTGCAGCGGACACAGCGGAAGAACCTTCGTTCTTCTTTCTCTTCGGTAAAAGAGCTGCCATCTTGGAAGGAGATGATCCAGGCGTGTGGTGCGTTCCAAGCGTAGGTACTAGAAGTCCAGTAGGCTCTGGGTCTGTAGTGTCTGAAGCCGGTCATGATCTTTCGGCCCTGAGGCCGGTCCAGGTCGACGATGGTACTTAGTTCACTCTCACTCGGTAACCACCAGTCATCATAGCCATCCTGGTCAAGCATCTCACAATACTCTTTTGCCTCACTCCAGGTAAGGATGACTCCCTTGTTCTCGGGGATGTCCTGCCACATCAGATAGGTCTTGTGATCAATATGGCTTGAAGCACTGTAGAGGGCAGTGGTAAACAGCCAAGCTAGCAGGAAGAAGGTTCGGATTTTGATTATCTATCCTTTAAGTAGAAGGTAGCACTTATTGCTGGCACTCCCAGATATTGTTCTCGCATCTATCCATCTGTTTGCGAAGCTCTGTGGCCTTTTTGAAAAGATCAGGTCTTGTCAAAGACTTTAACAGTATCTCTGTCTCTTCAAAGTCTCCGGTCATAAAGTGTGAGTAGGCAAGGGCGTAACGCATGGACTCATCATCCATCAGACCGCTTCGCTGCATGGCGGACTTCGTTGCGATGACTCTTTCGAAATCACCATGCTCCAAAAAGAGGGCAATACGCTGTTTGTACTTCTCTCTGGTCTCGGTCATCTCGGTGTTCTTGAGCAGTGCCATCACGTAGTCGTGAGCACGACGGTACATCTCTGCCGTCTCTTTCGTATACTTGCCATCCTCTATGGATGCCTGGTTAAAGAGTTCTGCCGCACTTTGGACCATCTCCTTGTCCATATAGAGATGCGCTAGCAGCACTGTGATCTTGGCACTGCTGACATAACGAAGATTGGCGATCTCGGCGAGTGCTATCGCCTTGTCTGTCTGGCCGCTCTGTCGCAGGGCGTTGATGAATGTGAGTGTGATCGTCTCATTGGGTTCAGCTTTTTTCAGATAGATGTTCGCATCATCCAATGCTGCTTGATAAAGCTTCAGCGAGACCAGGTAGTAAAAGCGCTGCTTGTAAGCATCATAGTACTCCGGGAACTTTGCATTGACATCCCTAAGCAAGGCTAAGGCCTCATCTTTACGCTTCGTGCGCCAGTAACACTCTGCTTTTAGTGCAAAGAGCTGCGGTCTCTCTTCTACCAACTCAGGGACTTTCTCCAGAGCTGTGATACAACCTTCATGATCTTCGAGTTTAAAGCTGTTTTGTGCGATATAGAGGTACAGTGGTCTGGCTGACTCTTTATCCTCATTGAGCGCTATGGACTTCGTAAAGTCCATATTTGCTTCCAAATAGTGGCTCTGCTTGGTCTGGACCATCCCTTTGAGCATATGAAAACGGGCAAGGTCAGTATCTGTCGAATCGATGTCGACCTGGTTCAGCGCATCATTTGCACGGGCGGTATGACCGTCACGGAGCATCAGCGCAGCCAGTGCGACAAAATCTACATCATCACTCTCTTTCGCCTGTGACAGCGAAGAGAAGATGAGCAGGCTGATCAGTAGTGTCGTAAAATATCTCATCATCTCTCCTTAGTCGAGGTCAAAGCGGATCTTCTGCTTCGCCCATACTTTGACTGATTCACCCTGGTATTCGGCGGGTTTGAACTCCCAGCTTTTGACAGCGCTAACAGCGACCTGATCGAAGGTGCCTTCGGGTTCACTCTCGAGTACCTTGACCTTTTCGACCTTACCGCTTTTTGTGATCAGCAGGTTCATAAGCACATGCCCCGTGATGCCGAGCTTACGTGCTTTCTTAGGGTATTGCAGTGGTGATCTGCGAGTCGGTTTTGGCGCGGCATCGACGGTATCATCTGTCATGACCATATCTTTACCCGCATTACCAAGCAGTGAGTCCTCATCGATGAAGTCCCCGCCCATGAACGACTCAAGTCCGGTATCGATACCCGAGAGTTGTGAGCTAAGATTTGGAGTCGGTGTAGCTCGTTGTGGCTTCGGTCTTGGTTTTGGCTTTGGCTTCGGTTTTGGCTTCGGCTTGGGTCTTACGACCTTCTGGACATCGAACTGCGCACTCATCTTCTCTCTCTTCTCTGGCTCTTCCCAGCCCTCGCTGTTCATGAGGATGACGACACCAAATACGAGGATCAGCCCGAAAACACTCCATACGACTGCAAGGACCTTGTTTTTGAGCGAGTCTTCTCTACGCACCTTAGCCGACCTCTTTTTTAGTGGCTACAGCGACATCTTTGGCACCCGACATTCGGCACTGATCGACTACTTCTATGAGTTTTTCGACAGCGATAGTCTCGTCGGTCACGACAAGGACAGACTTCTCTGTCGATGAGTGGAGCAGATCACGTAGTTTGCTCTGGATAGCCCATACTTTGACCGGCTGTCCATCCACATAGGTCTGAGCCTGATCGTCGAGATAGACCCGTATCACCTTACTTGAAGCACGTGCAGCTGATGATGCACCGGGGCGCTCCAGGTCGAGTTTCATATCTTTGATAAATGTCGAGCTTACCATGAAAAAGATCAGTAGGATAAATACCATGTCGATCAATGGACTGATATCTACATCACTGGTCTGCTCTTTTTTCTTTCTAAAACGCATACTGTTTCCTTAGTTGTCTATTTCCGATGTCGTCTGTTGCGAGATATCATCTGTACAGAGGATGTCTTTGATCTGTTCGAGTTCGTTTTCCATGATGTCGGCATTACGGTCTATCACGCGCCCGACAATCAGACCGGGTACAGCGACGACCAGACCCAGTTGTGTTGTGAAAAGTGCCTGCGAGATCCCGCCTGCGATCCCCCCGCTTTGTGAGAAGAGGGACATGCTCGCAAGCGAATCAAAGGTCTCGATCATCCCCACTACAGTCCCGAGAAGACCGATGAGCGGAGCGACCATGACGATCGTCGCGATGGTCTTGCGATATTTTCTTAGCTCCTGTGCATAAGCAAAGAAGGCATCGTTTAGATAGTGACGAAGCTCTTTACTGTCATGAGGGCTATTGACGATCTCAAGGGCATCGACGATCGCGCCGTCGATGAGTCCTCTTGGCTCTTCGCGCTTTCCTTCGGAAAACTTGCGAAGCAGTACCCGGACACTCTTTTTGGAACCGCGCTTTAGAGCATGATACCGGTAACCCAGTGCATACCATAAGATGATGACCAGGATGAACAGCGGCCACATGACAAAGCCGCCGCTTTGCATGTAGGCATTGAACTGTTCAAGCAGGTTTAGCAGAGTATCCAGCATTATTTCTGCTTGTTGTACTCGTTGATGATATGCAGGGCTGCCTGCTCCATCTCATCTTTGATACGCTCTGCCCATCCACCTAGCATATTGCCCAGAAGGATAAGTGGGATAGCGACGATAAGTCCCAGTTCTGTCGTCACGAGTGCGATAGAGATACCGCCGGATAAGAGCTTCGGATCACCAGTACCAAACTCGGTGATGATGTCGAAAGTAGCGATCATACCCGTGACCGTACCAAGCAGACCCAGCAGCGGCGCGACAGCTGCGATGACCATGATGATCGAGCCGTAACGGTCAAGACGGGTACTCTCGTGCATGATGGCTTCGGCGATGATGTCTTCGATATGTTCACGTTCACGGTCGATGTTTCGTACGGTCGCTTTCATGACACGTGCAGAAGCACCTTTTTTACCTTTTAGGAACTCTAGAGTAGAGTCGATCCCTTTCTCTTTAAGGTTAGTGAGTGTCGCTGTCGCGATAGGCATCGTCTTGGAACCTGCTCCTGAGAGGAAGAGGCTGCGCAGTCCGACCAAAAGTAGTGCGAACAGACCCAGTATGACGATGACCCAGCCGATGATACCGCCTGAAGCGATGACATCGAGCATGCTCTTCTCAGTCTTGTCTGCGATCTCGTTAGCGCTGTTCTCATAGATGAAGATACTTAGAGACGCTGGAGACTGACCGCCTTTAAGCGCATTGGCAGTCTCAGCAGACTCTGGGGCATCCCACAGTTTCATCTTATTACCACCTGCCGGGACAAGGACCCCGGCACTGTTTGCAGAGACACCAAAGGTCGCGATATTTCCGACCTTGACTAAAGAGGCTTTTTGTTCTGTACCATCTTGAAGATAGAACGCGCCCTCTTCAGTCCTGACAGTAGATAGTGTCTTACCCAGTTTAAGTGACTCATCAAAAAGCTTTGTAAGCGTAGCCGGATAGTCGCTCTTGTCAATAACAAGCTTGATACCGTATGGCTGTAGTGAGCTGTTACCCTGCATGACGACAGACTCAAGCATGGCAGAATCATCACTGATGTTCTGTGCACTCTGTTGCATCTGGAAAAGGTCTTCATTAAGCTGGTCAGCCTGAGTGGTCTTTGAGAGCACCTGGCCCTGAAGTGAAGCGACCTCTCTTTTTGCGCGGGTTATCTTGTCCGAACTATTTTTCTGGACATCACCAAGACGTTTGTTCAGCATCTCTTTCTGCGCTTTTAAAAAAGCAAACTCTTTGGCATAAGCACGTTGGAGTTCACTCTCGGTAGCGCCAAAAGCAAAAGCGGATAACATGACCGCTAATAGTAAAAGTCTCATTATCTTACCTCCGTCTTTACAAGTGCATTTGGCAGTGTGAAGTAGCCAGTACGGATCTGTTTATGAAAAGCGTCAAAGAGTTCACTGATCTGCTTCTTTTCGTTACTATTGACAGCCTCTTTGTAGTACCACCCTTTAGTCTCTTTTGTTACATGTCCTACACGGTTGTCAGGTGTTTGAAAATACATCATCACGCTCCCTAGACGGGCGACCTCTGCAAGACGGTCTTTGCCATCAAGCTTGATAGTCTGTTTGAAGAGTCCGTTCTCTTTGCTCATGCGCAGTGCATCTGCATATGTGTTCCAGACTAGGACCAGTGCTTTTTGTGATGTGATGAGGTCTTCGTTCAACTGTGTCTCGATCTTCTCGATATCTGTAAGACGGTCAGCAGTCTTGAATGGCAGCCCCTCAGCGATGTGCTCTTTCAGATCAGTGATAGCTTTGAACACGACAGGTCTGATCCCGTCGCTGTTCTTGCTGGCTGCCTGTATCTTCTTCTTGACGCCATCCATCTCCTGTCTGAGCTGTTTGATCTTCAGCTCCTCACGCGCCACTGTCGTCTCCAACTCGTTCTTCTCCATCACGAGTGAACGCATAGACGCTTTAGTCGCGTCTTTCTCATCCTCGATCTGACTGTCAAGCTGTTCGACTTCCGAGCGCAGCTGCATCAGTGATGCAGCCATGTTTTCTTCAGTATTTGCCAGCAGTGCAGTCGCTGTCATCAGCGATCCTGCAAGCCAGAGTCTTAAAGCATTTTTGATCATGCGGTCCCCATACAAAATAAGATGTGGAACTCTACGACAGGAACGTTACCTGTAAATTACTCGATGGTAATAATTTGGTTACAGCATGATGATGGTCCATGTTGTAACGGTAAGGTATTTTGGTATATTTCACAGATATTACTTTTTTGAAACTTATAGTAATAC
>JADGEC010000177.1 GCA_016744575.1 Sulfurimonadaceae bacterium | reverse complement strand
TTTGTCCTGCTGATCGCTGCGGCACTTTCAAAAGGTGAGCTCAAAGAGCTATTGGGTTATACCCGCCATCTTGGTATGGAGGCGCTTGTAGAGGTCCATGATAAAGTCGACTTGACTAAAGCCATCTACGCGGGTGCAGATATCATCGGTATCAACCACCGTAACTTGCAGACCTTTGAGATGAATATGAACCTCTGTTACGATCTTATCCCACTTATCCCTAATGGAAAGATCATCGTCGCTGAGAGTGGTATCTATGAACATGGTCAACTTCAAGACCTAAATAAAGCTGGTGTGGATGCTTTCCTTGTCGGTGAGTCATTGATGCGTCAGGATGATGTGGAAAATGCACTACGCTGTCTTAAGACAGGTGAGTGCTAGAAAGCTGTTAGACCCTAGAGTCCAGTTGGACTCTTAGTGCTGATTGGCGATTATATAAGCATTTGACTCGATGCGTTCGTGCACACGTCCCAGCTCTTTTGCTACTTTATTGGTAGTCGAGAACGGCCCGATGATGACGTAGTTCGTCTTTCCTATCCCAGTCATGGTCGTGATCGTCGTATAACGATATCCTGCAAGCATTATCTTGTTAAGCTGCTCCTGCGATGGACGCTGCTGGGTAAACTCATAGATGACGATATAATGACCTTCTCTAAGCCCTTCTTGATGCATAACGCCTTTGATCGTGATGGCTTGCTCTTCTTCGGCCTCTTTTTTATCAACAAAAGGCATTATCGGCGCTACCGGTGTCGCGCTGAGAGCCTGGGTGACGGGCTGAGCTGAGGCTGTTACTGCCGTCGTTGTAGCTACTGAAGCTATTTCGACTGAGGTGTTCAGGGACTCAGGGATAGACCCATCATCGACTATCTCTGACTGCTCAGCCGATATCTTTACGACTGCCGGCACTCTCTTGGCTGCATGATCATTCGTGGCATAGGTCGAACTGAGATCAGCCTGACCATCTATCGCAAGGACAATACGATATCGTTTTGGATCATCTTTTCTAACACAGATGACATCAAATGGGGTCTTAGTATCGAGGCCGTTCATATCCCATCTTCCCTCTTCGACAGTGCTACCAAAACGTATATAGGAGACAGCTCTGGTCCCATTGAGGTTCTTTGGAGTATTGGAAGCGATGTAGGTCTTTTCCCGGATACTGTCAGAAAAAGGCACACGCTTTAGTTCAGATATACTCGGAAGTTTCCACTCTGAATAGCTATGGAATGTGGCATCCTGACAAGCTTTTGTGGCTTGTTCATAGTTCATCTCGATCGGTTCAAGAAATTTGCCATCATGGTACTGCTCGAATGTATAGAGATGACCCATCTGATTCCATAGTCTCTTGCTTACTAGCTTCCCTTTTTGGTGGACGACCATAGACTCTTTTTGTCCGTTGGGATACCAGTGTGTCCCTTCACCGGTCAGCTTTCCATCTATATAGTAGAGCTCGGATCTTTTTTGATGACCTGGATAGGCTTGCATGATACATCCGCTAAAGAGTGTCTTCTGAGGAAGTTGATAGACAATGTCATCTCTATTCTCGGTGAGGCTTTCTTGAACACATTCATCACTGAAGAGTGCAGGGGAGAAGAGAAGGGTCAATAAAAAGAGTCTGTAGAACATCGATAACCTTGGATGATAATAAATATCGAAATCTTACAGAGATCTTTCTAAACGATCTATTAAAAGCATTACATACAATCAATAAAGCAATTAATTGTTACTATTTAATCTATTTTATTCCTATTGGTTTGATATGAGCGTCGTAGCTCATATCTTAAAGCATCCCGAGCTCCAGTTTTGCCTCATCACTGATCTTTTCTTGTGACCAGGGAGGATCAAACACCAGATTGGGTTCGAGCTCATTGACCTCGTCGATGAGATAACCGATATTTCTCACCTGGTCAAGTATGCTCTCGCTGACCGGACAAACGGCTGAAGTCAGTGTCATGGTGACGACACATTTGGTACCTCCGGACTCTCTTGCACAGGCGATGTCATAGATGAGCCCCAGATCATAGAGATTGACCGGGATCTCGGGGTCATAGATCTTCTTTAACTCTTCGACGATCCGCTCTTTGATGGCAGCGTACTTCATGCTGATACCTCCCGCATCTCATGAGCATAGCCGTAGATTATCTGTAGAAAAGCTTCGAGACTCTGCTGGCGTACCGGACTCAGAAGCTCCATAATACCCATCTCTTTAAGTTCCTGCTGATCAAAAGCGAAGATCTCATCCGGAGTACGGTCGTCAAAGATGCTAAGCAGCACGACTAACATGCCTTTGGCGATGATGGAGTCCCCCTCAGCTTCAAGGATGAGCTTACCATCTCGGGAAGTCTTATGAAGCCAGGCAAGCGAAGCGCATCCTTTGACACGGTTCTCTTCCGTCTTATACCTTGGGTCTAGCTTCGTAGAGTGTTTACCGTATTCGAGGAGATACTCTAGTTTGTCATTATTATCTGCAAACAACTCCAGATCCTCTTTATAGAGACTGACCTGTTCTGACATAGTCATGAGACATCCTTTCGCTTCTCATAGTAAGCTGCTTCGAAATCGCTATGGATCGCTTTGATGATGCTTTTATCTCCGACAGTGTCTATTAGAGTATCGGCAAAAGCGAGTACTAGCATCTTTTTGGCATCATCCAGTGCTATACCCCTTGAAGAGAGATAAAAGAGAGCATCTTCATCAAGCTGCCCGGTGGTGGAGCCGTGTGATGCTTCCAGCTCATCGGTATAGATCTCCAGCTGCGGTTTGGCATACATATAAGCGTGAGCATCAAGCAAGATCGCTTTTGAGTTTTGATTAGCACTAGAGTATTTGGCATCATGTGCCACTTTGATGCGGCCATCAAAGATACCTGTCGCTGCTCCTTTTAAGATGGTACGAGCCTCTTGCACACTTTTTGCATAGCGTTTATTATGGTTGATATGTACGACATTTCCTCGACGTGCCTTCTCGGAGGCAAGTAAAAGATGGTCAGCATCTGTCCATGCGTACTCTTCGAGGTCTATCTTATAGAGATGCAGGGCACTTCCTCCGCCGAAGTCGAATGTCTTCAGCTCAAGCGCTCCCTGTCGCTTCATAGCAAAACGATGCGAACCGATGATGGTAGCACTGTCAGTCCTGCTTGTCGCGTTACGTATCCATCGCAGGGTCGAATCCTCAGAGACGGCGGCATCGATACCGTAGAGCAAGAGACTCTCTGTGCTACCTTTGGTCTCAAAGGTCTCATAGACCTGGACCTTAGTGTTGGCTGCTGTCTTTATCATGATACGATAAGGCAGTAACGTCTGACTTTTGTCTATGCGGTGATGCAGTTCAAAGGCACTGTCTTTCTCTACTGTTATCACGATAGTCTGTAGGGCCAATAGATGGCTTAGATAGTAGAGTGCATCATAGTGCTGCTCATCGGCATCGACACTGTTCTCAAAACTAAGAGTGACTCCATCAGGTAGTGAGGTCACACTACCGTTCTCTATCGTGAGCCGTTCACCGCTTGGCGGCATCTTCTGCTCGGTCTGAAGCAGGTCATACGACCTTGAGAGCAACGGTTTTATGCCAAAATGACGGTACTGCTCACTTTTATTGCCAGGGATCCCTAGCGACGTCAAGCGTTCAAGTAAGATTTGCTTCTCCTGTGTCAGTTCAAGTGCTTTCACAAGTGAAAGGGTGACAGGTCCCATCATGCATCCTTTTCTATGGCCTGATACCCTTCGGCTTCGAGCAGTTTGACCAGTTCAGGACCTCCAGTCTTGACGATCTTACCATCTTGCAAGACATGGATATAGTCAGGATGGATGTAATCAAGGATCCGACTATAGTGTGTGATGACCAGAAAACTGCGATTGCCGTCTTTCATCCGGTTGATCCCTTCTGAGACCGCTTTAAGTGCATCGATGTCGAGACCGGAATCGATCTCGTCGAGGATGATGACATCTGGTTCCAAGATCTCCATCTGTAAGATCTCATTACGTTTCTTCTCACCTCCGGAGAAGCCGTCATTGAGTGACCGTGAGATCATATCCGGCTTCATACCAAGCTGCTCGACTTGTTTGCGCATGAGTTTGAGAAACTCAGCTGCGTTCATCTCCTCTTTGCCTTCGTGGGTACGTTTGGCGTTGAGTGCAGTACGTAAGAAGTAAGCGTTGTTTACACCAGGTATCTCGACGGGGTTTTGAAAACTAAGGAAGATCCCTTCAAGGGCGCGCTCTTCAGGGGTCATCTCTATGACATCTTTCTCTTTATAGTGGACATGACCCTCAGTGACCTCTACCTCATAGTGACCGACGATGGCTTTGGAAAGTGTTGATTTACCTGCACCGTTTGGTCCCATGATGGCATGGACTTTTCCCGTCTCAAGCTTAAGGTCAAGCCCTTTGAGTATCTCTTTATTATCGATCTTTGCATGAAGATTGTCTATAT
>JADGEC010000176.1 GCA_016744575.1 Sulfurimonadaceae bacterium | reverse complement strand
AAAATCAGGATCGAACCAGATCTGAAAAAGTTCTGAACCTTTAGTGATCCGTTCTGCATGCTCGATGCCGCTTCCAGCCTGAATACTCTGAACACCACTGGCCTTTAAAGGTGTCCAGACCTTCGTCGCCGTATCAAAATGTTCAAGTGAGCCCTTAAACACAAAGGTCATTATCTCAAAACCTTTATGGGCATGCAGTGGGAACTCTCCTGTCTCAAAGGCTTCAAGGTGTGCCCAGTAGAAGAGGTTCGAGTAGGCTTTCGAGCCATTTCCATCTGGAAAAGGGATAGGCTTGTTCTCGACAAACTTACCATAAAACAGCGGCATCAGTTGTTGTCTCTCTTTGGGAGTGTAGGTCAGCGAACTCATAATAGACTCCTTCTTAGCAAAGTGTAGCATCTTGACAAGACGTGATCCTCATCGTATGGGCGCTAATAGATCCTCCTAAGATATTCCTGATCTTAACGTTGCGTTAATGTAGGATAAGTACTATTGCTATAATCTACGATCAGGACAAAATATGAAGCGAGCTACGAAAAAGGCCGATGCGCTACTTTATAGCATGGGGCAGGGGATAAGTACCCATAAATATAAGGTACTTTTTACGATGTTAGTACTTCTTATAGGGATGATACTCAATGTTCCCAAGATAACACTGGACACTTCGACAGAGGGGTTTTTACATGAGAACGACCCTGTCCGTGTCGCTTATAGCGAGTTTAAAGAACAGTTCGGACATGATGAGAAGATAGTCATCGCTATCAAGAGTGATGATATCTTTAAGCTTGAGAACCTCTCCCGACTTAAAGAACTACATGAGCAGTTAAAAGCTGAAGTGCCTTATCTTGATGATATCACCTCCTTGATCAATGCACGTAACACCATCGGTGATGAAGAGAGCCTTCTTGTAGAGGACCTCTTTGAGACGTGGCCCAAGAACGAAGCTGAGTTGGCGGAGAAAAAACGTCTGGCTCTTGCAAATCCGATGTATAAAGACCTGCTCCTAAACAGTGACGCCACCTTCAGTGTCATCGTCATCGAAGCCAACACCTACACTTCTGTCGGTGTCGAAGAGCTGGATGAACTGTCCGGATTTGATGATGAGTTTTCTGAAGAAGAAGAGGGCTCCTCTGAAGAGCAGCCATTTATCACTGACGATGAGATCGCTGAGATGGTCCGAGCAACGCGTAAGGTCGTCGAGACCTATAAGAGTGACGACTTCAAAATAGAGATCGCAGGTAGTCCAAGTGTGACAGAGACCCTGAAACGATCACTTCAGAGCGACATCAAAAAGTTCAACGGCCTCATCATCTTGACCATCATCATCATCCTGAGCCTTCTTTTTAGAAGGGTGTCGGGTGTGATCTTCCCACTTTTAGCCGTTTTACTCTCTGTTTTAGGCACCGTAGGTCTGATGGCATTTTTTGGTACACCCATCAAGATCCCTACACAGATACTGCCTTCGTTCATACTGGCGGTAGGCATAGGGACCTCCATCCATATCATGGCGATCTTCTTTCACCATTTTGACAGATATGGCGACAAGAGAGAGTCCATCGCGTACACCCTTCACCACTCAGGGCTTGCCATCATCATGACCTCCTTGACTACAGCTGCTGGGATAGGCGCATTTGTCTTCTCATCAGTAGCACCGGTCGCAGACCTTGGTATGTATGGGGCGGCAGGCGTCATCATCGCACTTATCGTGAGTATGGTACTGCTGCCGGCCCTCATCGCAATCCTTCCTATAAAACGCAAGGCCTATGTGAGTGAACATCATAAAGACTTCCTTGAGCGTATCCTTGAGAAGATCGCTCACTTCACACAGGCAAATGCTAAAGCCATCGTGATAAGCTCACTTACACTTATGGCTATCACCATCGCTCTGGCGACACAGTTGAGAGCCTCACACAATCCTCTAACATGGTTAGAAGAGGATAATGAAGCACGCATAGCCACAGAACAGATAGATCATGAGATGCGCGGTACGATCTCTTTAGAGTTGATCATCGATACAAAAAAAGAGAACGGCCTTTATGACTATGAGCTTTTAAAGAGTCTGGAATCACTTTCTACTTATGCTGAGAGCATCAAGACTGATGCCTATTTTGTCGGTAAGGTCATCAGTATTGTCGATGTGATGAAAGAGATACATAAAGCACTGCATGAGAACCGTGATGAGTATTACGCTATCGCCGAGGACCCTGATCTCATCGCACAGGAGATCTTGCTTTTTGAGAACAGCGGCAGTGATGATCTCGAAGACTTCGTAGACTCGCAGTTCTCAAAAGCAAGGATGACGCTTAAGATGCCATGGGTAGATGCCATCGAGTATCATACGATGCTTGAAGATATGAAAACACATCTGGACAAAAACCTTCCAGCGGGTGTCGAAGTGCAGTTGACGGGGATGATCCCGCTTCTCGCAGACACCGTATCGGCAGCCATCACAAGTGCAGGTGACAGCTACATCATCGCGGTGATCGCGATCGCATTCATGATGATGCTGCTGCTGGGTAGTCTAAAACTCGGTATGATCAGTATGATCCCCAACCTCTTTCCAGTCTTTTTTGTGATCGCGTTCATGGTCATCTTCGACATCCCGTTCGATCTCTTTACCATGTTGGTGGGAACGATCGTCCTGGGTCTTGCAGTCGATGACAATGTCCACTTCATGCATAACTTCCAACGTTATTATGATGAAGGAAAAAGCGTAGAGGAGGCAGTACGCTTGACGCTGACAGGAAGCGGCCGGGCCATGCTCATCACTACTATCGTGCTCACTCTTGGCTTTTATGTCTATCTCTTCACGAGCATGGAAAACCTCTTTAATTTCGGCCTGTTAGCCGGTACCGCGATCATCGTGGCTCTCTTCGCAGACTTCTTTATCGCACCGGCACTGATGGCACTACTTTATAAAAAATCCAAGGAGACATCATGAGAAATATATTATTAATACTATTAGCACAACTGACACTATTTGCAGGCATGAGCGTAGATGAGATCGTAAACAAGGTCGATACCCGTGATGATGGTGACAACTCCATCAGTACGATGAAGATGATCTTGATCGACAAGAACAACAAACAGCGCATACGCTCTATGAAGACCTACTCCAAAGACTTTGGTGAGGATGTCCATAATGCCATCTTCTTCCTAAGTCCTAGTGACATCAAGAACACCGCATTTTTGACTTATGACTATGATGACTCAGACAGGGATGATGACCAGTGGCTCTATCTTCCGGCACTTAAGAAGTCTAAACGTATCGCTTCGAGTGATAAGAGTGCCTCGTTTATGGGCTCTGATTTCAGCTACTCGGATATGACAGACCGTAACATCAAGGATTACACTTACAAGATCGCCAAAGAGCAAAAAGTCGGTGAACATAAGGTATGGATAATCGAATCCGTCCCAAAGACAAAAAAGACCATCGATGAGACGGGTTACACAAAATCGTACATGTTTGTACGTCAGGACAATTTCGTAGTCATCCGTGCCTTGCACTTCTTAGTAGATGGCGGCAAGAAGAAGTACATGGATGTCAAAGAGCTGAAGCAGATCGATGGTATCTGGGTGGCCACTGAGATCGAGATGAAGACAAAAAAAGGGAAAAAGACCCTCCATACGACTATCTTGAAACAGAGCGATATCAAGTTCGGTCAAGATATCGATGAGAGCTTCTTTACCGTCAGACAGATCGAAAAGGGCATATAGGTGCGGCATCTATCGTGGGTATTAGCATCGCTGCTACTCACATCTTCGCTGATGTCTGATGATCTTGATGATGCTCTCGATGGTTTTGATGAGCCCTCTACGGAGTCCATTTTTGATGAAAGTGCTCTTGACGGCTTTGATGAGAGTGCTCTCGATGGTTTTGATGATGTTGAGGATGAAGAGAGCAATATCGCTCTTATTGAAGAAGAGGAAGTCGATGCGTGGTACGAGCTTACCGGTTCACTTAGTTTCCTAGGTGCCTATAACTATGCTCAAGACAGCTCCTCTGCGGCAGTACCAGGCGATAAAAAGATGGACTTTAGCGGACTCTCCCGGGCAAGGACAAAACTAAACCTTGCACTCGATATGCGCCACTCTGAGAACTGGAAGTCCCGCATCGAGGTGATGGGCTGGTACGACGCATCATGGGCTATCAATGGCCGTAGTGGTTACACAGATGATGTCCTCGATAGTTATGAGAGCTTCTATGACCTTAAAGATGCCTACATCCAGGGAACATTGACATCATCCCTTGATATCAAGATAGGACGCCAGATCGTGATTTGGGGAAAATCAGACTCTATTCGCATCACCGATGTCATCAATCCGCTTGACCTACGAGAACCCGGCATGGTCGACATCGAGGACCTGCGCCTGAGTGAGACGATGACAAAACTTGATTACTATTTTGGTGACTATGGACTAAGCGCCATGA
>JADGEC010000054.1 GCA_016744575.1 Sulfurimonadaceae bacterium | reverse complement strand
GCCTTAGTCAAGATAAACTTGAACAGAGCCGTAACTTCACTAACAAGCTCTTCAATGCTTCACGTTTCCTGCAGATGAACGTAGATACTTTCACTGATCTCGCAGATACAAAAGTAGAGACACCACTGGGCCGTTATATGCTCAGTCGCTACAACAGTGCCGTCACAGAAACACGTGATCTGCTCGATGAGTACCGTTTCAATGATGCTTCGACCGTCCTCTACCGTTTCTTATGGAATGAGTTTTGTGACTGGGGTATAGAACTCAGCAAAGTAAGTAAAGAGAGTGTTGTCGAATTAGGCGCGATCTTTAAAGACTCCATGCGTCTTCTTCATCCCTTCATGCCATTCATCACCGAATTCCTTTATCATGAGCTCTCAGGAACAGCATTAGAGTCAAGTGAATCCATCATGATCAAATCCTATCCAGTCAATGGTGAGCGTGACGCAGTGATAGAGAAGGACTTTGATACGATCATGGATGCTATTGTCGCTGTTCGTCGTGCTAAAGCACTTGTCGATCTCGCCAATCAGCGCATCGATCTGGTCTACCTCAAAAGCAGTGCGGACCAGACATTGATGGCACCATTCATCGCCAGACTTGCCAAAGTCGATGAAGTCCGTTTTACCGAAGTCAAGATCGAAAATGCCATCAGTGATGTCAGCCAATATGTCGAAGTCTTTATCCCGACCGAATCGATCGACCTTAGCCCTATTATCGAACGTCTTAAAAAGCAGAGTGAGAAACTTGACAAAGAGATCGGCAAGTTAAACGGTATGCTAAACAACAAGAAGTTTGTCGCAAACGCCCCTGAAGCAGTCATCACTCAAAATCGTACATCACTTGCTGATGCACAAGCCAAACAGAGTAAAGTCAATGAACAACTTGACTCACTTCAAGGAGCCTGATTGTTCAATATATCTAACTACTCGACCACAAATATCAAAAATGATCTCCTCTCCGGACTTGTCGTAGCTGTCGCCTTGGTCCCCGAAGCGATCGCTTTCTCCTTCATCGCCGGTGTCAGTCCGATCGTCGGGTTATATACTGCCTTTATACTTGGTCTTATCACCGCTATTATCGGCGGTAAACCGGGAATGATCAGCGGCGCGACCGGCGCTGTTGCCGTAGTACTCGTCGGCCTTGCTATTGAAGCGACATTGATCCTTCAAATCCAGGGTGCAGAGGCTGAAGCTCTCGCTTTTGGCATACTCCAATACATCACTCTGGCTGCTGTCATGGCTGGTGTCATACAGGTCGCTGCAGGCCTACTCAAACTGGGTAAGTTTATCCGTCTTGTCCCGCAACCAGCTATGTATGGGTTCGTGAATGGATTAGCCATCGTCATCGCCATGTCACAGTTCAAGTTCTTTGAAGGTGAAGGCACGACGATGTACATGTTGGTCCTCGCTACGATGCTTATCATGTATTTTTTACCTAAAGCGACTAAAGCGATACCTGCAGGACTTGTCGCCATCATAGCAGTCACAATAGCCGTTTACTATACAGGGATGGAGACTAAACTTGTCGGTGATCTTACCGACCTTATACAGTTCAAGGGACAACTACCCTCTTTTAATATCCCCGACACCATCTTAAGTCTAGATGCGATCATTCTTGTCTTACCATATGCTGTCATCATCGCCCTTGTAGGACTGATAGAGTCTCTATTGACACTCTCAGTACTCGATGAGATGAGTGATAAACGCGGTAGTGCCAACAAAGAGTGTATAGCCCAGGGAACGGGAAACATCACCTGTGGTATGTTTGGCGGTATGCCAGGTTGTGCGATGATCGGGCAATCCATCATCAACTACACTTCTGGTGGTCTAGGACGTCTTTCGGGTATCACTGCCGCAGTGGGACTGATGCTACTTGTCGCGACACTCACAGACCTGCTTAGCATCATCCCGGTAGCTGTACTGGTAGGGATCATGTTTATGGTCAGTATCGGGACCTTTGAGTGGTCAAGTGCCAGTCACCTCAAGCACATGCCTCGCAGTGATGCCTTTGTGATGGTCGTAGTCACCGTTATCACTATCTTTGAAGACCTCGCTGTCGCAGTGATCGCTGGTGTCATCATCTCAGCTTTGGTCTTTGCCTGGAAACATGCCCGTATCTATGCGAAGACTCACACTGAAGCCGATGGTACCAAGGTCTATGAACTCGATGGTCCCCTCTTCTTTGGCTCTGCGACGACCTTCTCAGATAATTTTGAGATCGATGAGGACCCACAAAAAGTAGTCATAGACTTTCGAAATGCACGAGTCATGGACTCTTCGGGTGTCGAAGCCATCGATGCCTTGACAGCAAAATATGAGGATGCCGGAAAGAACCTGCTGCTCCGTCACCTCAGTAAAGACTGTAAGGCTATCTTGAAACAGGCAGGTCCTCACTGTAGTTATGAAGAGGACGATCCGACCTATAAAGTAGCGTTCAACTATTGATGATGCTGATCTCTGCATAGACAGAGATCAGGACATCTCCATTAAAGACCCATTTACCGTAGTAGTTTATAATGGGTCTTTGATTTGAACACAAAACTGAGCTAATATACCTTTTTCAGACCACACAAGAGTGAAAAAAATGACCAAAATGAGTAAATCTTATTGGTCAAGGCTTTTATTTGTGATAAAATAGGTCTACTATATACTCTGTTCCACATCTTTTATGAAAGCCAGGCAAATGCAACATGATTACAGCCTGCTCAAACAGGTATTAGATACTTATACCGATCCATCCTTTATTGTACTCGGCGATACACTTCTATATGCGAACAGGCCTTTTTTAACATTTTTCGAGACGGCCAATATCGATACCTATCAAAAGAAATATGACACCATCGCTGCTATATTCAAAGACCCTTCCCTTCTGATATCAAAGACAACATGGAGTGATATACAAAAACATAACGACCTTATCTTGATGAATGACAATGGTGATGAGATGCCGATCACACTTTTTGCTATCAAGAACGGTGGTGAGGAGAGCATCATCGTCACCCGTAATCTGACTGAGCACAATAGCCATTCAGATCAACTACGACATATCTATTTCACCGATGAGTTGACATCACTGCCTAACAGAGCAAAACTGCTTAAAGACATCGATGCCCAAGAGCCATCTGACTACCTTGCCTTAGCTGTCTTTGATATGGATGCGTTCAAAGAGGTCAATGACTTTTATGGCCACTTGATCGGTGACTATATCATCCATGCTGTAGCGCAACGTATAAAAGAGTTCCTTATCAGTGATGATATGCTTTTTTACCGCCTCCCCGCCGATGCTTTTGCACTTTTGATCATCCATAATATAGAACGTGACTATTTTAAGACTATCGTCTTGTTTATAATCGATCTGGTACGAGACCACCCTTTTATCTACTATGAGGATAGTGAGAAACTTGAGATCGATGTAGCGATGACAGCTGGTATCTCTTATGGTTCGACGGACCCACTTTCAAGAGCCGACATAGCACTATACGAGGCAAAGTCCCAACATGCCAACCTCATGGTCTACAACGATACTATTGCGAAGAACGATGAGTTCAAAAACAATCTTCAATGGATACGAAAGACAAAAGATGCTTTATACAATGACAGGATCGTCCCCTACTACCAACCTATCATCGACAATAAGACCGGTGATATAGTCAAATATGAGTGTCTGGCACGTCTTGTCGACAATAAAGGAAAGGCTTCAAGTCCCAACTTTTTTCTCCCTGTCTCCAAACGTACAAAAGTCTACTCATCCATAACAAAATCGATCATCAAAAAGGCATTTCAACACTTCAGTACACTCAGCTATGACTTCTCCATCAACCTCTCTATCGAAGATGTACATGAGCATAATGTACTCAAATATATCAAAAAGATGCTGCTGCTCTATCCTGTGGCTGACAGAGTCGTATTTGAGATACTTGAGACTGAGGAGATCGATGATTACAGTAGGATCAGTGCATTTACAAAAGAGGTCAAAGCTTTGGGATGTAAAGTTGCCATAGACGATTTTGGTTCGGGCTACTCGAATTTCTCACATCTAGTAAATCTGGATTTCGATTATCTTAAGATCGATGCATCACTGATAAAAGATATCCATATCAATCCGGAAAAGCAGGCAGTTCTTAAGAGTATCATCGCCTTTGCAAAAGCATTAAACACGAAGACCATAGCCGAGTATGTCGAATCAAAGATGATCTATGAGTATGTCAAAGAGGTGGGTATTGATTTTTCTCAGGGCTTCTATCTTGGTAAACCTGGGCCTACTACCAAATAGCAGCTTCACACTTAAATTGATACATAGACGAATCTATTGACGAGAGACTCCTAGGCAGATGAGACTGGAAAGATGTCAACACCCATCACTAGTCTGTGCTATGCCATTTTAAAGTGTATGATGAAAGCGTAAGTCAGTTTGATATCGACATACGTCAAAATGGCCAAACAGCCTGTACCAATTTTGTTCCCCACCCTTGCTTAGTAGAGCGATCGATATCACCTTCACTGCTATACAATATCTTGGCATTGGACATCTGTGATGAAGCGATGTTGTTGTCCTGATCAATATCGTATGGCCGGATGACTCCACTTATCTGGATGACCTGTTTCTCATCATCGATCAAGATCTCCCTACGTCCATTTATATAATAATTACCGTTTTCAAGCACTTTGATGACCCGTGCAGATACGGTCGTCGTGAAGGAGGCATCTTTACTATAAGAGCCCTGCCCGGAAAACGAAGAGCTGCTATCAGAGGCATAGCCAATATCCGTCAATCCGTTAGCCTTGCCTACCCATGAGCCAACAGCACTGTTACCGCCGGCAGTCGCAAACACACCGCCACCAAGTTGTGAGGTATCTGCTTCTGAGAGCTGTTTTTTCGCACTATTGGAGCTCGTAGCAGTCTCCGTGATAGAGACAGTGACTATATCATTGACGTGCATAGCCTTATGATCTGAAAAGAGTGGATTATCTCCTCTTCCAAAGATACTTCCGGCTGAGGAATTCTCTTTCTCCCCTGAGAAAGCCGGCATCTGCTCGACATACTCAGGTGGTTTGAAATCTATCTCTGGTTCAGTCAACTTTGCCGTACATCCGCCTAAGGATATCATGACCAAGATCGCGAACAATATCATATATCTCATCATGTTCCCTTTCAGGTATTTTGCTATAATTAAGCAAAAATAGTTCCAAGGAAGAATATGAGTCTAAAAGTACAGATCACTACCCATATAAAAGAGGCTATGAAAGCCAAAGAGACTAAAAAAAGAGATGCCCTCAGACTGCTCGCAAGTGCTATGAAACAGATCGAGGTCGATGAACGAATAGAGCTCGGTGATGATGACATCATCAAGATCATTCAAAAACAGATAAAACAACGTAATGATTCTGCGACACAGTATAAAAAAGCAGGTCGCGACGACCTACTTGAGACAGAGCTATATGAGATAGCACTTTTTGAGCAGTATCTTCCTACACAGCTTGACGATGATGAACTTCAAAGCGCCATTAAAGCGATCATCGAGAACAGTGGAGCTAACTCTATGAAAGATATGGGCAAAGTCATGGGAATCGCCTCAAAAGAGTTTGCCGGCAAGGCTGATGGAAAACGTATAAGTAGTTGTGTAAAAGAGCTGCTCTCCTAATAGTAAAACACATTAGTGTCATCAAGTACCATATCAGCTTTCTTGATGGCATCCTTTTCAAACCGACCCTCACGTAGCACTCTGTCAAGTTCTATTATGGTATAATCGCACAAAATCACGCGCTTAAGGGACAGCATGGAGCTTTATGATCAGGGGTCATTAGATAGAGCCTACTTTGGTGAGTATTCGTTCAGTGTCAGTAAGGTCTTTTCAGAAGCTCGTGAACGGGCCAACGGTGTCAAACTCACATTTATCTCTACTCTATTGATCTATCTGCTCATAGCATTGAGCGTCTACCTCTTTTTGAGTATCATCGTAGATACACTTCCCTCTCTTGAGACTATGCCCTACATTCCTGGCTTTTTAAAGCGTCATCCTGGCGAGTTGCTAAGTATTGCTATTCTTTCTCCCCTGTTTATCGGTCTGATCATGATGGGACTCAAGCAAGCCAATGACCACAAGATCATCATAAACGATGTCTTTGCCTATCATAGTGAGATAGGACGCCTGCTGCTTGCTTCACTCTTGATCTCACTGTTCATGACAATAGGACTGATACTTTTTATAGTACCAGGGCTCTACGTCATGCTGGTCTATGTCTTTACCTTTCCACTCATGATCGACAAAAAGCTTGGAATATGGGAAGCCATGGAACTCTCGCGCAGATCAGTAAGCGTACATTGGTTTAGATTTGTGATCTTTGATATTGTCATCCTCTCTCTCTTGTTCATCAGTGCCATACCTTTTGGCCTCGGACTTTTCTGGACTATTCCCATCGTCTTCATAAGTTATGGTATCGTCTATCGAAAGATCTTCGGCTATAGTGGGAAAAAAGTATCCGCATCATAGCCTATCTATAGTGACTTTGCTTATAATACTAGTCACGATACCTTCCAAGACCTAGCACACTACTCCTCTACTTTCAGACCTAAAAACATAATTACATACATAGTGGTCAAATATCCATGGAGCACTAAAGACACTTTGCTTGTCTGTGAAAAAGCTCGAAGAAAAGATACACAGGCTATTCTAATAGTCGTCTGACAAGAATCTTATAGAATGAAGCAGTACTAAAGATACAATAGATCGTATGAAAATACTATTGGTTTGTAGTGAAACGGACGTAAGCAAACATCACTTTGTGATCGTTATCCTTGTTTTGTTCGTTTAAGTCTCACCCTAATGGTCTTGAAGAAGATGTGTCTAAAAGCTAGGACATCAAGTGACTATCACCTCGATCAAAACGCTACGATAGTATTGGTCGAAACCTAGTCCAGCTGGAGCTCTTTTCGATTGGTAAGTTGCTGCAGATGGTTTGAGATGTTCATCAGTGAGAAGGTAATAAGAAAGATCATCAGTCCCGGAAAGAAGCTTACCCACCAGGCAATATCTATCACCTCTTTACCATTACTGAGAATCGTCCCCCAACTCATCTGTGGTGCCACGATACCCAGTCCAAGGAAACTTAGCCCTGATTCAGATAAGATCGCACCACCTACACCAAAGGTAAAACTGACAAAGAAGATCGGTGCCAACAGCGGTGCATAATACTTCATCAGCACTTTCCATTTTCCGACTTTAGCTATATTGAGTATCTTGATAAAAGGTTGTGATGTGATAGCAAAGCTTTCAGATCTGATAAGTCGAGCTGTGGTCATCCAGCCTGTGATCGAGATGATCAGAATCAAGACCCAGACGGAGGCATTCACATAACTGACCAGAGCTAATAGCAAAAAGAATGTTGGAAATGTCAAGAAGAGGTCCACGGTGATGACAAATCCCCGATCTACGTTTCCACGTAGATAACCGGCAGTGGCTCCAAGGATAAGCCCTATCATCGAAGCTACCATAGCACTACCGACACCTATGAGGAGCGACACCTTCCCCCCTTCGATAAGACGGGCAAGAAGATCACGTCCCAGACGATCTGTCCCTAATAGGTGGACACTATCTGGTGCGAGTAAGATAGAACCGCTGTCAAGCATAAAAGGAGAGACCGTGTAGATGAGATCACCTATAAGGACAAAAAGAAGCACACTGACAAGTACAAAGATACTAAAAAGAGGTATGCGCATCAGGGTTACTGTTTGATGCCAAGAAGTGTGTTCATCATCTCATCTATCGTCGTGATTATCTTTGCAGCAGCACCATAGGCTGTCTGATACCGGATAAGGTTGGTCAACTCTTCATCAATACTTACTTTTGACACTGAAAAATACTCACTTTCTACCGCATTGTACTGTGCGGTTATCGTCTCATTGTTTACAATAGCACTATTCGTCTTTGAACCTACATAAGTAGCTACAGAATCGTAAAACCCATACAGAGTATCTGTTGTCGTACGTTCTCCTCTTGAGAAGATGACCTGTTCAAACTGCAACTGGACCATATCCAGTGCGACTTGATTATCACCATCAATAGGAGCGGCATGCGCACTGATCTCAGTCGCATCATCTCTGAAACGGCTATCAAGGTCAATCGATTCAGCTGAGTCACCTTCAAAAAAACGTGATAAGCCAATAGCTCCGGCAAAGTTCGTACCACTACTATACCCATCCTCACTACTATCTTCGATCGAAAACGTATATCCGCTGAACTCACCGGAAACACTCATATTAAGCATACCTGCACTAAAGTCGACATCTAAGATCGAGTCCATATCATTACCACTGTTATTATCATCATTATCATCGATCGCAGCATTTAACTGACCAATAATACTGTTAAGTGTACCATCAGGGGGATTGATATCAGAATCATCCATCACTGTTGTCGCATCAATAGTGATCGTACGCCGGGAACTCTCCTGACCATCGATATCGTATGCGACAACATCGAACGTACCCGTTTGCAAATGCAATCCACTGTTGATCAAAGGGTTATGGGGGTCGATCTCGAGAGTATTTGATTGCATCCGGTCAGTCGAACTTCGGGCATAAAGATTATTGGTAGACTCGATCATCCCTGCAGAAAAACTATCAAGCTGATCGAGGACCTCTTGTAATGTACCATCTTGAGGAATACCGGTGACACTGTCAAGACTAGAGCCTCTGAGGTCAAGTATTGCCCCGATCTTTCCCCCATCTATCTCGGTGGCGATCGGTATACGGACATGGTCTTGGCGTTCATAATAGAGGTCATGAAAGCCCTCCGGATTATCCTTGTTTGTGATACCAATAGGGTGAAAAGTCGTACCGTCTACCAGATTGAAACCCTCAACGGGAATATTGTAAGGCCCGGTACGTTCAGCTACATCACGGTCTGTACTCATATCTGATGCGACTCTTCCGCCAAAGACATCACTCCCAAGCAGTTTTGCCATAGAGAGTTCCAGAAGGTCACGCTGATCACGAAGGTCGTTCGCGTTATCAAGCTGCGCCAGTTCCGCCTCTTCTATAGCAAGGTTTAGATCGGCTATACTTTCACCCAGACGATTGACCTCATCTACCGATACCGCCAATTGTTGATTCATCTCTGCCTGCAGCTCATTGACCTGCCCATAGGTCTGGTGTATACTTTGCGAAAGTGTCTTAGTCTGCTCAGCCAGCGCCACCTTCATCGCTTCATTATCTGGGTTGTCAGCAAAAGACTGCCACATATTGAAGAACTCCTGCATCTCCGCTTTGACACCGACACCCTCGATCTCCGGAAAGTAAGTAGAAAGTGTCTCCATCGTCTCACGTGTGAAGTCAGAGTACTCTTTGTTTTCCGCTGTAGATGTATAGCGTTCATACACAAAGGAGTCGAATATCCTTACAATACTGTCGACCTCTACCCCATTTCCCCGTAGACCCGGTGAGATATTCAACGGTTGTGCATTGGCCGTATTGACACGTTGACGGGTATAGCCCTCCGTCTCGGCATTGGCTATGTTATGTCCTGTCGTATCTATAGCTATCTGCGCCGCATTCAGACCACTGTATCCAATATGTAGGCTGTTGAAAATCGATGCCATCTAGACCCTCACTTCCAGAAATGAAGCATCTTTGGAGGCTACTTTATTGTAACCCTGCATCTCTGTAGGTACTACGCGTTCAAGTAGTGTGTTGTAGAAGGAACTGACCCCAAGTATCAATTTGGCATAACGCTGATTTATCGTGCGTAGGTTAGAAAGTTCACTTTTAAGGTCTTCGAGGTAGTGATGCTGTTGTTCATCAAGTAATTCAGGAAGTGCCCTGTCTGGGTTTGAAGTCATCAGTTTGGATATCTCATGATCGATCATCGATTTTTTCTGCTCAAAACTCTTTAATTTCTCTTCTTTGAGCTTCATACGATCGAACTGTGCCTCATGCTTTGCCTCTTTGATATCTAAAATATCTTTTTCAGAGAAAGAGATTAAGTCTCTGAGGTCGCCCAGAGCATTTTGCAAATAGTGAGACAGCATACTGATATCCTTGATCTTCTACATTAGTTCATCGGCGATCTTTTCGGCCAGAGCCTGAAGATCGAGTTTGTAATCTCCCTGTTCTATCGAAGCTTTAATAGCCTCGATATGACTGGTATCACCTTGGCTTGAAACGTTTAACGTTTCATCTTGTTCTCTAATATTCTTATTTTCATGTTTCTGATATGTGGTCTGAACAGACCCGCCATTTAGCCTTGAGATCATACTTTATCCTTCTACCCTCAAAAGAGGAAGTCTACAGTATTTATATCGGCAGAAACCTGAAAAAAGTTAACTTATCGTACCCCTTTCACTGAGGTACTCAAAGAGCATCTGCGAGAAGCCGAAACTACCTGCACTTGCTTTGGAAAGTTCATCTCTGAACATCGACTTATAGATCTTGTCACCCGGATCATTTGAGCTGTTAAAGATGTTTTTCTCATCTTTCATCGCATTATCAAGCATCATCTTGACGATGACCGCTTCAAATTGATCAGTCTGTTTACGAAGTGCCTGCGCATCACTATTTTTGTCTATTGTCGGGAGTCTCTGATTCTCAACACTGCTTAAAGCACTACTCATCCCTGTATACATCTAGATCACCTCCAGATCGGCGACTATCGCACCGGCACTTTTCATCGCTTCAAGTATCGCGATGATATCTTTCGGTGTTGCTCCAAGTTTTTGCAGTGATCGTGTCACATTAGCTACAGTCGTCGTACCTTTTTTTGTATAAAGTTCATTCTCATTTAGACCGATGACAAGGTCTTTATCGACAGTGACACTGCCTGCAGGTTGAAGTAGTGTCTCTTGAGAGAGTATCTTGATAGTGATATCACCATGCGTGATCACCACTGGCTGGATAAAGATATCCACTCCCGCGATGACCGTTCCGGTGCGTTCATTGATGACGATCCTCGACTTTGACTTATAGGCCGTATCCATCTCCTGGACATCCGCTAAAAACTCGATCATCGAGCGGTTCTCAGGACGTTTAAGTCTTATCGAACGGGGATCGAGCGCTACGGCTACCTGGGTATTATAAAAGGTGTTGATCGCATTTTGTATACCTATGGCATTGGCGAAGTTCGCCTCTTTCATCGATAGCGTGATGAATTCCTGATTATAAAGGTCATAACTGATCTCGCGCTCGACAAAACCACCATTAAAGACCTGAGCGGTCGTAGGATGCGACTGTGATCCTCCGCCGCGCTGATTCATACCACCGATACTGACAGGTCCCTGAGCCAGAGCGTAGATCTTTCCATCGACTCCTTTAAGCGGAGTCATCAGCAGTGTCCCGCCCTCGATGGACTTCGCATCACCAATGGAAGAGACGACTACATCGAACTTATCACCCTGGCGTGAAAAAGCACCCAGCTTAGCTGTCACGACGACAGCCGCGACATTCTTTGATTTGATATCGACCGGCGACATATCGATGTTCATCGCTTTGAGCATGTTCGCTATTGATTGCAGCGTGAATTTCGATGTCGTACCATCACCAGTCTTCTTAAGTCCTACGACTAACGAATACCCTATAAGTTGATTATCCCTCACACCAACGACATTCGAAATATCTTTGATCTTGCTGGCAGAAAGTGTCAGGAGTATCGCTAGAAGAAATGTGACTATTCGCATCTTTTTTCCTTACTTGTATGGAAAAAAGCAGATCTTGTTCCAGATCTGGCGAAAGAGGAAAAGAGAAGTGACTTAGATCAACGGTAATAGGTCAGTGAGGTCTTGCCAAACTTCTTACTTTTGCCTTTATTATGTGCACCTAAGTGTTCAGGTAGTTCGAGTCCTGTCATATGCTCGATGATGATAAGCTTTACGATCTCAGAGGGAAGTGAATGGATAAGGCTTATCATCTGTTCATAGATATCCTCATGTCCCTCACGGATGGAGAATGGCGGGTCTATGTAAAAATAGGCCTCTCTCCCCTCTCTCTTTAACTTTTCGACGACTCCGGCAATATTGCTAAACGTATCACCACGATAGACCTCACATCTTGAAGGGTCAGTCTGTCGGATATTTTGCTCCAATACCTTCAAAGCTTCCCGGTCACGCTCCATAAAATGGAGCTGTGCTGCACCACGACTCAGTGCTTCAAGTCCGATCGACCCACTTCCGGCAAAGAGTTCGACAAAAGTCGCATCGATCATCTCAAACTGCACAGTATTAAAAAATGACTCGAGAACGATACCTTTTGAACTTCGAGTCGTCACTTTAGAAGGAAGTATCAGACTCTTCCCCTTATACTCACCCGAGACGATCTTAGTCATGAACTGTCTACTCTGCATAAAACTCCCGAACTGTTTTTAAGATATTTTCCTGATATTCCTGTGTCAACAGCGCAATGCGCTGCTCGAGCACTGTCACATCCTTCTGCTCTTTTCTACCCTCCTCAGCTCGTCTAAGACGTATAGGCTGAGCATCAAGACCTATCTTCTCAATAGTCATCACAAGTTGCGAACGTGAGAATGGTTTTATCAAGTCTGCATCCGCAGAGGTCCCGATCAACAGCGTAGGATGCTGATCATCAGGGGCAGCTTTGTCACGTATGACTACATCACACTGTTTGATCGAGCTCAGATTATCATGTAAGAAGATCTCCAGACTGCGCTGTAAAAGTGGTGATTCACATCGAACAGCTACTTTCATCTGACCTCCTTTAAAAAGTGTCTGACACTGTAGCGTAAATCACTGTCCATATCAAACATATTCTCCAGCATCCATTGCAAATAACCTCTATCTTGCATCGCGATCTCCTCAATATAACGACCCTTATATTTTCCAAATACAAACTTTTTCACCAAAGCCTGTTCTACAGTGAGTTCCATAAGATGTTCATCATCTGCTATATCGTTTATATATTCGTGCAGTAACTTGACATGCAGAGCATCACTCATCACCGAATGGGCATTGAGTTCGATGTTCATAGTAGCAGCTACCTCGTTCTCATGCTTGTAAAGACCCAGCTCATAACGTAGATACTGTAGAGAGAATCGGTCGATCTCTGTGATCAGGTGTTTTGTACATTTTAGTGTATCGATGATACCACCCTGCCAGACCATACCCTCTTTTTGTAACATACCAAGATCAAACTCAATATTATGTGCTATGAGGATGTTATCTGTACTATTATGCGCAGCCAGCCAGGCTGCACACTCACTTTCACTAAACCCCGGAGCTTCCCGGACCATCTCATTAGTGATGTGATGGACAGCCATTGCCTCTGGATGGATCTTCTTAGGCGGTCTTATGAGATCATTTAGTGTCTCTATCTGATCGTCATCCACACTTATCAGACCGACCGAACAGATCCTGTCACCTTTTTCCAGGCCAGTCGTCTCAAGATCAAGATAGATCAGCACCGTCCGACCTTTACCAGCTTACAGCGAGCTTCCATCAACGGAAGTGTGATGAGACCGGCGATCAGGACAAAAAGGTATAACCAGTAAACAGAGAACCATGAGAGCAGATCTGGTATACCAAATAGATAACGCAGCACTATTACTATGATCGCCTGTGCCGCCGTCGCCCAGATGATAGCCATCAACCATTTTCGCCAAAGCCTGATGATATCTCCAAGACCGACTTTTTGGATGGATTCACGACCGGAGCACTCCGTGAGAGTCAACTGTCGATGGTCTATACATCGGTAGAAGAGCCGTTTTACAACCAGGAACAACGCTATCAGCAGGGTGATACTCCATGTCAGACCAAACCAGAAAAGTGTGATATCTTGCAGAGCACTCACCACTTCACTCTCCAGTGAAGGTGCCCCCTTAAGAAGGTAGAGAGACAACGTGATCATTGCAGCTAAAAAGAGCCCGGCAGTGACACTGAACAAGGTAAGCCATACTGCCCAATAGGTCCAGAGGCTTAGCCAAAACCTACGCATTGCCTGTCGACTTAAAGGATCCGATCATCGTATGATAATGTTCAAGCGTCCGAAAACTCTTCTCGAAACGCCAGCAGAGGATAAATCGGATGATCGCCTCACGCAACTCCACTTCGACCTTCTCCGCCCGGCCAAAGTAAGCGAGTGAGACATTCTTGTTCTTGACTACAGCATCTTTATCATAACTGATAGCGATGATCTGCGCGTACTTTCCCTCTTTGACAGCACCAAGCTCATCTGCATTTAAAGAGAAACCGGAGAGGTTTATCGCTTTATACTCGAAAATATCATCAAAATCTGTGACTTTCTCATCGATATGCAGACGACTGTAAAGTGCTCTGAGTTGTTTACCGTTCTCTTTACGTGCCAGTTCATAACTGGTGATCTTTGATGTAAGGTCTTTTAGCCGATCAAGTGCTGAGCTCACCCTTATCCCTCCTCGAGACCTAATACGGACTCTTCTTATCTAGTCCGGCTCTAATGATCAAGTATTATAGCAGTTTAACGTTGTTTAGCCTATAATCACGCAATTTTTTATGAAGAGCAGCAATGGATTATTTAAAGATCACAGGACCTACGACTATTGAAGGCAGTGTCGATATCGCCGGTGCCAAAAATGCAGCCTTACCACTGATCGCGATGACGATCCTGGCTAAGAACAGTGTGAACATAGGTAATATACCTGAGGTCGTTGATATCAGGACATTACTGAAATTGCTTGGGAACCTAGGTGCGACCTATACACTTGGTGAGCATCAAGTCACCATCGATACTACTACGCTCAACGATACGAAAGCGACCTATAGCATCGTCAAGACCATGCGTGCTTCAATACTGGTGCTCGGGCCACTACTCGCACGTTTTGGACACTGTGAGGTCTCACTTCCAGGAGGCTGTGCTATCGGTCAACGTCCTATCGACCTGCACCTGAAAGCACTGGAGAAGATGGGTGCTAAGATCACGATCCATGGAGGTTACGTCCGGGCTGTCGCAGAGAAAGGGCTTCGTGGTGCACATATCATCTTTGATAAGATCACGGTGACCGGGACAGCCAATATCATCATGGCTGCCGCCCTTGCCAGGGGAAAGACGACTATCACCAATGCGGCGCGCGAACCGGAAGTCGCCCAACTCTGTGAAGTACTCCGTAGCAGCGGCATCTCGATAGACGGGATAGGTACGGCTGAGCTGACTATCTATGGTACGGACAGACGTCTCATCGATATCCAGCCTTTTGATGTCATCCCTGACCGCATAGAAGCAGGGACCTATCTCTGCGCTGGTGCGATCACCGGTTCAAAGATCACACTTAACAAGGTCCGTCATGATCATCTTGAAGCGGTAATAGAAAAATTTATGGAGATGGGATTTACCTTCGATATCACTCGAAACAGTATCACGCTCTATCCTGCAAAATCCATCAAGCCTGTCTCTATCGTCACACAGGAGTATCCTGCGTTCCCAACAGATATGCAGGCACAGTTCATGGCACTTGCGACGCAGGCAGTTGGGACCAGTACAATAGAAGAGAGACTGTTTGAGAACCGTTTTATGCATGTCAGTGAACTACAGCGGCTCGGTGCCGACATAAGACTAAGCGGAAGTCATGCTAATATCACCGGTCCAAGCAAGCTTTTTGGTGCAGATGTGATGGCAACAGACCTGAGAGCTTCAAGTGCACTTGTCCTCGCAGCGATGTCTGCAGACGGTGAGACAGATGTCCATCGTATCTATCACCTGGACCGGGGTTATGAGCAACTCGAAGTCAAGCTTAAAAGTCTGGGTGCGAAGATAGAACGGCTTAAAGAGTAGTAAGCGCTACTCTTTATTGTCAAAAATGATCATCTCATAGATGCTTCGTGTAGTGATCATCGACTTCTCTGGTGGGACAGTGGTCACGTTCTTGGCCACTGCTACCTCATGACGTAACTCGGCGACCTCCTGTTCCATCAGCTCTATCTGCTCTTTCAGACGCAAGACGATGTCCACACCGGCAAGATTGACGCCAAGCTCACGGGTAAGCCGTAAGATCATCTTGATCTTATCGATGTCACGCTGTGAATAGAGACGAATACGTCCATCCGAACGTGATGGGGTGATAAGGTTCTCACGCTCATACTGCCGAAGTGTCTGAGGATGTATCTCTAATATCTTCGCGACTATGCTGATAAGGTAGACCGGTTCATCATAATGGTGCATCATGCTATCACTCCTGCGGTAATTTCTCTTTCATCATCTCTACCAGTTCTTCATCCAGCTCATCAAGAGCTGGAAGCACTATGTTCGCTTTTAAGTACAGATCACCACGCTTTTTACTCTTTCGGTTGATGACGCCCATCTCTTTGACCCGAAAGCGCTGACCGCTCTTTGTGTTTTGAGGGACCTTAAGCGTGATCTCTTTCTCCAGTGTCTGAACTGGCACTTTACCACTAAAGATCGCCGCATGTAATGGGACGTCAAAGACTCGGACAAGATCATCACCTTCACGCTCGTAATCGGAGTTTGTCGCAATATGGATGTTCAGATAAAGATCACCTTTTTGTCCGCGGCCTGCATTACCCTTGCCCCGTACACGCATCTTCTCCCCGTTTTTAATACCTGCGGGGATCTTGATATCAAAATTCTCACCCTGCATGGAGACTGAGTGTTTTCCGCCAAGTACTGCTACATTGAACGGTACTGTGACATTTGCTTCGACATCAAGGTTGACTGGCTGCTGACGCTGTTGGCCAAAGCCGCCAAAGCCGCCACTGCCTCCAGCACCACCGAAACCGCCGCCTCCGCCGCCACCGCCAAAGATATTCCGAAGGATGTCATCAAGATCGACTCCCCCACCCTGACCGCGCGCAAAATCATGGAAGTTCTGACCACCGAACATATCATCACCGAACTGATCGTATTTGGCACGTTTCTCTTTGTCACTGAGGACCTCATAAGCCGCATTGATCTCTTTGAACTTATCTTCAGCTCCAGGGTCTTTGTTCACATCAGGATGATACTGCCTTGCCAACTTACGATAAGCTTTTTTGATCTCTGCATCACTTGTCCCCGAACTGACACCCAACGTCTCATATAGACTTTTGCTCATTATCCCTGCCCTAAAAAAGTTTAAATATTTATATGGATTGTAGCACAATGGTTGAGTGGAAGTCAATCAAGTCTTGATGAAAGATGAAAGAAAGATAATAGGTATATCAGAGGCCTTGCCCCTGATGATATCTTAGTGTAAGAAGTGACGGATCTCTGAGAAGTAGAGTGCCATACCATGCTCATCAGCCGCAGCGATGACCTCATCATCACGAATAGAACCGCCTGGTTCGATGACTGTCTTGACACCAGCTTCAGCAGCAGCGTCTATGGAGTCTCTAAATGGGAAGAACGCTTCTGAAGCAAGTGCAGAACCTGTGACATCCAGACCCATCTCAGTTGCTTTTCTCAATGCACAACGCGCGGCGTCGACACGAGATGTCATACCCATACCGACAGCTACCATCGCAGAGTCTTTGACATAGACTACACAGTTTGATTTGGTCAGACTGGCAACTTTGTAAGCGATCTCCGCATCTTTAAGTTCCTGAGTCGTCGCTTCGCGTTTAGTGACAAGCTTCGCATCTTTGACCTCATCATCGCCGACTTTATCCGCGTCTTGATAGACAAAACCGCCATTGATATGTTTGAAGTCTTTCTTATCATCAGCGGTAAGAAGCTTGTCAGCACCAAACTCAAACAGCTTGATACGTTTCTTCGCAGCAAATACCTCTTGTGCTTCTTTGGTGATACTCCCGGCGATGACCACTTCCAAAAAGATCTCGTTCATCTTCTCAGCCAGGGCCTTGTCCACTACACCATTGACAGCTACGACACCACCAAAGGCTGATACCGGGTCACACTTGAGTGCTTCGACATAAGCATCAAAAAGGTTCTCACGAATAGCAAAACCACAAGGATTTCCATGCTTTGAGATACAGATAGCGTTCTCATCACCAAAACCAGATGCGATCTTGACCGCACCGCTCATATCGTTAAGGTTGTTGAAACTTGCTTCGCCTTTGAGGGTCGTGAAGTTCTTGCTGAAGTGCTCGTCAAACTCATAGAGTGCACCTTGCTGATGCGGGTTCTCACCATAACGTGTAGCCATCACTTTTGAACCGACGACAAACTGCTTCTCACCAAAGCCCTCATTGAAACGGCTGTTCATGTAGTTGGCGATCATACTGTCATAAGCTGCCGTATGCTCATAAGCCTTGATCATCAGGTCTCGACGAAACTCAAGAGTCGTACTACCCTGCTCCAGTGCATCAAGGATCACTGAGTAATCACTAGGATCTGTCACGATCATCACATCGTTGAAGTTCTTTGCAGCGGAGCGGACCATTGCCGGACCGCCGATATCGATGTTTTCGATGATCTCATCAAAGTCATCTGTACGATCAATAGTCGCCTTAAATGGATAGAGGTTGACACAGACCAGGTCTATACCAACGATATTATGCTCTTTTGCCGTCTCGACATGGCTCTCAAGATCACGGCGATGTAAGATGCCACCATGTATATACGGGTTCAGTGTCTTGACACGACCATCAAACATCTCAGGAAACTTTGTCACCTCATCGATCTCAATAGCCTCTACACCGTTATCACGTAACATCTTGTATGTCCCACCGGTAGAGACGATCTCAAACCCGTGACCGACCAGTGATCTGGCGAACTCTACAATATTACTCTTATCACTAACACTTAAAAGCGCTCTTTTCATATGGCTGTACCTTTAGAAGAAATAGTGGTGCGATTTTACCTAAGAACGGTTTAGCAACCAATGAATCTAACGCCAACACATGTGAAGATAAGTGACAAGTCACCTCAGGATACCCTTCAATACCATTGACTTAAGCGAGTATGTATTTAATATCTGGGTTTTGAGACGAATCATCCAAAAGTAGTTCTACTCTATACCTTCTAAAAGTATATGATGGAAGTGTAAGAGGGCTACTTGGCGTCTTAGATCGATGATACTCATGACTCGACCAGAGTCTTGATCTTTGCCAAAGTAGTGATGCCTTCGAGCATTCCCTCATGGATATAGACCATCAACGGTACTTCATCTATATCTTCAGAGAAGAGGCGATGGACTTCATCAAGCTCCATCGTGATACGAAGTACTTTTTTTGGTTCGATCTGCATCAAAGGAAAAAGTGTTGGAAAGAAGACATCGGGATCTTTGATATACGACTCTATTCGCTCTTCAGTTGATTCGATAAAAAAGAGAAAGGTCAGGCCCTCATCGGTAAGATGGGCGACTTCGGCGTAGGTAGAGTGGGTCAGCATCGTTTGTTCCTTATGGGCATCTCTAATGACCCGTGCGTCATTGAAGGTACCCTTTATGAATATTTATCGGCATCAGCCAGTGTAAGACAGAAGAGTACCTTTTTACCCTCACGATGTAAAGTCTCTGCTGCCTCACTCAAGGTCCTGCCAGTCGTCAGGATATCATCGACTAAGATGACATCGTTCTCGGTAAAAGGCTTTGACTCAAATCGTCGAGGATGCATCAGACGATACTGAAAACTCTGAGATGAGTAGGTATCATGGCTGCGTGCACGCAGCTTGCCATAATGAGGTGTGATCACTTTACTGCGCAGTGCTTTTGCAAGTATCGCTGTATGAGAGTAGCCATGACGGACATGATCATCGATCCCTATAGCAGCGACGTCATAAGAGTATTCAAAAGTCTTGGCAAAGTGCTTCATCGACTGTTGTGCGAGGATTGAGTAGATGTAATAGCCAAGATCAGTGTGTTTGGTATGCAGCAGTGTCTCGATATCGCTGTATTTGTAGAAAGAGTAGACAGGAATATCACCAAGTATCTTTTTAGTGTAAAGTGAAGGAGTAAGATATTGAGTACGGCAGCGTTTACAGATATGAGTAAACGACCAGGACTCACAAAGCATACATCTCATCTATTTTGCCTATATGCTTTTCAATATTCCCGCTTAGCCTATCAATCCATCTTAAGGACAGACATAAAGGCCTCTTGCGGAAGCTGGACCTTTCCGATCGACTTCATCCGTTTCTTACCGGCTTTCTGCTTCTCAAGCAGTTTTCGTTTACGGGTGATATCACCACCATAACATTTCGCTGTCACGTTTTTTCCCATGGACTTGATCGTCTCACGAGCTATGACCCTACTTCCAAGGGACGCTTGAACCGCTACCTCAAAAAGCTGGCGTGGGACGATCTCTTTCATGTTCTTCACAAGTGAACGTCCGCGAGATTCAGCTGATGTCCGCGGGACGACCACCGAGAGTGCATCGACCACATCCCCTGCTACACGTATATCAAGTTTTACCAGATCACCCTGGCGGAACTCCGTCGGGTCATAGTCGAAGCTGGCATAGCCTTTTGAGATCGACTTCAGTTTGTCATAGAAATCTACGACGATCTCATTTAGCGGCATAGAGTATTCCAGCAGGACCCGTTCCTCATTAAGGTAGTCCATCTTCTCCTGGACACCGCGTTTACCGACAAGTAGATTCATCACATTACCCAGATACTCCGAAGGGGTGATGACTGTCGCTTTGATGTAAGGCTCATCGATGTGGTCGATAAGGTTGACTTCTGGCAGTTGAGAGGGATTCTGTACCTCGACCAGCGTACCATCGTTCAAATAGACATTATAGACGACCGAAGGCGCAGTAGCGATAAGGTCTAGATCGAACTCACGTTCCAGACGCTCCTTGACGACCTCCATATGCAACATGCCAAGAAAACCTACACGAAAACCAAAACCTAAAGCAATAGAGGTCTCAGGCTCATAACTGAGGGAACTATCATTGAGCCTTAGTTTATCAAGTGCGTCGCGCAGGTCTTCGAACTTATCCGTATCGATCGGATAGAGTCCTGCAAAGACAAAAGGTTTTGCCGGTTCATAGGTCCCCACTGGCTCAGCAGTAGGCGTTTTAGCATCCGTAAGCGTATCACCGACATTGACCACCCCGACCTCTTTAAGACCAAGGACGACTATACCGATCTCTCCACTCTTTATCGCTTGCGTCTTCTTGCGCTTAAGCGGATGCGGGTACATCAGATCAAGGATCACGTGCTGCTCACCATTACTCATCAACTTGATAAGTTGTCCCTTAGCGATCTCGCCATCAAAGACACGTACCAGTGCCAATGCTCCGAGATAGGAGTCAAACCACGAGTCATAGATGATAGCTTTAGTAGGTGCTTTAGGATCACCTACCGGTGCCGGGATACGCTCTACGATGGCATCAAGCAGTTCATGGATACCGATCCCTGATTTTGCAGAGACCATCAAGGCATCTGTCGCATCTATGCCTATGGTATGTTCGATCTCCTCTGCTACACGTTCAGGCTCGGCAGCAGGCAAGTCGATCTTGTTGATGACAGGTAGTAGTTCAAGGTCATTATCTAGTGCAAGATAGACATTCGCTATGGTCTGTGCCTCGACACCCTGCGCCGCATCGACAATAAGAAGAGCACCATCAGAAGAAGCCAGTGACTTACTTACTTCATAACTGAAATCGACATGGCCTGGTGTGTCTATCAGATTTAGGACATAGTGCTCACCATCTTTGACATAATCCAGACGGACGGATTGTGCTTTGATGGTGATACCCCGCTCCTGTTCAATATCCATCGTGTCCATCATCTGCTTAGAGAGTTCTCGTTCACTTACAGAACCACACTCTTGGATAATACGGTCAGCTAATGTACTTTTACCGTGATCGATATGGGCGATGATAGAGAAATTTCTGATATTGTCTAGTTTCATGGGTTCCTGCTCTATTGTGGGATCGAGGTGGTCTAGCAAAGCACTTTAACGTGTAAAGTGCTTAAGCTGTTTAAGTGAAAAGGGAGTTCACACTCTCATTATGATAGACACGGCGAATGACCTCGGAGAAGAGTGGCGCTACGGTAAGTACCTTGATATAATCATGTGGTTTAGTCGCTAGTGTATCGGTGATCAGCAGTTCATCAAGAGCCCCATCATTAAGGTTGTCATACGCTTTACCACTTAAGACGCCATGCGTCGCACAGGCCATGACCGATGTCGCACCCTTGGCTTTAAGCGCCGCAGCTGCTTTGACCATTGTTCCGGCCGTATCGACCATATCATCGATCATGATGACATCCTTACCTTCGACATCTCCGATGATGTTCATCACCTCTGATTCGTTCGCTTTCTCACGACGCTTGTCGACGATGACCATATCTAGGCCCATGTTCTTCGCAAAATAGCGGGCACGGGCAACGCCACCGATATCTGGTGAAGCGATGATAGGGTTCGGCAGGTTCTTCTGCTGGATATACTCCTGAAAGATGATCGCACCATAGAGGTTATCCACAGGGATATCGAAGAAGCCTTGGATCTGTCCGGCGTGCAAGTCTATCGTCA
>JADGEC010000053.1 GCA_016744575.1 Sulfurimonadaceae bacterium | reverse complement strand
ACAGCTTACGAGATCGCTAAGAGCGAGACGGATTTCAAAGACAAAGCACGTAAAGCGAGAAGTGCAGGGGATGAAGGCCTGAAGAAGAAATATCTTTATTTCAACCGAGTCCGTCGTTACTGCAAAGAGTTTTTGAACGAGATCCTCGAGCCGACTTTTGTCCAGCTCGACAAGCTTCTGGAAAAGTAGCCTATGAACCTTGACCTCTATGCACGATGTGAACATCTCCTGGGTATCGAAGACGTGACGGAATTTTTACACGACAGTTATGCTCAGACACTCAGTGCCTATGAAGTAGGTAGCGTCTTAGATATCGGTTGTGGACGCGGCGGATTGATGGAGCGGATGGAGCAAGAGGGTATCAAGAGTAAAGGCATAGACCTGAGCGGTGTGATGGTCGATGCAGCGCGGGAAAAAGGACTTGACGTCGAGCATAAAGACATCTGCGAGGTCGAGGGTCAGTTCGATGCAGCTGTCGCTGTCTTTGATGTCTTGAACTTTATGGATCATGATGCATTAGAGCGTTTTCTTGCTTGCGTCGCCAAGGTCCTAAAGCCAGATGGTCTTTTTATCGCAGACATCAACACGCTTCATGGTTTTGCCAATGTAGCCGAAGGGACGATGAACGCGGAGGATGATGAGCACTTTTTAAGTGTGGACGCCGTCTACTCAGATGATGAGTTACGTACTATATTTACCCTTTTTACCCAACAAGACGATGGCCGGTTCACAAAAGAGCAGGATATGATCACTCAGTATTTTCATCCCCTTAAGAGCTTCCGTAAAAAGTCTGCACTGAAGTTGATCAAGAACGAGAACATCTCACTTTATGATACCAAGGATAAGACTTTACTGGTCTTTAAAAGAGTCTAAGAAGGTTTTTTCTACTCTGCGACTACCTTGTTTTTTCCACTCCCTTTTGCCTGATAGAGACGGGCATCAGCACTCTTTATCATCACGCTTTTCTCAAGACCTTCATGATACTCGGCTACCCCAAAACTACAGGTGATCTGACCGACATCCTTAAATGGATAGAGTGAGATCAAGATGCGCAGTTTCTCGGCTTTGTCATAAGCGTTTTTAAGATCCATGATCGGCGTAAGTATCATAAACTCCTCACCGCCCCAGCGTGCGAGGGTGTCTGAGTGGCGGATATGTTTTGAGACGAGCTGGCTGATGGTCTTGAGTACATAGTCACCAATGTTATGGCCATGCGTATCGTTTATCTGCTTGAAGTCATCGATATCAAACATGATGATAGAGAAGGTACTTTTGTTGTGGTGTGCCCGGTTGAACTCCAGGTCTATCACCTCATGAAACTTCCGACGATTATAGATCCCGGTCAGTTCATCTTTGACGGCCTTGTCTGCTATTAGTCTGTAGGCACTCTCAAGTTCACTGATATCTGTAAGAGTGATGATGAACAGATCATGAAGATGGATCATAAAGCTGGCTGTCTTTATAAGATAGACACGTTTCTCCCCGCTACGCTGGTCGATCATCATCGCTTTATGTTCAAGATCTGGATGCTCCATGATATACGCTATCCACTCATTATCCTCAAAAGCATTGATGTAGCCATCCTCTTTTAAAAAGAGTTCGCAGATGTATGGATGTGCTGTTGTCAATGCTTTGAGTGAGTCAAAACCGCCGATCTCAAGAATAGCCTGATTTGCCCGTAGGAGTATGACACCATCAGAAAGAAGTACGATGTTCTTCTGTGAGTTTAAGACGGCATCGACAAGTTCGGAGTGCTCTTTTTCCTCATCGAGTAGCTCTTCTATTTTTTTTGTACGCTCTTTTACCCGTTTTTCAAGATTGATGTTGAGTGAGGAGATAGTACGATTTAAGCGTATGACATAGATGAAGATCAGTAGCGTAGCGAGAAAAAGCAGTGCGACAGCTCTCAGTTCGTTCTGGTGTGTATTGTAAAACTCGGTGAATGTGATCTCATGATGCTTGTCATAAGGTGATAGCTTGAGCTCTTTGAGTACCTGATGTATGCTTGTGTAGTCCAGGGGGATCGTCCAACCGGCGATATGGGCATCTTTTGCTGCACGACTCTCTGTTGGTAACATCAATAGTGTTGTCAAGACATCATTGGCAAGGCGTCTGGAAGTATGTGCGAGTTTGGCAAAAGGCCACTCAGGATAAAGAGCAGTACTACTTATGTAGGGGAAATCACGCAGTGAACGTCGATCGACGATACGAAACTGCTCCATAGTGAGCTGATCCTCTTCGAGCATACGCTCCAAGGTGTCACTACGCACTGTCCCTATATCGACTTCACCATCGATGACCGCTTTGACTACGTCATCATGACTACCGTAAAATGTAAGCAGCATATCCTCTTGATAGATCTCCTGCTTATGAAGCTCATACTGGGCCATTATCCAGCCTCCAAAGGAGAGCGGGTCGACAGCACCGACTCTTTTACCTTTGATGTCTTCTAGCTCATCGATCGTCTCATTGTCAGCCTGAGTGAAAAAGACGCCACCAAAACGGGTCAGTCCCATACTACCGTGGTCCCTGTTGATCAACGTGGCGATACGGCTGATGCCATGATGGTATTCCAAGTCGACATAGTAGACACTATTGGTCAGTACGAAGTCTATGGTGCCTTCAGCCACACTCTTCTTCATCGCGTCAAAACCCAGAGCGACGATCTCGAACTGATACTCTTCTATCTTTTCGGAAAGATGCTTAGCCGTCGCATCCCATTGTGCATGCGTGATACTTTCTCCACGTTTGGCCAGTACACCGATCTTGACAGTAGTAAGATCTGCGAATAAATAGAGGCAGGAGAGTAAAAGCAGTAAAATGAAACGCATACTTTACCTTTGAGTCCATTATAACACCGATCTTGTTAAAATGATAAGAATAATCTGGAAAGTAGGCTTTATGACTGAAGACAAAACGCGCTGGAACAAGAAGTATGCGACATATCCGATGCCTGGACAGGCAGCATCCATCCTTACGAAGTATCTAGCTGAGGCTAGTGTCGGACGTGCACTCGATATTGCCTGTGGGATGGGAAGGAACACGGTTTATCTGGCAGAACATGGTTTTGTCGTGGATGCTGTCGACATCTCGGGTGAGGCCCTTTCTCAGATCCCTGCGTCTGATAAGATCTTCACCATCGAAGCCGATCTTGATGAGTACGTGATAGCTAAAGATAGCTATGATCTGATGATCAACTGTCACTATCTCGATAGAGCGATGTTCTCGGCTATAAAAGATGGCCTAAAAGAAGAGGGTGTTTTGATCTTTGAGACCTTTGTCGAAGCAGAAGGTGAGGATTTTCATCAGCCAAGTAATCCTGACTTCTTATTACAAAGTGAAGAGCTTAAAAGTGCGTTCATAGATCTTGATATCATACAATATGAAGAAACAGTGTCGCAAAACCTGAGGGGAGAGAAGGTGAAGATCGCCTCACTTGTCGCTCGAAAACGTGCAAGTAGACCTAAGGGAGAGCAGTGATGAGGATCAAGACAGATAGGCGGTCATCCTTAGAGAAGAGTGTCGATCGTTATATTGATAGACTTCTTGCTGCCAGTGGAGAGAAAAACCCAGTGCGTCGAAGAGCCTTTGAGAAAGATATCAACTATTCACTGCAGGTCATCGAAGTCTTTGATGAACGTTATAAGCAGACCATGGTTTATGATGCCTATGCGGTAGATGCTGATTTTTCTAAAGCTGTACGCAAAGTCAACGATGCAGCCAGAACGCTTGAGAAGTTTGGTATGGATATCCCATTTCCTGTTGTGATAGAGGACCCTAATCTTATAGAAGCAGAGTGTGCCATGGCCTTCATCGACAGTCTACGGTCATTAGATGCCATCTATGAGGATGCAGCTGAAGCGTTTGTACGCGAGGCTCTTGATGAGTTACTGCATCATGCTGCTTCCAAGGAGAGACAGCATCCACAGATAGGTGAGCTTATCCATCGTTATATCCATGAGAAGATCTCTGAAGAGGAGCTTGATAAGATCGCACTGGAAGAGGGTTACCTGAAAGTCTATCTCAAAGAGCTCTAGTGATGTCTTCAGGCAAAGAGAGCAGACTGATGGCCCTTGCTGAACGTGCTCCCTGATCTATAACAGTAGACATAGTACTTCTGGTCATCATCGGTCATATCATCCGAAAGCTTTTGAAATAGGGTCTCTTTGATATATTGCTCTAGATGCCAGATGGTGTCATGGCTTATCCCACTTTATAGGTAAAGTGATCTTGAAGCAGGCACCGCCGGATATATCAGTCGGATCTTCGTTATTATAGACTTCGATCGTCCCATGAAGGTGTTTCTCGATGATGATCTTAGACATATAGAGCCCAAGGCCGGTACCGACCTGCTTATCTTTTGTGGAGAAGTAAGGATCAAAGAGTCTTGTCAAGATCTTCTCATCGATCCCGCCTCCGTTGTCGCATACCGTCGTGATGACATGCTCATCATCGTCGCTGATGATGACATCGATGCGACGCTCTCTCTGCCGATGCTCCGTGAGTGCTTCTTTGGCATTCTTAAGTAAGTTGATATAGACCTGCAGCAGTTCACGTGAGTAGGTCTTTATCGCATGACCATTTTGATGTGTGATGTTCAGGACTATAGCGCTGTGGTCTAGGCTTTTACCAATGATCTTTTGTGCTTCATCCATCACATCCTCAAGTCTGACACTCTCCATCTCTTTATCTGGACGAAAGAAATTTCTGAAATCATCGATGGTCTTGGAGAGGTATTCGGTCTGTCTTAAGATATTTTTGGATTGCTTTTGTACCTCTTCATCACTAGTCGAATCGAGCTCGATGTCGACTAGCATATTGTTCGCCCCCATTGCGATGACGGTGATAGGCTGACGCCACTGATGGGCGATCATACCTATCATCTCCCCCATCGCTGCATGACGGGACTGGGCGATCATGATCTCTTCCTTGTCCAGCAGTGCCTGACGACTCGCTTCACGTTCAGTGATGTCTTGTACAGTACCTATAGATACCAAGGCTTCTCCATTAGCATCAAACGTTGTCTCACACTGCTCAGTCACTACTTTGATCCGTCCATCTTTCATCAAAAGACGATGGATGATGTTATAGGGCTTATGGTCTTGCAAGGATTCTAAATAGGTGACCTTGATCCTTTCCCGGTCATCGGGATGTGTCATCTCCATATAGAGCTCATAGGTGACAGGGGTCTTCGGGTCGATCTCAAAGACACGGTATGTCTCTTCAGACCAACTGAGCTGTCGTGTCATGACATCATATTTCCAGTTACCGATATGAGTGAGACGTTGTGACTCATTGAGCAGGTCATTCTTCTCTTTTAATATTTTTTCGGTCTGTTTACGTTCGGTGATATCTCGGTCAATACCCCGGTAACCCAGTACCTCTCCTTTCTCATCGACGATCGCAACGCCGTTTGTCTCAAGTACGACCTCTGTACCATCTTTGTGGAGGTTGGTGTTCTCTAATGCGACTATGGCTTGCTGGGTGGAGAGGCATCTTTTAAACTCGTCAGCAACGCGGACTGCTTCATCTTTGCGCATAAGGTCAAGAGGGGACTTACCCAAAAGCTCTTCAGGTCGGTAACCAAGAAGATCAAGACAACGTGGACTGCAGTAAGTATAGATTCCGTTAGCATCGACTTCCCAGACCCAGTCCGTAACAGTCTCGACAAGGTTTCGATACTGTTCTTCACTGCTTTGTAGGGATGATTCCATCGCTTTTTTTTGTGTGATATCAGAAAAAAGCGAGACATAATGGTCTATCTGTCCATCTGATCCTTTGATGGTGTTGATATCGAGTCTCTCAGCATAGATCTCACCATCTTTTTTTTGGTTCCAGAGCTCTCCGTTCCAGTGCCCCTCTTTGTTGACCGTATCCCAGAGTTGTTGGTAAAATAGTTTATCATGTCTTCTGGAGTTTAAGATCTCAGGGTCTTTTCCTATGACATCGTTCTCTGTATGCCCTGTTATAGTGGTGAAAGCAGGGTTGACACTGATGATGCGGTTTTTGGCATCAGAGATCGACATGGCTTGAGAACTGTTTTGATAGATCAGTGCGGCGAGTTCACGCTCGGTAATATCAGTGTGTGTCCCGACCATACGAAGTGCTTTTCCAGACTCGTCACGACTGACTACTTTACCGCGGCTCAGTACCCAAGACCAGCTGCCGTTCTCACGCAGCACGCGATGTTTACTGCTATAGGATTCCGTTTCACCATCGAGGTGAGCTTGAAAAGTACGCTTGACCTGTTCGAGGTCTTCTGGATGGATCGTGGACCGCTTATGTCTTTCTGTCTCACCATCTCCGACAATGTTCTTGATGCCCTCATCGTCCTCGTGATGCTGTAGTAGGTCATGCTCGATATCCAGGTCCCAGAGATCTTCCATACCGCCGTTAAGGATGAAATCCCAACGTTCTTCACTAAGATGCAGTGCCTTTTCCGCTTTTTTACGCAGTGCTTTTTCCCGCATAAGGTCCATAGTCCGTACAGAGATGCTGTCATACATAGAGAGTACGGTAGTGATAAGTGCTTTCATCGAACCACTCATATCATCATCAGCGCGGCTCTTTGCCTGTTCTACGGAGACACCGGTCTCCATGACCCCAACAGCTTTTGCCATGCGTTTGTCAGTGTCAAGGATATGGTAAGCAAGCCATTGTGAGAGGAAGGAGACGATGTCATAGATCACATCATCAAGTGGTTTCTCTTCTTTGTTCTCTTTTATGGCGATCACATCACTGATGAAAGAGCCATGTGTCTGTTCGTGCTCTATATACCAGTCGTCATCTTTAAAATATTTGGCCCAGATGCGCTCTTCTGTCTTAAAATGATAATCAGCATAGTCTGCCAACTCATCAAAGATATCATTTAAGATCACGGCACTGGAGAGGTTGGCCAGATGTGCTGCCAAGCGATTTAATATGTCGACCAGCTTATTGTGTTGCTCATCGATGATCTCGATACCAGTGTTGAAGTCATCACTCCAGGGAAATATCTCAAAAAACTCTATATCATCGTCGATCGTCATGAATATCCCGTCGTCATTTGATGCTGTAAGAGTAACAAAGTTGACTTAAAAATATTACTCGATGATGATGATTATAAGCTCTTTGTTAATAATATACCAGTTTTATCAATATCTGTTCTATCGTTATAGACCTTGGGCAAGATACCGAAGATGAAAGAGGTGCCCGAAAGTGACGTTTGATTAACGTATTGACAGCTTCATCGATGACTTGATATTTAGATATTCGACTGATGCTCTTGTAGCAATCGATACTTACTCCTCGATACGTTATCAATATTTCTGTGGAATTCATTAAATTAGTGATATAATATTTTATGATGGTAATCTCTAAGGAGAAAATGTATGGAGCTGATCGCTCTGCTTATTCTACTTCCACTTATAGCTGCACTTTTTATACTGTTTAGCCACTCTAATATTTTGCAGTATCTTGTCACGAGTACAGTTTTTTTAGTCTCCTCTTTATCTATCCATCTCTTTGCTTTTCCGATACCGTCTATCACCTTTGTCTTTTCATCTTCGTTAGAGACGATTCTTGTCATCTTTGATGTCTTGTTACTACTTTTCTTTATGTATCAGGGTCATCTGTTCCGTCATAGATTAGTCTTTGGACTGGCACTGTTGCAGTTACTGTTATATCTTCTTGTGGAAGCGAACCTTGGCAGTGGTGATGGCTTTTCACTACTTATGGATAGGTTGTCTGTGATGATGTCTCTCATCATCAATGTCGTTGGTGGTATTATCGTCATCTACGCTATTGCCTATATGAAAGATGAGATGATAAGTCCATTTAAAAAACGTCTCTTTATAGCTTATCTTCTGATCTTTTTATCTGTCATGAACATGATAGTCATGGCCAATTCACTGCTGCTTTTCTTTTTTCTGTTTGAGATGACGACACTGGCCTCTTATCTGCTCATCGCTTTTCGTAATGACGAACTAAGTCGTACCAATGCATTACGCGCACTCTGGATGAACCAGATAGGTGGTGTGGTCATACTAATGGGTACTTTGCTGGCTGTCACGCAGTTTGATACAGTCTATTTCGATGTGTTGATGAGTCACTCAGGTGGCTACCTGCTTTTTGCTATTGCCCTGTTTAGCATGGCAGCGTTGGTCAAAGGAGCTGCGATGCCGTTTGATGGCTGGCTGCTTGGAGCGATGGTAGCACCGACACCGGTAAGTGCGATGCTGCACTCAGCGACGATGGTGAAGATCGCTCCGTTTATGATCTTGAAGTTCGCACCAGTCCTAGCCGGGACACTGCTTGGTGGTGTCATCTCCATCTCTGGCATACTGGTCTTTGTCGCTGCGGCTTATACGGCACTCTCTAAAGAGGTGTTTAAAGAGATACTGGGTTATTCGACGATAGCTTTGCTTGGTCTTATTATGAGTCTGGCAGCGATCGGCACGGAGGATAGCATACAGCTTGCTATGGTACTGATCGTCTTTCATGCGCTCTCTAAAGCACTGCTGTTTCTTGCCGCCGGTGTCTTGGAAAAGGTACACCATGTCAAAAGTATTGAGGCGATGAAGGGACTGGTTCAGTATGCACCCAAAAGTGTTTTCTTTATCATCTTTGGTTTTATGACATTGACACTACCGCCGTTTGGACTTTTTATGGGTAAACTTTTTGCATTACAGGCAGTTTCTGAAAACCTGATGCACTCCCCTTGGCAGATCATCGTGTTGTTAGGCATCATCATCGGCGGCGTACTGCTGACTCTGCTCTATTTTAAAGTAGTCTCGGCACTGCTCTCCAAAGAGAGTGATCTGCAAGTTGCACAGTCTGAGACTCTCCTTCTTGGCTTCTCTATCCCATTGCTCTTACTTAGCGTTCTGATCATCCTGGCTTCGCTCTGGCTCTTTAAGACCCATAGTGCTCTGCCGATGAGTTATCTGCTTGTCCCGCTGCTCTTACTATTAGTCATCCCATTGTCTTACCGTATGTTAGAAGGCTTTGACCGTACGACGGAGTACCACTGTGGAGAGAAGGAGACATTTGATAGTGCACTATTTTACTTTGATATGTCGGCATCACTTGTGAGAGCGATGTACTGGGTCTTTGGTCTTCTATTTGTGGGAATCGCATTAGCAGGGGTACTGTCATGAGTGCGTTGATGACACTACTGGCACCTATTTTAGGTGGATTTGTCTACGGTTTTGAGCGGGTGCTTCGCGCCCGGATGCAGCGTCGACAGGGACCGCCGATGCTGCAGCCGTTTTACGATATGTTTAAGCTGATGGAGAAACGCACTATCATCATCCATGCACTGCATGTAGTGTTAGGGGTCCTGCACTTCTTCTTGTTATGGGTAACGGTAGGTGCGATCTTTTTCGGATGGAATCTGCTTTATGTGATCTTCTTACACCTTTTTTCTCTCATCGTACTGGTCATGGCTGGTTACAGTGTCCGTTCAGTCTATTCACATCTGGGGGCGAACAGGGAGTTACTGGCGATGGTGGCGTACGAGCCTGTTCTACTTCTTGTAGCTGTAGGATTTTTCTTACAAAGTGGGAGTTTTGAGATAACTGCCATCTTACAAGACTCTAGTCATCTGATGCAGATGCCGCTGCTGTTCATCGCACTTTTGATGATCATCCCCATTAAGGTGAAGAAATCTCCTTTTGATGTAGTCGAAGCGCATCAGGAGATCGTCGGAGGTGTAGAGGTAGAGTACAGCGGGATCTTCTATGAGTTCTTATATATGGCTCGTTTTTTGGAGTATCTCTTCATCTATAGTTTCGTCTTTTTATTTGGTGGAGACTCATCTATCTTAGGTGGGTTCCTTGTCCTGATCGTCTTTTTTCTTATCAATCTCGTCGACAATGCGACGGCTCGGGTACGTACGGCAGATATGATGAAGATAGTCTATTTCGGAGCGATCTCCATCTCTGTGATAAATCTGGTCTGGATGGTAATATGAGCTTTTTTAAGAGATTTCGCAAAAAGTCACCCTGGATACTCCACTACAACGCGGGAAGCTGCAATGGCTGTGACATAGAGATCCTTGCAACGTTGGCACCTAAATATGATCTGGAGCGTTTTGGTGTGATAAACACTGGTAATCCTAAGCAGTCTGACATCTTTTTAGTCACCGGCCCAGTCACCTACCGATCTCGTGAACGTCTCGTCAAACTTTATACGCAGATGCCAGAACCTAAGGTGGTGATAGCAGTAGGTTCATGTACGACGACAGGCGGCGTCTTTCGAGGCATGTATAACGTGGAAGATGGCATCGATCAGTATATCCCCGTCGATGTCTATGTACCCGGCTGTGCGTCCTCCCCGCAGCTTATCATCGATGGTGTCGTCAAAGCGCTGGAGATTCTGGAGAACAAAAACCAAGAGATAGAGAAGCCATTCAAACTCTTTGGCGGCATCAGACAAGTCGGCACCAAGACTAGCCGTAGGGATATGGCTAAAAAGGTAGAGCCTAATAGGAGTGATGATGATCAGAGCTAAAGCTCAATGCAGGGAGGCACTAAATGCCGATTCGTAAAGTCGAGATACGACTGGAAGATATGCTGGACGAACTTACTACGTTTTATGATGCGAAAGTGTGGCATTTCCTTACCGTCAATGGTATTGACCTTGGTGATGGCAAGATAGAACTGCAGTGGATCTTCTCAAAATATGGTGTCAAAGATGAGACCGTACTCTTCTCTGCTGTCACCGCTTATGAGACAAAGGTCCCATCGGTCGTCTCACTCATCCCTTCGGCAACGCTGAGTGAACGCGAGATCGTCGATATGTTCGGTGTGGAGATAGAAGGAGCTGCTAAAGGACTCTATCTGGATGAAGACTCATTGACGATGCCGTTAAGGTGCTCGTTATGAAGAAAGTGGTGAACATCCCTCTGGGCTCCCAGCACATCTCCCTTCTTGAACCGATAAGGTTTCAGTTTACGACGGAGAACGAGAAGATCATTGAAGTCGGAGCTGATGTCGGTTTTGTGCATCGCGGTATTGAGAAAGCCTGTTCCGAGACGTTCGAGTGGAAGAAGGTAGGCTATGTCGTGGCACGTGTCTGCGGTCTCTGTGCCATCACCCATTCGCTCTCCTATACACTGGCAGTAGAGAGACTGCTCGGATATGAGGCAAATGAGCGCATCAAATACCTGCGCATGCTGATGGTGGAACTTGACCGCATTCACTCGCACATGCTCTGTCTGGCGCATGTCAGTGAGAATGCAGGCTTCGAAGCGATGTTCATGCAGATCATGGCGGATCGTGAACTGGTGATGGATATCCAGGAAGCCATCAGCGGTAACCGAGTGCAGTTTGATTACATCGCCATAGGTGGAGTCAATCGCGATGTCACCCCTGAACTGGTAAATATGATCCATAAGAACCTGGATGAATTGCGACCGAAGATCGATGATCTGATGGAACGATTTAGCAACAACTGGTCGCTTTCACTCAAATATAAAGGAGTAGGGGTCCTCACGCTAGATGAGGCCTACATATATAATGCCCTTGGGCCTTTGGCCCGCGCCTCCGGTCTAAAGACAGATGTGCGTGCAGAGAGTTCAGACTTTCCTTATGAAGATGTAGGGTACGAGATGATATTCGAGAGTAGTGGCGATATATATGCTAGAAACATGGTCCGTCTGCGGGAGATCATAAACTCCATCACTATGTGTGAGAACATCATAGATAACCTGCCTACCGGTGAGATAATAGAGAAAGTCAAGGGCAAGCCTGAGGGTGAGGTGGTCGTACGAGTGGAAGCACCCCGCGGTGAACTCTTTTATCTGGTCAAGGGGAGCCGAAAGAACTTTTTAGACAGAGTCCGGATCAAGACGCCGACATTCTCGGCTATACCAGCGATGATGGAGGTCTTTAAAGGAAGTGAGTACGCGGACGCTCCGGCGATCCTCGCCTCCTTTGACCCCTGTATGTCCTGTACGGCTAAGTGACATAGTGAGATATAGAATGATAGATGCTGGATACTTTCAACTCAAGAGTATCAAGGGTATGTGGGCTTACTGCCGAAGTGACCTGCGTGCTAACATAGGTAAAAGGACTCTGCTCCTTTACCGAATCGCCGAAAGGTGTAAACAACAATGATCAAAGCGATGATGCAAGCATTTACCAACCTTTTCAAGCCAGTGCATACTGTCAAATATCCTTTTGAAGAGGATGTAGTGCTGCCAAAGGATTACCGTGGCCTAATAGAATATAGTGAGGATGACTGTATCTTCTGTGACAAATGTGAGAAGGCCTGCCCGCCCAAGTCCATCGTCTTTTATCAGCATCCAGACGGTTCGAAAGAGTATAAATACAATGCCTGGTTATGCATCTACTGCGGCGAGTGTGTTCGAGCATGTCCCAAACCCGGGGAAGCGTTATGGCAGAGTGAGAAAAAACCGCTTAGTGCGACTAAAGAACAAGATGTCAATAACGAGTGGTTCGTCTGGCAGCGTGCAGCAGCGGAGAGCCGTGAGAATCATGCAGCTATGAAAAAAGCTGCCAAAGAGAAAAAACGTCAAGAGAAGGAGAGCTAGATGCGTATAGTCATTATTGGTGGGGGGATCGCCGCCGTACATACAGCCAATGCGATTTTGGAGCAGCAACGTGATGCAGAAGTGCTGATAGTCTCAGAGGAGAAGTATGCTCCCTATGACCGTATCCACCTCTGTTCTCTGGTCGATGGCAGTGAGGATGTTGAAGGTATTTTACTCGATCTATCACCTGCTGTAAGAGTAGAACTAGCGCAGGCTATCACATCAATAGATACTAAAGCTAGACGTATCTTCTCCGAGCATGCACTCTTTAGTTACGACAAGCTCATCATCGAAACGGGTTCCAGACCCAGAGAACTGTTCGATATCAGCGGCATCAAGAACGCTACGACCTTTCGAAGTGCTGATGACAGTTTTAAGATAGCACGTAACATCAAAGATAAAAACGTCATCATCATGGGAGTCGGACCGATCGGGCTAGAACTGCTCGATACCCTGATGAAGATGCCCGATGCTAAAGCTATCTACCTTATCTCGCGTGGAGCACATCTCTACTCTAAAGACCTAAACCCTGCTTCAATAGCGATGATACAGAGGATCTTTGAGACTGATCCCCGTATTACTATCTCTTTCAATGATGAGATCGTCGATAAGAGTATTGCTGCCAAAGAGATCACCAAGGTCATCACAAAAAAGCATACCATCGATGACCCATTTGTTATCTTTGGTGTCGGTATCTCGCCTAATGTGGACTTTGCCAGAGAGGTTATCGATGTCAACAAAGGCATATTAGTCGATGAGACGATGTGCTCAAGTGACCCTAATATCTATGCAGTGGGTGAATCCGCTGAGGTACGCTCAAGCGGTTATGTAGCTGGACGGGTGAAAGAGTGTACCCTGCAGGCAAATGTCGCTATCTCTAACATACTTGGTATAGAAGAGAAGAAGTTTGAAGAGGAGCCGGCGATCGATGGTCTGAAAGTCGGCTCATTTCTCTTTACGGATGTCTCTTCACCAGCGTATGACCTTCGAAGTCCTGACAATGAAGACATCATCCTCTCTTCAAAAAAAGAGGAACGCATCGACCAGTACATCATCAACAGTGATAGGCTGGTCCGTTTTATCGGAGTCAATTCCAACATCGATGTGATGCAGCTTAAGAAGATGATGGAAGAAGAAAAAGAGGTCGACCCGGCTTTTTTCTATGAGAACCGGCTGCTCAGTGAACGAGGACGGATCGTCTGCAGCTGTGAGAGTGTCTTTGAGCAGGACCTTGTAGGACTGATCAAAGAAAACGCCGTTACCAACTTCGGAGAGTTAAAAGGTCTGAGTGAGGCAGGGCGAACCTGTGGTAGATGTAAGAAAGATGTCGTCGATATCATAAAAGCCACACCGGTAGACCCTGAAGAGGCAGCACGCATCAAGGCAGAGAAAGCGGCGGCTAAAGAAGCAGCTGAGATGGCAAAAGTCCAAAAGCGCATCGATAAGTTCAACCGGCTTCATCCGGCTAATCAGATAGAGGCTGAAGACCTTGAAGAGGCTATCAAGTCTTTTGATATGAGTCAGGAGTATAACCGCTGGGTCTCGATGATAACTGCCAGTATGCAGCTACCACACAGATATGAAGGAACGGTCAAAGGTGCCATAGAGCAGCTCAACAAGATCCCGATCATCTGGCTGGAGCTGGCTGACTGCAGCGGGAACTCCGAAGGCTTTATCAAAGCAGCCCATCCGAAAGTAGATGACCTTATCTTGAAATATATCTCACTCGATTACCATGAACTTCTTATGGCGGCGTCGGGTGACCAGTCGGAGAGTGTACTTGACGGCATCATCGAGAACGATAAAGGTAACTACATCTTGATGGTCGAAGGAGCGATACCGCTGGGAATGGATGGCAAATTCTTGCGTATTGGGCCTAAAGGTGAGACAGGCGAACAGCTTCTAAAACGTACAGCCAAAGACGCGGCGGCGGTACTGGCTATCGGTTCGTGTGCGCTTGATGGCGGTGTTGTCGCTGCTGCGCCAAACCCTACGGGAGCTGTCGGGGTCGCAGAGGCACTTGGCAGGGATGATATCATCAACTTGCCAGGTTGTCCGGTGAACCCTATCAACATCGTCGGCACACTGCTACACTACATCATGTTTGATGAACTTCCTTCACTTGATGAGAAAAACCGTCCGGAGTGGGCGTATGGCTTTAGGATCCATGATAACTGTGAGCGTCGTGGCCATTATGACCTTGATGAGTTTGTCCAGGAGTGGGGTGATGAGGGAGCGAAGAAGGGGTGGTGCCTCTTCGAGATGGGTTGCAAAGGGCCTTATGCGGATCTCAACTGTTCACTTGTGAAGTTTAATGAAGGGACCAGTTGGCCGGTCCAGGTAGGCCATGGCTGTTTTGCCTGCGGTGCAGGGAAGATCGCTTTTGATAAGTATGCGAACAATAGAAAGTTAGAGGATGTGTCAGATGAGTAAGAAGACAATAATAGACCCGATCACCCGTATTGAAGGGCACCTGCGTGTTGAGGTCGAAGTCGATGAGCATAATGTCGTTACAGAGGCATGGGCATCCGGACAGCTTTTTCGTGGCATAGAACTCATCTTAAAAGGGCGGGACCCCCGTGATGCAGGTCTGATAGCGCAGCGTATTTGTGGTGTCTGTACCAATGTCCACTATAGAGCCTCCATCAGTGCAGTAGAAGATGCTTATGCCATCGAACCACCGAAGAACGCAGAGATAATCCGAAACCTGACTACACTTTCGCTTTTTGTTCAAGACCATGTAGTCCACTACTATCATCTTCACTCACTTGATTATGTCGATGTAGTGAGTGCCCTTGATTCTGACTGCAAAAAAGCAAAAGAAGTCTCAAGGCAGTTCCATGATTACCCTTACCGAAGCTCGACCGGACATTTTGCATCAGTGAAAGAGAAACTGGCCTCTTTTGTCAAAGCGGGACGGCTGGGGCTTTTTGCTAATGGCTACTGGGGACATGAAGCTTACAAATTGACTCCTGAAGAGAACCTCATCCACATGAGTCACTACCTTGAAGCGCTAAGAGTACAGAGAGAGTTAAGTAAGGCTATCGCTATATTTGCTGGAAAGACGCCGCATCCGCAGAACCTTGTCGTAGGCGGCGTCACCAGTGTCGCTGACATGCTTAACCCTCAGCGTTTAAATGACTTCATGTTCATCATCAAAGATACCAGAGATTTCATCGAACGTGCCTATATACCCGATATGTTGATGGTGACTAAAGCGTATAAAGAGGAGATCAAAGCTGGTTATGGACGTGGAAGCGGTAATTTTATTGCAGCAGGCGGTTACAAGTTTGGAAAATCGCAGACGCTATTTAGCGATGGGGTGATCGTCGGACATGACTTTGAAGCTATTGAGGATTTTGATGAGAGTCATATCACTGAGGAGGCTTCACGCTCATGGTATGAGGATGAAAGACCGACCACTCCGTATGAGGAGACGACAAAACCTTTTTATACGGACTTGAACGAGGATGGCTCACTTAAGACAGAGGGAAAATACAGCTGGGTAAAAGCACCGCGCTATAAAGGGCTTCCTATGGAAGTAGGGCCTTTGGCGCGGATGCTCATCGGTTATGTCAAGGGTTCGCCGGTCATCAAACCTTATATGGAGCGGTTTATGGAGGCTTCGGGTATGGAGCTGATGGACTTCTCTACTACGGTCGGACGAAATGCCGCCAGGGCAGTGGAGTCTCAAGTCTGTTGCGACTATATCTTCGATTTTATTAGTGAGCTGATCGAGAACATCAAATACTACGATGAAGAGACCTGGACAAAGTATCTCTTTGAAGAGTTGCCGTTAGCGAGTCAGGGTAGAGGTCTCTATGAAGTACCTCGCGGAATGCTATCGCATTTTGTACGCATAGAAGAGGCTAAGATCGCCAACTATCAGGCGGTGGTCCCAACGACCTGGAACGCATCACCAAAAGATGCCAAGGGTGTTCGTGGCCCTTATGAAGAGTCGTTGATAGGGATAAAGCTGGACGATCCATCCTCACCGCTGGAAGTGCTTCGGGTAGTACACTCCTTTGACCCCTGCCTGGCTTGTGCGGTACACATCATCGATACCAAAGGCAGAGAACTCTCGCACTATAAAGTAAACTCGGCGTGCAGCATTTGAGAAAGACTATCGTCATAGGTGTAGGCAACATCCTCTTCTATGATGAGGGTACAGGTGTCTATGCAGCGGCTTATCTTAAAGCGAACTACACGTTCTCTCCAGATATCGATATCATTGATGGAGGGACACTGGGTGTTCGTCTAAGTGAATATTTTCTGGAGTATGATGAGGTGATCATCTGTGATACCGTCTCCATCGATGATGATGCCGGCTCAGTATATATCTTAGACGATGATGCGTTATCCGGTCTAGGTACTACGGCGCAGAGTGTTCATGAGATAGAGGTGACTCAGATGATAGAGACCTGTAAGATGTTTGGTGAGTGTGCGGAAGTGACGGTCATCGGTATGGTCCCTGAAGATATCGAACCGATAGCGTTTGGATTAAGCCAACGCGTACAAGAAGCATTTCCAAGGATGATAGAGAGTATGATAGTGACACTTGGGAATAAAGGGATCAGTATAGATAAAAAAGAAGAGGTTACTGCTCTCTCCGCGCTTATGACAGAGTATGCCAACCCTGCAGCAGCACGGGAGTAGAAGGAGAGAGATTGATATTAAAGAATATTAGTCGATGAAGGTCACTAACTCTTCAATAGCTTCGCGATCAGGCTGATAGCTGTTTTGGATGGCTTCGTCATCTTCATGACCAAGCACGATGCTATAGAGCAAGGCAAGGTTTTCTGGGGCTTTCAGCTCTTTTGCGATGATACGTCCATATTCGGTAGTCGAACCCTGTGGACAGCTATCGATGCCATACTCCTGAGCAGCCAGCATGATAGTCTGCATATAGGCACCACAATCGATCAAGGCACCTTGAGAACCATCGATAAGTGTCTCATCCACAAAGACAAATAACACAGTCTGCGCACCAAACCATCTAAAGTTATCGTACCACAACTCTGCACGACGCTCTTTGTCACGTCTCTCTACACCAAGTTTGTCATAAAGGCCGACACCAGTCGTGATACGTCGAAGCTTATAAGGCTTGATCCACTTTACCGGATAGTACTGGATGAACTGATCGACATCGCCTCCATCTTTGATGTGAGTGATGACACGCTCTCCGACACTGTCAAGAACGGCTTTATTGCTTACCGCATAAACGGTCCACGGCTGCATGTTTGCTCCGCTTGGTGTCATGTTTCCAGCTTCGAGTATCTTGTTCAAGACCTCTTTTTCTACAGGTCTCGCATGAAACTTGCGTTTTGAAGAACGCTCCTTGATCGCATCGATCACATTGATATGCCCCATTGGCTGACTCCGATATTGGACAGTGCTCAAAATAGCTGAGGATACTCAGGCTCTTGAGAACTGCCCATAAAATAATGCAGCATTATACACTGATCGTATGGAATTACAGGTACTAGATGATACACAGCTTAGGACACTCTCTATAGAGTGATCGTTAACATGCTCCTAATCGAACTTTACCTACAATGCGCGCATGATAATAGATAACCGATTCTTACCTACTACCCGTGAAGAGATGGATGCCCTTGGATGGGACCAATGCGATGTGATCTTGGTGAGCGGGGATGCTTACATAGACTCTCCTTTTATAGGTGTAGCGACTGTTGGGCGGATCTTACAAAAGCATGGGTACCGTGTCGGTATGATCGGTCAGCCTGACATCGAGTCTGATGTCGACATCTCCCGACTGGGTGAGCCGAAGATCTTCTGGGGCGTGAGCGGCGGTAGTGTCGACTCCATGGTCTCCAACTACACGGCGACGAAAAAGTTTCGTAATTCGGATGACTATACGCCAGGTGGTAAGAACGACAAACGCCCTGACCGCGCATCACTGGTCTACTCTAACCTGGTCCGCCGCTTTTTTAAAGATACCGTACCCATAGTCCTTGGCGGTATCGAAGCCAGTCTTAGACGGGTGACACATTATGATTACTGGTCAAACAAACTTCGTAAACCTATACTTTTCGATGCAAAGGCTGATTACCTTGTCTATGGCATGGGTGAAGAGGCTGTTATCGCTCTGGCAGCGGCTTTGAACGCTGGAGACGACCCTCGTCATATTCGTGGTATCTGTTACATCGCTAAAGAACCAGTCGATGAATACATCACATTGCCATCACACGCCGACACCCTTGCCGATAAAGAGAAGTACATCGATCTCTTTGATGATTTCTATGATAACAACGACCCCATCTCTGCCAAGGGGCTCTGTCAGAAGGTAGATGCCCGATATCTCATCCAGAACCCTCCGGCAGACTATCTGAACGAAGATGAGATGGACGCTGTCTCTGCTTTACCTTTTACCCGTGAGCTGCACCCTTATCACCAGAGTGAAGGCAAGGTGAAGTGTCTGGAGACCATCAAGTTCTCTATCATGACGCATCAGGGCTGCTGGGGTGAGTGTAATTTCTGTGCCATCGGTGTACATCAGGGACGTACGATCCGTACCCGTTCCGAGGATTCTATCGTCCAAGAAGCCAAGGACTTTACAGAGTATAAGGACTTCAAGGGGATCATCTCCGATGTTGGTGGTCCGACAGCCAATATGTACGGTTATGAGTGTGATAAGAAACTCAAAAAAGGGACTTGTGACCATATGCGATGTGTGGATGCTGATCGACTGTGTAAAGTGATGCATGTCGACCACAGCCGAAATATCAACATGTTAAGAAAAGTGCGTGACGTTCCCGGGGTACGTAAGGCCTTTGTCGCTTCGGGTGTGAGGTATGACCTTATCAGCGCTGATAAGAACCATGGTTACTCTTATCTCAAAGAGATGGTCAAGCATCATATCTCCGGACAGATGAAAGTCGCACCAGAACACACCGAGCAACATGTCCTTGAGCTTATGGGTAAACCGGGCAAAGAGACACTGGTCGATTTTAAGAAGATGTACGACCGGCTCAACCGTGAAGAGGGTAAAAATCAGTTCCTTACCTACTATCTCATCGCAGCGCATCCTGGATGTGAAGAGAAAGATATGCATGAGCTTAAACGTTTTACTCAGCATGAGTTGAAGATGAATCCCGAACAGGCACAGGTCTTTACTCCTACGCCGGGTACTTATTCTGCCGTGATGTACTACACTGAGATGGACCCGAAGACCCGCAAGAAGATCTTCGTCGAAAAAGATACCCGACGCAAAGAGAAGCAAAAAGAGATCGTTGTGAAAAAGCAGAGCTTTAAGAGTGGATTTGCCAGTTAGGCCGTAAAACAGGCACACTTTAAAGCAGATCAGCACATTTTAAAGATAACTACTAAGATTTTTATGTTACGCTTGCCTTACTATAATAAAAGGTGGAGCTATGAGATCTGTAGTCCAATTTTTCCTTATTTTTTCCCTGATAATCCCGCTATATGCTGCCCAAGATGAGATGTATATCATCGTGGGGACGTTTAAGTCAGAGACCAGGGCAGAGGCGCAGCTTTTAGTATTAAAAGATGTCATGGAAAAAGATACTGAGATCGTCGACCTGCGAAGATCACTTGGTTTTGATTATGTGATACAGAGGTCTGAGGAGTACAATAGAGTCGTCATCACACCATTTGGAGATAAAGATAACCTTCAAACGGTGATCAATACGGCGAGAGAGCACTATCGAGATGCTTATATCGGTAGGTATAGTACATCGAAGATCACCCAATCCTCTGCGGAAGTAAAAGATGAGGAACAGGTTCCGGAGTCAGCTGCCAAGACATCTTTTACTCCAGCAAACAACACTTTAAATGTGATGGTATATATACTGATCGCTGTTTTATTGCTGGGACTTGTATGGTGGACTCGTAGAAAAAAAGCAGAGAGTGAGAAAGATGCCTTACGAGATAGGTTATATGAAGGACCTTAGTATCGTCCGAAATAGTGGTGAGTCACTCTAGTTTATAAAAATATGCTTATTACCTGCTGTCCTCGATCGGAATAGGTCGCATATAAATAACTTCTTTACCTTCCTTTATTGTGATTCTTTTCCCCTTAAGTCTAAGTAGTATATGATTCACATATTGAAACATAGTGTATCTGAAAAAGTGATATTTTCGTTGATCTTTTAGTCCTGAGATGACATTCTTTTCAGTTCATCTATCTTTATGATATTCAAAGGAGTCTTTATGAGATCGCTGCTCCGATCTTTTTTTATCATCTTTCTGCTGGTCCCGCTCTATGCTGCCCAAAAAGATATGTCTATCGTTGTCGGGACGTATAAGTCGAACACTACTGCAGCTACAGAACTGCTAAGACTTGAAAAGTCGATGCATAAGCGTGCGGATATAGTTGGTTTGAAACAGAAGTATGGTTTTGATTACACGCTTCAGAGAGTCGGAAAGTTCAATAGGGTAGTCATCACACCATTTAAAGAGATGAAGGTCCTTGAGCGGATGCTTCATATATTGAGAGAACAATATCACGATGCCTATGTCCTTAGTGGAAAAAGAGGAAGAGCCGTTATTAAAATACCTGTTGAAACGGAAGCTCAGAGAGCAGAACGTATTGCAGCAGCAGATATGGCTTTTGATGAGGGGATAGAAGACACTTTACCTATTGTCCCATACTTTTCACAGAGTACTTCATCGAAAGTAGCTGAGTCGGTAGAGAAGAGTGTTGCTAGAACTGATTGGTCGGAGCATATCAAAGATGAGAACAATATGTATGAGACGGCATCAGGAGCAGTATCTACTCGCTCTGCTAATTCAAATTTGATGTTATATGCAGTGATAGGCGTACTTCTCGTCATCACGATCCTTGGTAGTATCATGTTTTGGAGTAAAAAAAGAGTGAAAAGAAGACGGAGGACCCATCGAGAAGTAGTCGATATTGGGGTACCCCCTGTTGCTGGACATTCTTCGTATGAAGACTCTTAAGAATGTATAAAGCACTGCATGAGTAAGAGAGTCACAGAGACCGGACTGTCACAAGTTTAGCCCTGTCAAGGGGCTTTCAGTACTAATCTTCCAGTTGTACCCTCAAATATACACATTTATAAACAATCATCATATTTTAAAGATAATTACTAAGCTTTTTATGTTACTCTTGTTTCAACATAATCAAAGGAGAGTCTATGAGATTGGTAGTGCGATCTTTTTTGATCTTTTTTCTACTGCTTCCCGTATTTGCCGCCAAAAACGAGCTCTATATCACTGTTGGTACATTTAAGACCAAGTCCAGAGCAGAGGCTCAGCTTCTCGTCTTACAAAAGGCGATGGAGAAGAAGCCCAGTATTGTCAGGCTCAGAAAAGCCAATGGCTTTACTTACTCTGTTCAGAGTGGTGGTTCGTATAATCTGGTCGTGATCGAACCATTTAATGACCAAGGTGTCCTTCAGGAGATGCTTGATGCGTCAAGAGAGGTCTTTCCAGATGCTTATGCCCGAAGATATAAGAGTCCTAAGACAACTAAGGTCGCCAAACCGGTAGTAGTGAAAACACCTGCTCCGGTAGAGGTCATAGAGGCTGATGTCGTCAAAGAAGTAGCTGCCGAAGCGTTACCTGTTGAGGAAGAAGCTGTCGAAGAGATGGCGGATTCTATGCCTATTGTCCCTTATATCGAAGAGACGATAACTAGAACTGAAACTATAGAGGAGGCTGCTGAGCCAGAGAGCCCGATCATCACTGATGATGAGGTAAGGACGCTTGAGGTCGTGACATTCGAAGCACCGAAAGAAGCACCTGTACCGGAGCCGCTCTCTGCTCCGACTGAAAGATCTGCCGGAGACAATATGATGTTCTACGCTATTCTCGCTGCACTCATCGCCGCTGGACTGCTTCTTATCATCATACTTCGCGGCAGAAAGAAGAAGAA
>JADGEC010000175.1 GCA_016744575.1 Sulfurimonadaceae bacterium | reverse complement strand
CTTGAAGTGGGATTCTATCATCTAGCCTCTTCAAACCCCTAAAGCACTATCTCTGATCTTCTGATTCTCAAAGATTGCACTTCGGATTTAAATTCGGGTGATATAAATAGCGGTAGGCTTAGAAGCTTGCTCGCCGAAAAGCCGTACCATCTGAGCGATGAGTACTGCTTCAATATCTTCTGTTTTTGCAGTGCTGTGTAAAAAACCAAAGAGAGCAGCATGGTCTTGAGTGCAGGCATCATGTATCTCTCCTAAAGGTCCCTGATGCGAAAAGAGAGCTCCACTTAGGCCGGATGCCCGCCAAAAGGGTTCTTTATACTCTATGACACATTTTACTGAGTGTCCCATCCAGGTGGGTGTCTCCCGCATCTGTCTTAGAAGGTCATCATCGAGAGGAGGGTCATAACCGATGCTAGATGCTGCTAAGCGGGGTGGAAGTGTAGAGATGACAAACTCCGCTTCATACTCTCTGGAAGCACTCTTGACGAGCACTACATCCTTTTTCTCCTTAATAGCGATCACGTTCTCATCAAGATGGAGCTCATTCTCATCCATCTTTTTACTAAGAGCCTGGACTAATCGTATGATCCCGCCTTTGATGCGAGCTGCGGGTGCTGAAGGGGGCGGGCTAAATCTCTGAACACCATTTGGTGCGTCATAGAGAGCGAGCCCCTTAGTATACTGAGGAAAAAGTTCAAGGCCAAGAGAGGAGATAAGGGCGAGGATGTGTTTTTGGTGTGACCAGACCCAGGAGGGTCCAAGGTCATGTCCATCGACTGTATGGATCCGTCCGCCCACTCGGTCACGGGCTTCGAGTATTGTGATAGCGTAGTGCTTTTGCAGCAAAGATGCGAGATAGAGACCGCTTAAGCCGGCACCGATGATGATGACTCTTTTTTGTTTCATCCTTTTCTCTCCCAGTGGTAGATCAGAGTCAGCTTTTTAACAAAGGAAGCTTGTTAAGTAGTATCTCACAGTATTCCCACTGCTCAAGTGTCTCTTTCCACTCTTGTGGGATGGCCTGTACACCTTTGTAGGCTCCAAGGACCATGCCGATAGCGATACCGCGTGAAGCATTATCACCACCTACCATCGTATTTGCCTGGATGGCTTTTTTAAGGCCATCTTCCTGTTCGGCATATTTTAAGATGAAGTAGACAGCCCCGGGTAGTGTTCCCTCTGTTGGGCTGGCTTTTCCAACACGGATAGGCTCCGAACGGCCTATGTCCCATAGTCTGGCCATGCTGGTGATGGCAAGGTCATCGGCGAAGAGTTCTTGAGAGAGTGCGGAGTCAGGATCTGTCGCCTCTTTATACTTCTCGATGGCCTGTGCGACTTTAGCTTCGAAAAAACCACCCATCTGTACAGCGACATCCTCTATGGCCTCAGCTGGTGTCGTCCCGTTAAGAACACGATGTGTCACACGTGCAAAGAACTCACCGCCACCGAGCGCTTCGACGTTCTTATGGGTAAACATCACTTTTTTAGCTACATCGACCAGCTCATCCTCACTATCGTAGTAACCATGTGCTGCGACATGACGGATGGCCATGGCATTGGAGATACCGCCAAGATGTTCTACTGACAGTCCCTGTCTGACCTGCCCGTAAGTCTCTTTTGTCATGGTGCAGATCCATGAGCCCCAGCCATTTTCCAGACGGTTCATCCAGTGTGGGATCATAGCGGCGACACTAAAAGGGCGGGCCGGTTCTGATGTAGCAGCCAGATGCTCGAGGACAAGTATGTTGTAATCACCATAATCGGTCGTACCGCCAGCTTTTTTACCGGGATGATAGTTACGCTGACCCCATCCGATGCCATGGGTCTCTCCACCCATCATCTCACCGGGAGACATGAACTTCTCGATTGGTCTGTTCCCATAGGCGGCATAGATCTTTTGGGCATCATACTCATAATGACTTCCCAAGCAGAGCGCATCTGCGACAACAGCGCCGAAAAACGCACCTTTTATAGCTTCTTCTTTTGTTATCTTCCTCATGATGTCTGCCTATTATTTGTTTTTTCCGATTCTAACCAAGCTATATTTACCCTGCCTATATGTTTTTAGCGTATAGAATAGTTTAAACCGCGATTATGTCTTTGTGGAATCTTTTTTTCTTAGAGAAGAAAGAAGTTTTGTCTATAGTCATCATCACTGATATTGTACGGTGTGTTCTATGCTATCATAAGCGAAAAATAATACAGGCCCCTATGGAAACGCTACTTCATGCCATCTTACTGACTGCCATCCTATCACTGGTGATGAATATCTTTTTAAAAAAGTTCGATCTCCCTATCATCATCGGCTACATCTTTGCCGGAGCACTGATCACACAGCTATTGCAACTACATGAGTCACATAGACATCATCTCTTTGAGATCGCCGAGTTTGGCATCGTCTTCTTGATGTTCACCATCGGGCTTGAGTTTCCCCTGGAGCAGTTGAGGAGATTGAAGCGAGAGGTGTTCGTCTTTGGTATGTTGCAGGTAGTCGTATCGATGGGGCTCTTCTCGCTTTTAGCTATATATATGTTTGGACTTGAGCAGAAGACCGCATTGGTCGTTGGTGGTGCGCTGGCTCTCTCTTCGACAGCGATCGTCTTGACGATGCTTCAACAGTCTGGGGACATTGGAAAACCTTATGGTAGGCAGGCATTGGGGATCTTGCTTTTTCAAGACCTTGCGGTCATCCCGTTACTGTTCATGGTCTCACTGTTCACACAAGAGGATCAGAGTCTGATCGTACTCATAGGTAAGACGCTTTTTAGTGGAGTCGTAGCTATAGTCATCATCTACCTTTTCGGAAAATATGTACTTGGGCACTATTTTGATATCGTCAACAAGACGAAGTCTCAAGAGATCTTCATCGAGTCGATATTTCTCATAGTCCTCGGTTCGGCAGCACTGACTTACTGGCTTGGTTTCTCCTATACCCTGGGTGCCTTCTTTGCCGGTATGATGATCTCGGAGACCCGTTATAAGATACAGGTAGAGGTCAATTTCGTACCATTTCGTGACTTGATGCTTGGTATCTTCTTCATCTCTGTCGGTCTGCAGATAAGTTTTGATTTTCTCCTAGAGAACATCATGACTATTGTGATGCTTATGACGGCAGTCATGCTTGTCAAAGCTTTGCTAATATTTGCTATTACCCGACCTTTTAGTAAGAAGCATGTAAGTCTGAAGACGGCGCTGACACTGGCACAGGTCGGTGAGTTCTCATTTGCCATCTTGGAACTGTCACGTATGGAGGGGCTGATAGACCCTGCACTAAGTCAGACACTTATCATCGCAGTCGTCTTCTCTATGATATTGACGCCATTCATGCTAAAACATATCGATAGTTTGAGTAGATGGTCAGAAGAGGATACGATGGAAGCTCCTCTGCAACAGTTCGATGAGAAGATACGGCATCATGTCGTCGTCATAGGTTACGGTAAACTGGGTCAGCATATCGTTCACCATCTAAAAAAGCGGGGGCTTATCTATGTGGCTATCGATTTTCATACTAATCTAGTCAAAGATGGTGAGGAAGCAGGTAATAATGTCAAGTTTGGCGATGCCACTAATCGTTCAGTGCTGGAACATCTAAACGTCAAAGACGCTGCTGCTGTGATCATTGCCACACATGATGAACAACGCATTCCCTATCTTCTTGATCTACTCAAAGAGTATCGAGACCATATCAATGTGGTCACACGTGTCTCTGATTTCTCGCAGGAGAGTCTACTAGAGCTTCTTGGTAGCCAGTCTTATGTCAATGAGAACGATGTCGTAGCACGTGCTATGGTCGAGAAGGCGCTGCTCAGTCCTTATAAAGAGCAGAGACGTTCATAAGCGTACTCTTGTGCTCGTATCGCTGATGCGATAAGTAGATGTATTTTGAAGATGGATAGTACTTGCGTCCATCTTACCTCTTCTTTAAGAAAGAGCAGACACAGAAGTCTATTTGACTACAAGCGATTTGTAATAGACCTGACCACTAAAAACACCAACATGCTAAAGCCGATGATCACGGCTACTAAGGGAGCACTATAACTAAGTCCATAACTGTTAAATCTGTCAAATATAAGAACAGGTGTGGTCATAGGGTGGTAGACTAAGATCACAACTGCTCCAAACTCCCCAAGACCTCTACTCCACATCATCAGACTACCGTTGATGATATCTTTTTTGGCGTTTGGGATCGTTATCCTAAAAAATACACTTATCGGTGAAGCTCCAAGGGTCCTTGCCGTTTTTTCAAGTCTTACATCTACTTTTCTAAATCCATCTTTTGCACTGTTTATTAAAAAAGGAGCGGATAAAAACATCATAGCTATCATTATCCCATATTCAGTACCTATGAACTCAATGCCAAAGACCTTAAAGAACTTACCTATACTTGTGTCTCCAAAGGTCGTAAGAAGAGCAATACCTGCAGCTGTGTGCGGTATCATCACTGGAATATCGATCAGTGTCTCTAGTAGGCTTT
>JADGEC010000174.1 GCA_016744575.1 Sulfurimonadaceae bacterium | reverse complement strand
CTGTAAGACTGATAAAACTCAACAGACATAAGTATGATGAACTCTGGTACGGGACCAAGAACTTTTACGTCATCACTAGGTATAACCATAGCTCTTATTACGCCATGGCGGTGCATCAACTTGCCCAGAAGATAAAAAATTCGACTTTAGTGGCTCAAAAGATGCAAGACTCAAAGCTGATAGCGATGGTAGAAAAGGCTAAGTGACCGCTTAGCCATCACCTCCTCTATACCCCACCTGACTTCATCAGTCGCAGTGATCTTGGCGACCTAAAGATCGATTCACAAGCACTGAAGGTCATTTACTACTTGAAGCCGCTACTCCTGACTCTTACCTAAAGCACGCTATACTCTTTTCGATTACTCACTGTGACAGGAGTGTTCCATGACCAATCTACATCAACTGATCTATGCCCTATCTGATGCCCTTGACCTTGTCGGCGTCGATGATATGGATCACGGTAAACGTGTCGCCTATATGGCTATTGAGTGCGCTAAAGAGCTTGGTTTTGGCAAAGATGAGATGATAAGACTCTTCCATGCATCACTGCTACATGATTGCGGTGTCTCCTCGAGTAAGATCCATGAGAAGATCATGCTGAACCTGGATTGGGAAGGTGCGGATAACCACTGCATACGAGGCTTCCAACTGCTAAACCTCTCTCCCAAGCTCAAACATCTCAGCAATATCATCCTCTACCACCATACCCACTACCAAGTCTTACAGGATATGGAGATAGATAGACAGACGGCACTGTTATCGAACCTCATCTTCATGGTCGACCGTGTGGATGCCTTATGTGCACAGCATCATATCAATGAGCCTGAGGTAGCACTTCTTACCTTCTCTCATAAGATCCAGCAAGAGGCGCAGGAGCTCTCTGGCTCCTTTTTTGACCCTTTATTAGTCGACACCTTTTTGAAAGTCTCTGAAAGAGAGGTCTTCTGGTTTAGCCTTGAACAAGACAACCTGCACCGATACCTCAGTGACTATATGATCTCTCTCGATAGTAAGGAGATCGATCTGGATGAGCTGGGAGAGATTGCAGAGCTTTTTGCCTATCTTGTCGATGCTAAGAGCCACTATACGGCTGACCACTCACTAGATGTAGCTAAACTTGCTCTCTTCATCGCTACGCGCATGGGCCTCTCACCTGATGTCTGTAAGAAGATAGAGATAGCCGGCTTGCTTCACGATCTGGGCAAACTACGTGTCCCTGATGAGCTTCTAGATAAAAAAGGCAAGTTGACCGACGAGGAGTTCGATGTGGTCAAGATCCATGCCTTTGCCACACATCAGATCCTTTCTCAGATAGAGGGGCTTGAAGAGATAACGCAGTGGGCATCTCAACACCATGAGAAACTCAATGGGCATGGCTATCCTTACCATACCCAAGATAGTGACATATCACTGCCTGCCAGAATCGTCGCTGTAGCTGATGTCTTTCAGGCATTGGCGCAAAAGCGTCCCTACCGTCCCAATCTGAAGCCTTTAGAGATCTTGCAGATCGTTCAAGAGAAAGTCGCCAATGATGAACTAGATGCTGAAGTGGTCCTTGTCCTGGAGAAAGATCTTCAAAAGTGCTGGGAGACAGCTATCACACACTCCCATAAGATCATGCCAAATGAATGATATCATTGACTGAAGACACCTCTTACAAGATCATTTAAAGGGACGGATCGCGATGATAAGCCTAGGTAGAAGCAGCAGGTCTGCTAAGAGCGCCATCAACATCGCCAGAGCCGTCAATAGACCAAAATAAATAGTCGGTATGAAGTTTGAAAGTACCAATACAGAGAAGCCTATCATAATAGCCACTGAAGTGTAGTACATCGCGTAACCGATGCTGTTGTGCGCTCGATGCATAGCCGCAATATAGTCGCTGTCTCTGGCAAACTCTATCTTATAGCGGTGGATGTAATGGATGGTGTTATCCACAGCTATGCCGACACTGATCGCGGCGATAGTGATGGTCATCATATCCAAGGGGATAGATGCCCATCCCATAAGACCAAAGATGACACTCACTGGCAGGAGGTTAGCTATCATGGCAATAAGCACTACCTTTAGTGAGCGAAACAGGATGAAAAACATAAAAGACAAGATGAGCACGACGATGCCAAGCGTCAAGATCTGTGACTCGAACAGACTTTGCAGCATGTTGTTATAGAGCAGCATCATGTTGGAGAGTCGGATATCTTCTGCAGGCACACCGACTCTCTCGACCAACTCCGACTTTATCTTTTTGATCAGTGCATCACGTCTAAGCTCATCATTGGAGTCTATGACACGGATGACAAAACGAGCCTGGTCCTCTTCGATACTGAGATAGGGATCAAGCAACACTTTTCGAAACTCATCAGGCAGCTCATTATAGAGCAGTGCCAGCTGAAAGTTATCAAGCTCTTGACAATTGTTGAGATGTCTACCCACCTCTAACATGGTCCCAAGCGAAAGCACTTTTCCGACTTCAGGGATGCTCTCAAGATAGTCATGGATCTTCTCTATCTTCTCCATCTTCTCTGAGGTAAACCAGTACTGCGCATCATCTTCTGTCTCGGAGAACTCAGCTTCGAAGGCATCAAAGTCATCCTCTTCAAGACTCATATCCTTCTCACTGTCTGCAAGGATCGTGATGGAAGGAGTATCGGAAAAATCGACGATGATATCCAGCGGTGTCGTACCTCCGAGTTGCTCATCAATAGTCAACATGCCCTGATAGATCTCTGTCGACTGCTTAAAATAGTCAATAAAACTGTTCTCCACCCGTAGCTGCGCTGCCCCAGAGAGTGCAAAGAGCAGTACACTCAGACTGACTCCAAAAATGATCTTTCCATGATATTGCGTAAACGTCGCCAGACTTTTTGTCAAGCTACGTCTGGACTCGACAGGATGTCGTAATGGCTTGACCTTGAGCAAGATCAAAACAGCAGGAAATACCAGAAAGGTCACCAGAAGTGATATCGCAATACCCCAGCCCATCATCCAGCCTAAGTTGATGACCGGTAAGATACCGCTGACTATCAAAGAGCCAAAGCCTGCGATAGTCGTCACGACAGCAAAGCTGCAGGGCCTTGCCATAGAGAGTACACTCTCCAGGACCAGCGAGTGCTGATCAGTGTGTGGATCAAGCCACATCAGTTCGCGGTAACGTACCATCAAATGGATGATAAGCGACATCGTGATGATAAGCTGCAAGGAGATGAAGTTTGAGGAGATGACTGTCACCTCCCATCCAAACATCCCTAAAAGTCCCGCGGTAGCTATGACTGACAAGCTGGCGATCAACACCGGGATAAAGACCCATCGAAGCTGACGAAACACTATCCATAAGACACTCATGATGAGCAAAAGCGCTGTTGTCCCATAAATCTTCAGATCATACTTGACAAAACCTATCATATCATCCGCGATCATACTGACACCACCGAGAAACAGATCAGCCCCGTCTCGAAAACCATCCATGATGGCCCGAACCTCCACTATCGTTTGATGGTCGGACTCCCTTACTTTGTCTCTATGCGCTTTGAACTCCATACGGACCTGTTCTAAAGCGATCTGCTCATGCTCTTTGATCGTCTGCTCTCTCTCTTTTAGCAACAGAGAGTTTCTACGCTTTAGTAAACTCTTATAACGTTCATCATCATGAAGTCCGACCAGTAGTGCCGTAGTCTTGAAATCTGGGCTTACAAGATTATTACTATATAAAGGGCTGGAGAGAAGCTCCTCTTTAGCCAGGACCTTGTCGACCTGTGAAGAGGCTAATGTCGGTATATCCTCAAGAAGCTCTTTGACCGGTTTTGAAGGGCTCTCCAGAAGTGGTACGTTTAGTATAGATGTCACAGACACTACATCATCAAGCCCCAAAAGTTCATCGCTCAAGCGGCCAAGGGCCTTCAATGTCTTATCTGAAAGCAAGTCTGAGTCAGGGGTATAGGCAATGATCAAAAAGTTCGAGTTACCATAACGGGTATTTATCGTCCGCATGAACTCAAGGTCTTTATCATCTTGTAAGGCCAGCGTCTCCGCCGAAGCATCGATCTCCAGTTTTGATGCCTGATATCCCAGAGATGTGACTGCAATAAAGACGATGAGCAGGACAAATCGAGGATAGACTAAGACAATACTTGTATAGAACCTTCTTAACATGACGTCTATAAGGCCTCCATAGATCGCAGCTTGTCGATAAGGCCCTCTACCGATGCTGTCTTAAGGATCTCAGAGAATTGAGAACGGTAGGTCTGGGTCACACTGACACCGGCGATCTCAAGGTCATAGACCATCCATCTTCCCTCTTTATTTTTGTAGAACTTGTACAAGATCTCTGTCTTATCGGTCTTACCGATGATATAAGAGGGGACCTCTACCCTTTTTTTCTTCTTGATACCCTTCTCGACTATCACCTTCTCATCCGTATAGAGGTAGAGTTTTTCAAGATAGGAGGCCTTGACCCGTTTGATATAGATGGCGGTATACTCTTTTCGCTTTGCTTTACTAAGCTGT
>JADGEC010000052.1 GCA_016744575.1 Sulfurimonadaceae bacterium | reverse complement strand
AGATGAGACCGTAGTCCTGCGAAGTGATAAAGATGCGACATTTCAAAGTTTTGTCATGGTCATGGACATGCTCAAGAAGCTGCATCATGAACAGCTTTTCATCGTGACGAAAGAGTAAAGCTTAGCGGAACAGTTTTTGCTGATCTTATTGTACATGATAATAAGATCTGAACCAGAAACGGTATCCCTATGAAAAATAGTGCCACTTGGTCGTCGACAGTCGGACAGATATTCACTCCTGCACTTTGGTTGATGGCGAGACTCTCCTACTTCTACAAGAGTGCACTGCTGTTTGTCGCAGTGGTGATCATACTCTTTACTACAGGCTATCTGTACATAGACCATCTCGACTCCGGTATTGAGAAGAACAGACAGCGGCTGCATGGTGTCAATGCCAATAAAGTGCTCTTTGAACTTCTCTTCAGGACGGAGCGTTTTCGTGAGCAGGGTTATCTCTGCCTTCAGGGTGGCTGTACCATCAAAGATCCTCTGTTGTTACGTAAACTCCTTGAGGAGGGCCTCTCCTCTATTGATGAACTGATCCGTTCCGGGGCTTATCATTCTGCACTTGAACCGATGCTCGAAGCACTTGCAGTCAACATCAAAAAAGCTGATAAAGCTATTATTCTTAAAGATGCTACCTACTATTTTCACCATATGAGTGATGTCATCGATAACATCATCGCTTTGATGGACCAGATCAATATTCGTAGTATCTTATGGGATGAGGATGATATCGAGACAGTCCTTGGGATACAGGCACTTTTTGACAGGTTACCAAGAATAAGTGCTTTGACTGGTGAACTTCGCGGTCTGGGTAGTGGTATCTTGCAAAAAGGATCTACTGACTCTGTGATGTATGGACATATCGTCGATGTGATGGGAGCACTGGAGATCAATCGTGTCGAGCTGGTATCGAGGATACAGAAGCTTGTCGAACCAGAACCGAAGCTACAAGAGGCAGTCGAAGCGATAGTAAGTACACTTCGGACTTATGATAACTGGGTAGAACGTGATATCATCGAAGGGCAGATGTCTCGTGCGCCTCAGCTCTTTTTTGATCAGGGCTCTAAAGTACTAGCAACGCAAAAAATACTCTTTGATCTTATAGTACCGCGTCTGAAAGATGAGATCTATAAACACATCGACAAAGCCCAGAGTACAAAAGACCTGATATTAGATACCCTGTTGATAGCGTCGATACTCTGGCTTTATCTGTTCATAGGCAGTTACATAGCTATACGCCGTTCCATAGATATGTTGATCGAAGTGACTGATGAGGTGGCGTCAGGACATCTAAAGACCAGGATGCCGGAGCAAGATAATGAGGAGTTTGACCACATTGCTTTCTCGATGAACCATATGATAACCTCTTTGCACAATCGCCACTCACTCCTGAAAGCTTATAAGAACGCACTCGATGAAGCGACATTGGTCAGCAAGACGGATGAGAAGGGAGTCATCACCTATATAAACACTACCTATGAGCGGTTATGCGGTTATACACTTGATGAGGTGGTAGGTAAGACCAATGGCCTCTTTCGCAGCAGTAATACCAGTGAGCTTCAGATCGATATCGTATGGAAGACCATCCTGGCTAAAAAGATCTATCATGGTATTTTTGAGAACGTGGCTAAAGACGGCAGCAGTTTTTTTGTGAAAAGTACGATCGTGCCGATCCTTGATGAGAATGAGAACATCATCGAGTTTATGTCCATCATGTCCGATATCTCCATTCTTGTAGCCCATGAGAAAGAGCTCGAAGCGCAGCTATATTCAGATAGTCTTACCGGACTTCCAAACAGACTCGCTTTGCATGAAGCGATCCGTAGTAGTAAAGATGCGAAACTACTACTACTGGATGTAGATAGGTTTAGTACCATCAATACCATCTATGGAGAGGATGTCGGTGATGAGCTTATCATCGAACTTGGTAAAAAACTTATGCACTTGCAGAGTGATAGTGACCTTCAGCTATTTCACCTGGGTTCGGATGAGTTCGCTGTACTCGCAGATGGAAGGGTAGATGATCTTCATTTCCAAGAAGATGTAGTCATGCTGGCTCACTCGCTTAACCCAATCAAGATACAGTGCTTTTTGCATGAGATCAATGTGCGTATTAGTATCGGTGCTGTCATCGCTTCACGTAATGATGGGAGACGACCGTTGATCGCTATGGCTAATATAGCACTCAAAGAAGCCAAGAAACGTCCACGTTCTTACTTTTACTACTCTGATATCACAGACTCATCGCATCAGATAGAGGAGAACCTGGCTACTGTAGAACGACTCGATCATGCTATCAAGAATGGGACGATCATCTGTCACTATCAGCCGATATACGATGTACATACCGAGCGTGTAGAGAAGTTCGAAGGTCTGATGCGTCTAGTGGACAAAGAGGGTAAGACTCACGCACCAGATACTTTTATCAATGTGGCAAAAGGTGCTCGTCTATATGGAAACCTGACCCAGCAAGTCGTCTTGAACACTTTGGCGATGGCTGATCTAAATCCGGAGATGGTCTTTAGTATAAATATAGATGTCGAAGATATCAATGACACACATACAGGAGCCTTCATCATAGATCAGCTTCATCGTTCGACTTGTGCGGAACGCATCATATTTGAACTGGTAGAGTCAGAGCAGATCGATAACAATGATCTTGTTAAAAGTTTCCTCGCACAGCTTAAAAGACTCGGATGTAAGATCGCCATCGATGATTTTGGCAGTGGTTACTCTAATTATGCCTATCTGCTGGAGATGGGTATAGACATAGTCAAGATAGATGGGACACTCATCACAAACATAGATAAAGATAGAGATAAGCAGCGTATTGTCGCTTCGATCATCTCTATAGTCCATGAGCTTGGTATGGAGACAGTGACCGAGTTCGTCAATAGTCCTGCCGTCTACGAGATGGTCGTCTCACTAGGTACTGACCATGTACAAGGTGTCTATATCGCCGCCGCCGCGCAAGAGCTGAACTCCAAGATCAAAGAGATAGCGTGAGATGTAGTTCGCTTTAACGGGGATCAGTATAAAATAGCGCTGATAAAGAGAGATAAGGTAGTACGATGACAGAAAAAAAGCAAAAAAGAGTGGTGCTGTTCGTCAGTCCATCATGTAAATGGTGTACGACAGCGAAGGCATATTTGAAAAAGAACGGGGTCAAGTTCAAGGCTATTGATGTGACTAAAGATGTAGATGCTGCAAAAGATTGTGAACGCCGTGGCTGTCGTGGTGTTCCCGTCGTGATGATAGGCAGTCGATGGATCTGCGGTTTTGATCAGAAAAGTATCGACAAGATGCTAGGTCTTTAAGGCTATAGCTATTGATGTGATCTTACTCTCTAAGACCATACTCCCAGCATGAGCTTTTAAGGGGAGATAAAATAGTCAAGTAAGGGTGGTACTAGCAGATCGAAGTCTGTTTGGTGTCTTATGACTTAATAGGCTTTATCAAGCATCTTAAAACGATCTCTATTGCTATTCTCATCAGCGTCCTCAGCTGCTGTAGCATTACCCTCGCCGACGGTGGATCCCTTTTCCGTCGCAAATACTTTTTTCTCCTGCGGCTCCACATCGTTTAATGATGCGTTCAAAATATAGAACAGGACCATGATCACGATGACTGCGCTATAGAAGAGTAGGTAGTTTTTCATATGTTCATTGCTAAAAGGGTTTTGCATGCTTATATCCGTTTCTATTTTCTTAAGTGAAAGTCTACACAAATAGGTTGAGGTTCTCTGGAATCTCCACTTTTCTAGGATAAAAGCACTAGCTCGATGTATAAAAGTCTGATCGATAGCAAAAGAGCGACTCTACTAGCTGACAAAGCTTGTTTAAAAATACCTTTTTACACCCAATTCTATACTCTATTCAATGAACATCTCATGCTTTTAGAGAGCTGACATATCACTGCTTTTTGTTATCTTGGCTTATGCGAATTATCCTCATGGAACAAAACATGCTCTGTCAGATACAGTTTTCAAATATTGATTTTGATTTATAATTATTTCAATATATTTTTAGTAACATCACGATACTCTAGATCTAGATCAAACACACTTGCGGAGGTGCAGTATGGCAAACAGCAAAGATGCCATTGATACGAAGGGACTGACGTTCTTAGAAGATGGTGAGGTGTTATATGACGACCTCTATCTTCTCTCGGAAACGGATGAGAAAGGTAATGTGACCTATGCCAGTGAGTCATTTTTGAGAATCGCAAATATGACGCAAGATGAGCTAATAGGACAACCACATAACATAGTACGCCATCCGGAGATGCCTCGCGCAGCATTCAAGTCACTCTGGGATGATGTTCAGAGTAAAGGCTTCTGGACGGGTTATGTCAAGAACTCCCGTAAAGGTGGTGGTTTCTACTGGGTCTACGCAACAGTACTGCGTTCGGTCGACAAGAACGGAAATGTGAAATATGTCTCTATTCGCGTAAAGCCTTCTCGCGAAGATATCAAAAAATCTGAAGAGCTCTATGCGACTTTGGACTAAGGAAGAAAGACCATGGCATTAGTAAAAAAAAGCGGATCATCCACCTCGGCAGTTTCGAGTAGCAATGCGACATCAGATAAACGTCGCCAGCGCACTATGGCTAAACAGCAGCATGTATCAGAAGTGATCGCCGGTGTGTCGATCACTATCCTCGATAATGCTCAAGAGAGTGTCAGTGCGATCGAAGAGCTTAAGTCTTCGATGGAGCAGATCGCTACGGCCGCAGAAGAGAATAGCGGTGCAAGTGAGCAGGCCCTTAAGAACATCAACGGGATCAATACAAACATAGGTCGTATGGGAAGTACCATCGATGGTGTCATCTCCTCCACACTAGCTACGGGTGACAGTATCATGAACGCCGTAGCTACGATCAACCTCTCTGTAGACCGTATGACACACTCCGTTGAAGTCGCAAAAGCCTCTTCGGTAAAGAGTGAAGAGTTGAAAAGTTCTTCAGAGAACATAGGTGAAGCGGTCGGGTTTATCGCTAAGATCGCCGACCAGACCAATCTTCTCGCACTAAATGCTGCCATTGAAGCGAGCCGTGCGAAAGAGCATGGAAAAGGCTTCGCTGTCGTTGCTGATGAGACAAGGGCACTTGCCGGTGAGAGTGAGAAGAACGCCGAGTCTATCTCCCAGATGGTACAAAAGATCCAGGGAAGTATCGATGATATCATCAAAAGTATCGTAGGGACGACTGGGATTATAGACGAGACTGGATTGACAGGTGGAAGTCTTAGTAAAAAGATGGAAGAGCTGACAAAGATAGCGGTCTATTCAGTCGAAGCGGCCCGAAGCATAAACAACTTTACGCAGGAGCTTGGTGACTACGCCTCCAGTGTCAACGATGGGAGTAAGGATATCGCTAAAGCTTCGGCAGATATCGCTCTTTCGGTAGAGAAGACACTTAACAGTATCGATATCCAGTCGGATGCCCTGGTACAGACGGAAGAGGATATCAAAGAGCTGAACAACCTAGCCGATGAGCTTAGGACTTCAACTGACACGATGAAATCTGCTGAGGATATCGCTTCATCAGCTGATGCTATCAGTGGCTCTATGGAAGATATCCAGAGCTCTCTTGAAGAGGTGACTACTGCCTTGAACCAGATAGAGAGCTCTTCACAAAAGACTAACCAGAGCGCATTGACTAACAAAGAGATGCTCGAACAGGCTCAGATCGCCGCATCAGACATCGATAAGCTGATCGTCATCGCACGTCGTAATTTTGATCTGCTTAAGACATCGTTCATGGAGGCTAAAGGGGCACTTACTGGTATCAGTAACGCTTTTAATGCTTCTATCACGGAAGGTAATGTGGCAAGTCAAGAGCTTGATGTCATCGTCAAAGAGACAAAAAGTGTCGATAAGACTGTTGGTAATATCTCAAACAGTATCATCCAACTTAATATGCTGGCCATCAGCGGTTCCATCGAAGCGGCACGTGCAGGTGAGTTTGGTAAGGGCTTTTCTGTAGTCAGTTCAGATATCCGCAATCTGGCAAAAGACTCAGAATCCAACACCGACAAGATCAATGATACAATCGAGTCGATGAACATGGAGATAGATACCGTTCGTACAGACTGGCTCAAACTCTTGAACACACAAGAGGAGGAGCGTTCGCAGATCGATTCGCTTCTAGTCGAGATCGATAAGATAACGGATATGCTGATCGGCCTGCTAGAGCGGTTTACTGGACTTAAGAGTGTCAATGAGCAGAACCTTGAAGGTATCAATCAAGGATTGATAGGAGTGAGTGAGGTCCAAAAAGCGGTCGAACTCTCTGCTCGCAATGCACAAGAGTCACGTAAGGCAAGTGAGTTGATAATTGAGACCATATCGCATATAGGTGAGGGTGTCGAAGAGTTAGCGGTGATGGCTGATGAGCTACAACAGGGATAAGTGATGCAAGTCGATGAGATATTGATCATAAAGCATGATGATATCAGCTACGGTATTGCCACGAGTGCTATTGAACAGATCCGACATGTGCCTGACCTGACACCACTGGTATTGAGTCCAAAAGAGATCATTGGATTGAGTGCCATGGGTGGGAGTATACGGACGGTATTGGATGTGAACCTGCTTCTTGGTATTGATGCGGTCGATCATCAGTCATCTTTGAGTCGTATGCTTACTTTGACAGATGCTCATGCCCATATGGCACTATTGATCTCTGAGGTCGTAGAGAGCATTGTGATAGATCAGGAGAAGATCGAGTATATCGATGCTCCAGAAGATGCTATCGTCGCTATCTATCGACATCATGGAGATATCGTACAGGTCTTTGAGCTGGAGCGTCTGTTCAAAGATGTCATGCTTAAGAGTTATGAGCGTAGTGATATCAAAGAGAACACCAAAGAACTAAACAGCTACATTGATAAGAGTGATACTTCATCACAGCGTTATCTGCTCTTCAAGATGGCAGATGAACGTTACGCGCTCAAGATCGACTTTCTGCGTGAGATCATCAATATGCCGGAGACTTTTACTGAGTTGGCCGGAAGTCGCGATGAGATAGAGGGGATGATCCAGCTGCGTGATGAGCTGCTGGTCGTTGCAGATCTGCGCAGATCCTATGGATTTGATGAGAAGCTAAGTGAGAAGAACCGTATCCTTGTCACTCAGTATGGTGGAAAATACATAGGACTGATCATTGACGAGATCCTTGATATACGTGATTTCTTGGCTTCTCAAGTCGATGGACTACCTGAGAACTTCAAAGATAAAAAGCTTTCGGGGCTCATCCACTCTGATGAGCAGCTTATCGCTGTGATCGGTGAGGAGATACTGGCTGAGATGGTAACGGCCAATGAGAAGCTGCTTGTCGGAGATGAGATGGACGTGGAAGATGGAGAGTCGGCTATCGCCCTTGAAGTGGTGATCTTCAAGATCGGCGAGGAGGAGTACGCCATAGACATCGAAGAGGTAAGCAGCATCATAGATGCACTTCCAATCACTCAGGTCCCTGACTCTCCTGAACTGATCGACGGTATCATCAATATCAGGGGACAGGTAGTCGCCGTGAGTTCGCTGCATAAGCGTCTAAATGCTCCTTTCAATGATGAGGAGGAACTGAAGATCATCGTATGTGAGAACGCTAAAGAGCGTATGGGCTTTCGGGTAGATAGTGTGAGTGATGTGATGGGTATCCATGCTGATGCTATCAGAGCAGAAGAAGACCGCGGAGAGCTTGTTACCGATATATTACATCTTGATGAGGGTGTACGTCTGGTGTTACTACTCAACATGGAGAGATTATTTAACAGTGAAAAGGTACTAGTGTGAGTAAACGAGTCCTGATAGTCGATGATTCGGCTCTGGTAAGAAAACAGCTTCGTGAACTGATCGAGACGCTTTCATTTGAGATCGATCTTGCTAAAAATGGTCAGGAAGCCATCGATAAAGCAACAGCAGAGAACTATGATGTCATAACGATGGATATCAATATGCCTATCCTAGATGGTCTAAGTGCTGTCAAAGTCATCATGGAAAAGAACCCGACACCGATCTTAATGATCAGCTCGCTGACGACGGAGAGTGCGGATACTACCATAGAAGCACTGGAACTTGGTGCCATTGATTACATCGGTAAACCGGGGACTATGAACATCGGTAAAGTGGAAAACAGCGAGGATATCATCCGTAAAGTCAGATCGCTTAGTCGCATTCCAAAGCGCCGTTTACGTAAGAGTAGTAGACGTCCAGCCGTAAGAGAGAGGCCAAAGGTAGAGAAGTCGACTGGTGGTGATAGTAGAGATGTTAAAAAAGTAGTCATGATCGGTTCATCGACTGGAGGACCGGGTCTTATCGAACAGATCTGTGCCTCACTGCCTAGGGAGTATCCGCATCCAGTCTGTGTGGTCCAGCATATGCCGGCACAGTTCACAGCGGCTTTTGCAGGAAGGATAGACAGGGTCTCTCAGCTTCCGGTACATGAGAGTGCGAACAACATGGAACTACTCCCAGGTAATATCTATATCGCTAAAGGGGGTGTCCATCTGCATTTTGCTAAAAAAGTCTCCGGCAAGATAGTACTTCGTGAAGGTAAGGATAAGAAGGACCAGTTCTTTCAGCCAAGTGTGGATGAGATGTTCGCCAGTGCTCTTGATATCTTCAGTGGAGAACAGTTGATGGGTGTGCTTTTGACCGGTATCGGTGATGATGGTGCAGATGGTATGGTGGCACTTAAGAGAGCAGGGGCTTATACAGTGGGTGAGAGTGAAGAGACAGCAACGGTCTATGGAATGCCTAAAGAGGCATTTGAGCGTGGTGGTGTCGTTGAGCAACTGCCATTTTCAAAGATCCCAAAGACAGTCGCGACATTCCGATAAGGTGAGAAGATGGCATTAATAAAAAAGCATCAAGAACAAGAGGTCGAAGTGTTCCCGACCTTTGCGACCCTTGAAGAGGCTGAGGAGTACTATCATAGTGTAGATGACTATGAACATAAAAGCTACACCTCAGACCGGATGGCTGAGTTTGATGGTGGTCCAGAACTCCTTGTCGTAATGTTAAAAGACCATGACCTGCCAAAAGACCTGGCTTCTGAGATCGCGGCGACCTTGGCAAAGCTAGAGAGGAAACGAGCACCCATTGAGTCGATCATGGAGCTGTTAAAGCTCCGTAATGCTTATGTCAGGAACCTTGGGATCTCGATCTTACAAGACCATGGTGATGCTATCAAATACTACATCATCAAGTTTTTAATAGGTGATGATCGTGATCTTCGTATCTTTGCCATCAATGTCCTTGGTGATGTCGACTTCGCTGAATCACGTGAGATGCTGATAGAACTGCTCGAACATGAAAAAGATATCAACGTAGCGATGACAGCAGTCGACTATATGGCTGAGATCGGTGAAGAGCAGGACATAGAGCTTCTTGAGTCCTTAAAAGCCCGCTTTGATGATGATGCTTATGTCATCTTTAGTGTAGATGGGGCTATCCGCTCCATCAAAGGGTGAGACATGGCATATATGCTCTCAACGACTAACTTCTCCAAGATGAGTGAGTTCATCTACCGTAAAAGCGGGATCTTCCTTGAAGAGCAGAAGCATTATGAGAAGCTTGCCAAGTTCATCGATGCCCGTGCTGAGAAGTTAGGTGCCGAGAACTTTAGAAAATATTTCTTCAAACTTCGATTTGAAGATAAAGACGGTAGCGAGTTTCAGGAGTTGATGAACGGTATGACGGTCAATGAGACCTATTTTTTCCGTGAGAAAGAGCAGTTCGAGGTATTAGTCGGTCATATTCTGCCAGAGCTTCATAAGAAACTGCCAAAGGATAAAGTACTTCGTATTCTTTCCGCGCCGAGTTCGACAGGAGAGGAGCCGTACTCCATCATCCTTCATATCATCGAAGAGGGTGTGATCATGGAAGAGCGTGATATCGAAGTGGTCGGCATCGACATCGATTCCAAGGTCATCGAGAAAGCGATCGCAGGTAAATATAGTGAACGCTCTGTACATGCCATCCCCAAGCCTATGTTGAAAGAGTGGTTTGTCAAAAAGCCGATGGGTCATGAGATCAGTGATGACCTCAAAGGGACTGTCGATTTCAAAGTAACGAACATCTTTGATAAGGCGATGCTGCGAAAGCTTGGCAAGTTCGATGTGATCTTCTCACGTAATATGATGATCTACTTCGATGATGCCAGTCGTAAAGAGGTGGCGATGTCCTTTTATGACATGCTGGACCCAGGTGGATATGTCCTTTTAGGACATGCCGAATATATGAGTCGGATCGTCTCGGTGTTTACCGCAAGAAAGATCGATACGACCCTGATATATCAAAAGTAGGAGAGAGAGATGCCATTAGTGATCTTTGTAGACGATAGTGAGACAGCGCTGGCTTCGACGCGTATGGTGACAGATACGATGCCGATCGATGTCAAACAGTATATCCAGGCACAGGATGCACTTGCTGAGATAGAGAGTGGAGCGATAGCACCTGATCTGATCATCACTGATCTCAATATGCCAGTCATGAACGGACTGGAGTTTTTGCAGGGACTGCGTCAGGTCGATGCGACAAAACGTACACCTGTCCTGATGCTGACTACCGAGACAAAAGCGGAACTGAAACAGCAGGGTAAGGCGCTTGGACTGACTGGCTGGATAGTAAAACCATTTAATCCGGCTCAGTTGAAACAGGCGATCACCCGTGTGCTCCGTCTGCCGGCATAAGTGAAGTGAGAGATCATGGTCTTAACAGATAGAGTCGATGAGCTGCTTGAGCATATCAAGACGGTCGAGACCGAGACGATCGAGCTGACCAGAGTAGCACAGGTGCAGGTAGCTGCTTTTATTGAAAGCAAGGACCTTGTGCTTGATGATGACACTCTGGAGGTGATGCAGTATCAGGATATCATCTCGCAACAGCTTTCGGCTACGATCGAGGCGATAGAGAGTGTGCAGTCGGGTATATCTGAATTTGAGCACTCTCTTACGAAAGAAGTATCGACGCAGACGCTTGATGCGATGAGTGAGAGACTTCGGCGTGTGATCGAACATGCCAAAGAGCGATATAGTGCCTTTTCCGGTAAAACGGCTGATGGTAGTGATGATGACGGCATAGAGTTTTTTTAGGAGAGAGATGATGACAACAGTGATGGTAGTAGATGATTCAAAGACTGTACGCAGTTATCATGGGCATATCTTAAAAGAGTTTGGCTTGGACGTCATCGAGGCTGAGAATGGTATGGAAGCACTTGAACGCAGCCTTGATGCGGATATCGAGCTCTATCTTGTCGATGTCAATATGCCGATCATGGATGGTTACTCCTTTATAAGTGAGTTGAGAAAACAGCCAAAGTACAAAGTGACTCCTGTCATCATGATCACGACACAGGCTCATGAGGCGGATAAGATAGAAGCCTATAAGGTAGGTGCGAACCTTTTTGAGACCAAACCTATTAAACCAGATGAACTCAAGAGCTATCTGCAGATATTATTGAAAGTCTAAGGGAGTATCGATGAACCCATTACTCGAACAGTTTTTACAAGAAGCCCGGGAGAACCTCGCTTTTATCGATCAGAACATCGAAGGCATCGGCGGGGATGATCCGGAACTACTTAACTCTGTCTTTCGTGCTGCCCACACCCTTAAAGGGGGCTCTGGGATAGTCGGTTTTGAGTCAGTCAAAGATATCACTCACCATGCTGAAGATCTGCTTGATATGCTGCGTGCGGGTAAGGTCGGCTTTAAAGAGGAGATGCTCGAAGCACTCTATAACGCGTTTGATGAGGTCCTGAACCTGGTAGAAGCAGCCGAGGAGAGTGAGGATATCATCGATGCAGATGAAGCTACAGTTGAAGAGATAATCAGACAATTACGTGAGCAGATGGGTAAAGATGCCGAGACGCAAGAGGCATGGGTATGTCCGTTTGTCCTTGGCACTGAGACACAACGCATCGTCAACATGCCAATGGGTTTTCTTGAGTCTGTTCAGCAGAGCATCCCTTACCAGTTGGGTGAGTTTGATGAAGCTGCTGTTGAACAGGCGCATCTCTATGCTATTGTCTTTGATGTCGATGAGTCGTGCATGGTGTTTGGAAATGACCCACTCTACACACTTTCGATGCTTGGAGAGAAAGTCGTTGGCCTTTACAGCTGTATGGGTGAGATCAATGCGAAATCGATCCTTAGTGGTCTTGATGATGCAGATGGTTTGACCCTGCAGATGGAGTTGACAGCATTTATCTATGCGACCTATGAGGATATCGAAGACGCACTTTTCAACTTCATTGATGAACTGCAGTTCTATTCGCTCGATATTGCGACACTATTACAGATCTCTATCGGTGAGAGTGGTCATCAGCTTGATGTGATGAAAGAGCTCTCCTCTGAAGTGATCACGGCACTTCGAGAAGCTGATAAAGAGGCACTATCTGAAGCGATTGATCGATCACTTCAGCTCATTGGGAATGAGACCATCCAGCATTTCCAACTTGATAGGCTCAAAGTGTTGATAGCGATGATCGAAGATGAAGGACTTGAAAGGTTGGAGCCATTTGTCATGGCTCTGATGGTGGGCATCCCATATATAGAAGGTGAGGTGAGCGAAAGCAGTTCGATGACTGTTGAAGGCCCAGCTGTTATAGAAGCTGAGACAGCGGTATCGGTGGTGCGTGAGATGAGCGAGAAGGATGCTGAGATACTTCAACGTATCCTTGAACAGCAGCTGCTTTCGCTGCAGACTATTGACAGTAAGGATGCCATCAGCAGAGTAGAGATGATGATAGAGCATATCCGTCCATACTTCCCAGAGATGCCTGAGATACTTGAAGGTAAAGAGCAGTTAGAGGGCTGGATCAGTGGAGAGTTAGGCTTGAGTCTACCTGAAGAACATGCGGCTGTTGCGAATGAAGAAGAGCTGCTTACTACTGTCGAAACAGCTCCTTTAGAGAAACCGGTAGAGGTGACTCCAGCTCCTGTCATCAAGCCGAAAGTTGTGCTAGAAGAGAAGAAGCCGCGTGAGGAAAATAAGAAGAATGTCATCGGTAAGACGGTCAAGATCGATCAGGAGTCGATCGATAGTATGATGAACATCGTCGGAGAACTGTTAGTAGCCAAGAACTCGCTTCCTTATCTGGCACAGAGTGTCGATGAGATGGATACGACGATGATCAGCCGAGCGATCATGGAGAAATATGCTTTTATCAATCGTCTCTCTGAACAGCTTCAGGACCTGATCATGTCTATGCGGATGCTGCCTATCTCCTATGTCTTTGACCGTTATCCGAAATTGGTGCGTGATATCTCCAAAAAACTTGGAAAAAAAGTGAGACTTGAGATGGAGGGTGGTGATACCAAACTCGATAAGAACATGATCGAGATGCTCGCAGATCCGATGATCCATATCATGCGTAACTCACTTGACCATGGTGTCGAAGACCCTGAGACCCGGACTAAGAAAGGAAAATCACCTGAGGGTAATGTGACGCTAAGTGCCTATGCTCAGTCGGATAAGATCATTATCGAGATCAAAGATGATGGTGCGGGGATAAATGTAGAGAAAGTAGCGAACAAGGTTCTTGAGAAGGGGCTGATGAGCATTGAACAGCTCGATGCCTTAAGTGATGATGAGCGGGCTGAACTGGTACTGCTTCCAGGACTCTCCACAGTAGATGAGATCAGCGAGTACAGCGGTCGGGGTGTCGGTATGGATGTCGTGAAAAAATCGATCGAAGGATTTGGTGGAGCGATATCTATACGCACGGTCCCCAATCAGGGAACGACGATCACACTGGCTATCCCGGTCTCACTCGCTGTCACATCTCTGCTGCATGTCTCTATGAGTAATATACATTATGGCTTTCCAATGGACAGTGTCTCTGAGACCGTCAAGATCGACAGATCAGAGATCGAGTTCTTACATAGTGAACCGTTCGTTTATATCCGTGGTGAAGTCATCCCTCTGCTGTTTATCAAGTCGATGCTCGATGAGCAGGAGCTTGAGGGTAAAGAACTGCCGATAGTAGTCTTAAACATCAAAGGAAACTTGCTCGCTGTGGTCGTCAATGAGTTACACGGTCAGCTTGATGTAGTCCAAAAGCCGCTTGAAGGTGTGATGGAAGAACATCCGATCTTTAGTGGGACTTCTCTGCTGGGTAATGGTCAGATCATCATGGTGATCGATCCTCTTGGAGTACTTGGCATCGCCCATGAGCTTAAATCCGATGAGTCGAAGGCAATCTGATGCGTGAAATGATCACCTTCTCGATCCAGAAAGAGCTTTACGGACTTGATCTCGATCTTATACAGCGTATTATCCCTCTGTCTGCGTTGACATCACTTCCTGATGAACATCTCTATGTAGATGGTATGATGTCATATGAGGGCAAGGTGCTTAAAGTATTGAGTTTTAGAAAAATGATCGGTTTGCCGACGTATGATGACGAGCTTAGAGTCCTGTTCACAAAACTTCGACATGAGCATAAAGAGTGGATCGACGCTTTGGCTACGGCAGTTGTCGAAGACAAGGTCTTTGCCAAGACGATTGATCCGCATGACTGCCGTCTTGGTAAATGGCTCGATGGCTTTACCTCTTATGATGACGAGGTCATGACTATATTACGTAGACTCAATAAGCATCATATGCGTCTGCACGGTTCGGCAGAAGGTGTGCTTTCGCTTCGTAAGACGAGTGAAGAGCAAGCATTGACACTTCTGCAGACAGATATCATGAAGACCTATGAGACGACTATGTCGAACATCGGGCTTTTTATCGATAAGTTCTCGATGATAGCAGATTCTCTACAGAAGATGCTTATCTATCAAGATGGTAGTACACTCTTTGGTATCAAGGTCGATGAGATCGATGATATCGCTTCTATTGATGAGACTACTATTCGACCTATGGATGATATCAAGATAGAGAGTGACTATATGGAAATAGCGGGTGTCGTCGAGATAGACGGCAAACTGGTCAATCTGATCAGATCGGTTCGATTTCCGACAAATGAGGTGCTATGATGGGAATGGTCATTGAAGATAAAGTAGTGACGTTTAGCGGAGTGATCTATGAGGACGTAGTCGTACCTTTGCGTGACTTTATGCAAGAGCATGTCCCAGATCCCATAACGTTTGATCTTACCGAGTGTCAAGACTTGCATCTGGCGGTACTACAGGAGATGCTGGCTTATCAGAAGTTATATGAGTGTGACTATCGTTTTGGCGATGAACGCAGGGTCTATCAACAGCTGATAGATGGGTTTGACGGCATTGAAGACCATTGTAGTTAGCAACCGCAAAGGCGGTTCTGCCAAGACCACGACAGCAGTGAACCTGGCAAGTGAACTGGCCAAGCAGGGCTCGGTACTTCTAATAGACTTTGATACCCAGGGCCATGCATCCATCGGTGTCGGTACACAACCCTCAGAAGGTAACGGTGTACACAGTATCTTTCTAGGAAAGACACTCAGCGAGACCTTTATCCCTACTGTCCATGATAACCTCACTATCGCACCGGCAGAAGCTTTTTTTGATGTCTATGAGTATGCTGATCTTCGTGGTGTCCTCAAAAATCGTTTTGAGCATGAACGGGTAGCTGATTTCTTTGATTACTGTGTCATCGACACACCCCCTACCTTTGATGCTCTGTTGAAAAACTCCCTTGAAGTCGCTGATGCGGTCGTGATTCCTTTTGTACCGCATTACCTTGGTGTGGTAGCGGTAGGACAGATGGTCCGTGCCATCTATCAGAACGCGTCGCAGTTGGGACACCCCATTGGCAATGTCGGTATTCTACCTGTGATGTTCAATCCCCATATGAAAGAGCACCAAGAGTTACTGAAGAAGGTCAAAGTCTCATTTGGCAAAGAGAAACTTTTTGAACCGATCGGTATTGACATAAGACTCGCCAAACAGTTTGAGTCTGCCGAGCCCATCGTCTTACAGGGTAAGCGTTCCAAAGGGCAGATAGACTATCAGAACTTTACCAAAGCACTTTTAAAAAGAATATAAAGAGAGGTGAGTAGATGAAACGCATATTGATCGTCGATGATAACAGGAACAACCGGCTCTTTTTACAGGTCCTGCTGGATGATTACCGTGAGACTCACCCGGAAGTAGACTTTGAGATCAGTGAAGCTGTCAATGGTAAAGAAGCGGTAGAGAAGTCTGAAGCTGAAGTTTTTGATCTTATCCTCATGGATATCATGATGCCGGAGATGGATGGCATCGAGGCGACAAGACTTATCCGTCAGCAAGATAAGAAGGTGATGATAATCGCTGTCTCCGCAGCCGATGATGAGGAGAGAAAAAAAAGTATCCTTGACAATGGGGCGGAAGACTACATCCCAAAACCTGTCAATGCTGACATCTTTCAGACCCGTCTTGTCAATTATCTGGCCTTGATCGAAGTCCGTGGCAGTACGCATTTCAGTAAAGAGGCTTTTAATCTCTACTCTCAGGAGGTCTATCGTCGTCAGACCATTTTTATGATCGACTCTGAAGATGCCCTCTCTGAGTTTTGGGAATATTTTCTCTTAGGTGATCAGCCTAGATATGAGGGTATCAGTGATGTAGTTCGGACCATGTCGGCACTTGGCGATCTTTTTGTCCGTCTGGATATGGAGACTCGAATCATCGTAGAAGAGTCTGAGGAACGCCTCTATATTAGTATTGACAAGAGTGATCAGCTTGAGAAAAGACTACTTGCTTTGGTGATAGCAAAGAACAAAGCTGTCACTGAGTATAAGATCGGATCAGATCGTATGAGTGTCATGCTGTATAAAAGTAAAGAGCTCGATGACATACCAGTAGAGAAGCCAGCTGTCGTTCATGAGGAGCCAACTGTTGCGAAGACAGCTCCTACTGGGAAGATGACGATCTCGAAGAGTTCTGATATTGAGGACGAAGTGTTTGACTATATGGATCAAGATGACTTCGATGAGATCGAGACCTATATAGGTAAGCTGGATCTACTGTTGCTGTTAGTCGGTCAGGGTGAAGTCTCTAAGGATGAGATAGTTGAGATCTGCACTTATCTTGAACGTATAGGCCGGATGATGGCCAGCTACTCGGAGTCATATAAGATCGGTCAGGCATTGAAGGACTTGTCTGTAGAGATCTCTTCGCATGATGAGGAGTTTCAACTCAACTCTGCTGCACTTGGACCGATGTGTGCCGCTTTTAGTCATGACCTCTCCAAGTGGGCAGAGATGACATTCCATACAGGCTCACCAGCTGTGGATTATATGGATGATACTATCGTCGCCAATTCGCAGACTATCAGTGGTATGTTGAATATGAACGATAGTGGTAGTGATGATGGTGGTGATCTCGATGATATCTTTGATTTTTAGGATGGTGCTAAATGCCAACACATGATCCCTCTTATACAGATCAGATCACTGGTCTGAAAAACCGTAAAGCACTAGAACACGCACTGAGTATGCCACTGCTCTCTACGCTCATCATCATGGAGATAAATGATTTTGAGCGACTGGATGCACTATATGGGTTATCTATGGCAAATAACCTTCTTAGACAGTTTAGTGGTCTGCTTGAAGCGACGATCGAGGGTAGGTTTGACGTCTATCGTGTCGGAGGCAGTAAGTTTGTACTTTTACTACAGGAAGACTTCTTAGATACGGATGAACTTGAAGAGTTGGTCCCTGAGTTCCTTCGTGATATCGCAGAAAACCCTGTTTATCTGCCTGAAGTAAAGATAAGCCAGGATATCGAGGTAGTGATGGGTATCGCCTCGGGTGATAAAGACCTGTATACTCATGCGAACATGGCGTTGATCAATGCAAAAGGGCAGAAGAAGCATTATCTTTTTTATACGGTAGATATGGATATGAGTGAGAAACATCGTGATGTGCTAAAGACAAAAAAAGCGATCAAGAGAGCACTCCACGAAAAGGCATTCGTCCCAGTCTACCAGCCTATTGTCGATCGTGATGCGAAGGTGATCAAATATGAGTGTCTGATGCGTATGCGTCAGGGTGATGGCATCGATGCGAAGCTTGTCACACCTTATCATTTTCTTGAACAGGCTTTGGAGACTAAGCAGTACTCACGTATTTCAGAGACAGTCATCACACAGAGTATAGAGTACTTTCAAGATAAGACGATGGACTTTTCAATAAACATCACCTTTATAGATATGCAAAACAGAGACTTTATGAAACGTCTTAAAACATTGGTAAAGTCGAGTAAGATCGGCTCTCGTATGATCGTTGAGATCGTCGAGAGTGAAAGCATCAGTGACTATGGCTTGTTAAAAAAGACTCTTGATGATCTCAAAGTATTGGGAGTGCGTATTGCGATCGATGATTTTGGAACGGGTTACTCAAACTTCACGCATATTTTGGAAGTGGATCCTGATTATCTGAAGATCGATGGTTCGTTGATAAAAGATATGCTTGAAGATAAAAAGATGCGTATTCTGGTCGAAGCGATCATTGGATTTGCCCAAAAGCTTGGTATTAGGTTAATAGCAGAGTTTGTACACTCAAAGGAGCTCTTTGACCTGCTGGTAGATCTTGGGATCGACGAGTTTCAAGGATTTTATTTTAGTGAGCCGCTTCCTGTTATCACAGAGGGCTGATCTCCAATATAGATGGGGCTGCCTTTACAGTGTGATATCGTCTATCACTCTTCAGCGGCCTTGAGTTCAAAGCCCATCCGGGTAAGGGTAGGGGCGATTGCTTTACGCATCACATCAGGGGTAAATGGCTTCACGATGAAACCATTGGCACCGATCTTCATTATACGTATGACACTCTTTTTCTCTGCTTCCGTAGTCACCATGATGACACGTATCTTATTAAATGCTTTGTCATCGCGGAGGTTCTTCAAGAAGACATCTCCATTCATCACAGGCATATTGACATCGAGTAGGATGAGATCTATATCTTGATGGGCCTTTACCTGCTCCATAGCCTCTACTCCATCACCGGCCTCATGATAGGTCACACCACCTATCACAAGCCTTGATAAGACATTTTTGATGACGCGGCGAAGTGTCACACTGTCATCGACGACTAAGACCTTAAGCATATATCTACCTTTTGAAAAGGGTATAGTCTACCCCTAGATGATGTTTTAAAAAGTATAGCAAAAGTACTTTTGAGTTTAGTAGTAAAGGGCCATATATAATTAAAAATAACATATAATTGTGTAGATCTGTGTAACTATATGATGCTTTGAACGTGAGGCTATGTTCGCTATTGGATAGGATGTCTACGAGAGTATGATACTAAAACAGGCTCCTTGAGAAGTGTTGGTGACGATGAGCCGGCCTTTCATGTTGTTCTCAATGATCGTCTTTGACATATATAAGCCTATACCGGTCCCTTTTCCCTCTTCCTTGGTACTAAAGTAAGGATCAAAGACCTTATCAATGATCTCATCCGGTATACCTCCTGCATTGTCTTCTATCTCAATATGTACGGCTTCTTTCTCCTGGAACAGGCGGATGAAGATCTTTTTGTGAGCGATATCTCGTTCGACAAATTCATCTTTCGCATTATTGAGTAGGTTCAAGATGACTTGTGAGAACTCACTTGGAAAACCCATTGTCTGAACTGTTTGGTCACCGGTGAAGGTGATGTCTATCTCATCATGGACAAAACTTGGCCGGATCAGTGCTATTGCATTCTGAACGGTATCATGGATATTGAACATCTCAGCTATCTTATTGGGTCTGAAGAAGTTTCTGAAATCATCGATGGTCTGTGACATCTGCACGGTCAGCCGGGTGCCTTTTTTTATCGAACGATCTAGATAGGCATCATCAAGAAGCTCATGCTGGTAAGCTATTTCGATGTTTTGCAGTAGCAGGCCCAGGGCATTTAGAGGCTGCCGCCACTGATGAGCGATATTACCTATCATCTCTCCCATAGCAGCAAAACGTGACTGCTGGATCAGCATGTTGTTCTTTGCTTTGAGCTCTTCTGTCATCTCATGTTCTTTGGTGATGTCATGAGATATCCCTACGAGTCCAAGCAGTTCTCCCTGGGAGTTTAGAAGCGGTGATCTAAGCGTCAAAAAATAGGCATTATGGCCATCAGGATAAGTGACCCACTCTCTGTGCAGCTGCGGTTCAGATGATTCAAACATAGCCTTGTCCATTGAACGAAAGTGATCAGCATGCTTTTTGTCAAAGATATCGTGATCACTTTTACCTATTATCTCTTTGGCAGGAACACCAGTAAGTTCTGAAAACCTCTTGTTACAGCCAATATAGTGAGATCTCATATCTTTATAGAAGATGATATCTGCTATCGATTCAGTGACACTTTTAAGCAGGTCATGACTATTGGACAGCGATCGGTTGGCAGCTGTCAGTTCATTGGAGTTAGTCTCCAGGACATGCTCGAGCAGGTCAAGCTCCCGATCGTTATCTTTGTAGCTCTCTTCGACGAGCTCGAGCAGTTTTTGTACCTCGGGTGTCATCTCATCGAGATCATAAGAGATACCATGACTTTTTTTAAGTTGTGCGACCAGCAGCCGGTGCATCTTACTCCTCACTTATAATGGTCAGAGTCATTGTCTGGTTGTGTAGTCTGCAGTTAAGGATGTCATCTTGAAAAGGTGCCAGCTCTCCGTAAGAGTAGAATCCTGTGACCTCCACATGGGCTCCAAACTGCTCCTGCATGATGACCAGCTCCTCATCGACAAGCTGTTTTAGCACGCTGCGTCGGCCGCTGCAGCTTACAGTCAATGCCAGTGTCGTCTTATCATCTGGTGTCTCAAGGCTGTTTGCCAGAGCTTCTGCACCGTCTACGAGATGATTGACATTGGTCTTCATCAATCGAACGACAGAACCTTCAGGTACATCTCCGGCAAAAGCAATCGATTTATCCTCATTTACTCCCATCATGACACGGACTACTTCATGCTGTTCATCGGAGGTCTTGATACTAAGGGGAAAAAGTAATGCACTGGCTGGCAGATCTTTGATATAGTCTCCGAGATAGGCCTCATACAGCGAGAGGGCTGCTTTGTTGTCGATCTCATAGACAATATTTCCTTCTGAACGTGTGACAATACGTTCGGCTCCAAACTCATCCCATCCTGCCTTACTACCGACATCAAAACGAAGGGATTCTCCGTAAAAGCCTATAGCGACGATCATCGAACTCTTGGGTATGTCATCAGCCATCACCAGGACTCGCTCAAAACGAAATCCGTCACCGCCCAATCCTCCACTTACAGGTACTTTGTGTCTGATCGAATTGGCTCCTTGTGCTATCTTGGAGCCATTGAAATATAGACCATCTGCCAATAAGAAGACGTGACGAAGTCCTTCCTGGGGGAGATCCTCGATGAGTATACGTGTAGAATCGACTAGAGCATCGTTATTGACATCACTGACACTGTTCACTTGGACATGTGCATTCTCAAAAGAGATAGCTGTCGCGACAATGGCCGCTTCACTGAGATGACCGTTTTGGATGTTTCCTGCAGTGGATGTACCCACGATATGTGCTGAAGGATAGAGCTGTTTAAGATAAGTGTGATGCCGAGGATCTATCAATTCATCTGTGTCGCCGAAGACAAGGACAAGACCTACTGTCGACCTATCACTTATTGTCTGTTTGTCAGTCATCCAGCCATCTTGACTTAGATGAAGGGATTCGATCTTCATGCTATTTCCTTCAGTCATCATTGATGAGTCATAAAGATTATTATATTGTTTTATTTCTTAAGATGGTGATTTGTTAGATGATGTTTTTTAAAGAAAGGGAGTTAAGTCTTATCTTGGTCAAGTTAAGGAGCTGACTGATAGAGACTAAGCTGCCAGTGGTGTCTGTGAGACATCCCTTACGGTTACGTTTGGATAGACGATATCTCCTGTTAAGCAAAGGTGAGAGACCTCAGGTTTGTAGGGAGTAAAGTAGCATAGATAGATTGTAGGATATTAAGTGGATAGTGGAAATAGTTGTTGGATAGTAAAGTAGTTTTGACGGTATAAGTGGTGAACTATTGTTGTTAAGCCTTTGGTGGTCCTTCGGACATCATCTACGGTCTCGTTCGGGTAAACGTGAAGCAGTTCACGTCTACTTTTTATATGGTGGACTGTTGATGTTAAGCCTTCGGTGGTCCTTCGGACATCACCTACGGTTTCGTTCGGGTAAACGTGAAGCAGTTCACGTCTACTTTTCCGAACTCACATTCCTGGCATTCCGCCCATTCCGCCCATGCCACCCATATCTGGTGCTGGCATAGCTGGTTTCTCTTCAGGGATCTCATGGATAGTCGCTTCAGTAGTCAGAAGCAGGCTTGAGACAGAGACTGCATTAGTCAGTGCGACACGCTCGACTTTGAACGGATCGATGATACCTGCTTTGAACATATCGACGTATTCGCCGGTCGCTGCATTGAAGCCGATGTTCTCATCCTCAGCTTGCTCTATACCGTTGACGATGACACCTGCGTCAAAACCGGCATTGGTGACGATCTGTTTGAGTGGTGCTTTGATAGCACGGAGGATGATCTCGTAACCGATCTTCTGGTCATGTTCCATCTCACCGATCTCGACTTTTGCCGCAGCGCGGATAAGTGCAGCACCGCCGCCGATGACGATACCCTCTTCGACAGCAGCTTTAGTAGCAGAAAGTGCATCATCGACACGGTCTTTCTTCTCTTTCATCTCAGTCTCAGTAGCTGCACCGACCTTTAGGACTGCGACACCGCCAGAGAGCTTAGCAAGACGCTCTTGGAGTTTCTCCTGATCGTACTCTGAAGTAGTCGTACCTATTTGTGTCTTGATCTCTTTGACACGTGAACTGACACTCTCAGCACTACCAGCACCATCGACGATGACAGTGTTGTCTTTGTCGATGACGACACGAGCAGCCTGACCAAGTGAGTTGATCGTAGTGGTCTCAAGCGTAAGTCCAAGCTCCTCAGAGACCACTTGGCCTCCGGTGAGGATAGCGATGT
>JADGEC010000051.1 GCA_016744575.1 Sulfurimonadaceae bacterium | reverse complement strand
AACTCACCGCCTTTGTCATCTTGCATTGTTTTGAGTGCAGTGTAGTCATAAGGTGACTTCAGATGTGTCTCTACACTTTCAAACTGCTCTGCCATCTCATCCATCGTACTGATCAGGGTGATCTTATGGTCTTTATGTGAATAGACGAGGACCAGTTTGGGTAGGATGAGGTCCATATCTGGTGTCTGCAGGGTGTCTTCGAGTTTTTCCATAAAAGGGATAAGCACAGGCTCGAAGACTTTGACCATGTCATAACCGATAAAACCGATAAAACCATCGACATAACCGACTTGAAGTTCTTTACAGGCTTCTTTATAAGAAGTTGTATCTACTTTCTTATAGTAGGACTTCAAGAACTCGAAAGGGGAAGTCGTAGAGGTGCTCTGTTGGCCATCTGCATCAGTATAGGTAGTCTTCGTATCTTGATATTGCAGACGTTCACGTGCACCAACGATGATGATACTGTAGTTGCCATCTGAGTTGCCGGCACTCTCAAAAAGCAGTGTGATCTCGTTTGAGAAGTGAGAACGTATCTTCTCATAGACGGCGATAGGTGCAAATTGGTCAAGCTGGAACGCTCTATTATGGATCACATCATACCTTTGTCAGAAATGCACCTGGCTCGATCTTCTTTCGAATGATCGGGAGTGCTTTACGTGCTTCTTTTTCACTGTTAAACGGACCGACCAACACTTTGTTTATGGTCTTGCCGCCGCGTATGACCTGGTGATAGGTATATTTGTAACCGTATTTGGTAATGGTGTCTATGAACTTCTTTGACGGTGTGAACTTGGCAAATGAGCCGACTTGAAGATAGTATTTCCCTTTGGTGACACCATTAGAAGGTGCAGGTGTCGGTCTTACACTGTTTTTTGGCTTTGGTTTTGATACCGTCTTGCTTACGACAGGTTCAGGGATGACAGGCTCGACTATGACCAGCTCTTCCTCTTCTACGACATTCTCTTCTTCATAGGGAGGGACATAATCATAGGCATCGGCACTCTCTTCTTTGATCTTTTTTGCGATCCTCTCAAGTTTTCCTGAGGCGTCATCACTCTCTTCAATGACAGTGATAGGCTCAAAAAGTGGCTCATCAGGTTCAGGGGGCAGGATGGCTTGAGGGATGTTCTCTGTACTGTCGGAGTTGATACGGCTCATGATCGCGACAACGATGATAAGGATGATCGCCAGCGTTGCGATGGCAAGCAGTAGTTTTTTATTTCCTCCATTGCCATCTTTATGGTTTAATATGATGTTGTTGAGCTCGTTCTTTTCTTCCACTGTAGGCTCCTTATAGTATGAGTTTCTCATTGTTGACTATACCTTACTCTCGAATTTATAGATGCCAACATACGAATAGATGGCACTCTCTCTACACGGTGGGGCAGGTCGCCCTACATCTTTGGTCTGTGAGATCACTCACATATGTTTTGACCAGGAGGCTCCGCGTTCTTTTGCATATATCTCATACGGAAGGTTCAAGATATTATATTCCGGTGGCAAGTCCGTGGTAGGAAACATCCGCCACTGTTTTGGCTGTTTGGCAGCAAGTTTCATAGAGAGTATCTTACCCAATTGGACAGCTTCTTGCAAAGTCGTATGTCCTTTATGGATGTAGAGATGCAGATGTCCCTGTGTCTTTGTCTCAAAGGCCGTGAAATTGATATAACCCTCTTCACGCAGCAACAGTTGTGCCTTATGGTAAAAACGTTGAGGATCACGACCATTGTAATCGATGACGATGTTCTCTACTTTGTCTCTACTGTTTATCAGCGAGTGAGCTATCGTGATCTCTTTTTTAAGATGCTGGTTGATGAGAGATTGATTTAGTGGCTTGGCTACCTTCTCATACTTATTGAAAAAAGTACGGCCTTTAAAGTCGATCTTATCAACGACACTGTTCTGTTTCAACCAGTAGTGGTCATTAAGCATCTTGATCAGTTTCAGGTCCATGCTTGTCATATGTTCGTCCCTTCCTGTCTATCTCTAGTATGTCGACTGTGTATAGATCACGAAACCACGAGCCAGAGTCTGAAGCTCCTCTTTTATTGCAGCCTGATTGTCCTCATCTTCAATATTGTCAAGGACGTCGGCAATACGACTGGCTATCAGTTCAAACTCTTTCTCTTTCATCCCGCGTGATGTCAGTGCCGGTGAACCTATACGGATACCCGAAGTGACAAATGGTGAACGTGTCTCTCCCGGAACAGTGTTCTTGTTTACGGTGATCCCGGCACGTCCAAGTGCTGCATCGGCATCTTTACCGCTGAACCCCTTGTCTAAGAACGAGACGAGGACAAGGTGATTGTCTGTACCACCACTGACGACATCATAACCACGCTTCATCAGTACATCAGCCAGTACGGCTGCATTGGCTTTAGTCTGGCGGGCATACGCTTTCCACTCATCAGATAGGTTATGCTTGAAGCCGACTGCTTTAGCTGCGATGACATGGACAAGCGGACCACCCTGTAGACCAGGGAAGATAGCTGAGTTGATCTTTTTAGCTATATCTGCATCATTGGTCATTATCATACCGCTACGTGGTCCACCGAGTGTCTTATGCGTAGTCGTAGTGACGACATCAGCGTAAGGGAACGGACTTGGATGCTCATCCGCACAGACTAGTCCGGCAATATGGGCTATGTCCGCAAATAAGAAAGCGCCTACTTCATCAGCGATCTCACGGAACTTCTTAAAGTCGATCTCTCGGGCATAAGCAGATGCACCACAGACAATGATCTTTGGCTGGACGATCTTGGCGATGTCCATGACACGGTCATAGTCTATACGGCCATCAAGCTCCACACCATAGGTGAAACTGCTGTAGTTCTTTCCTGAGAAGCTTGGTTTGGAACCATGGGTAAGGTGTCCACCGTGGCTGAGGTCCATACCAAGGATCTTCTCTCCGGCTTTAAGTAGTGCGGCATAGACGGCACCGTTAGCTTGTGAACCAGAGTGTGGTTGGACATTGGCAAAGTCACATCCAAAGAGTTCACAGGCACGGTCTATTGCTAGTTGCTCAACACCGTCTGCATATTCACAACCGCCGTAATAACGTTTGTTCGGATAGCCTTCGGCATATTTGTTGGTAAAGATGGAACCCATCGCTTCCATAACGGCTGGGATAGTGAAGTTCTCCGAAGCGATCATCTCCAGATGATCGGTCTGGCGCTCAAGTTCTTTCTCACATAGTGCAAATATCTCGCTATCAAAATCTTCTAGATGACTCATTCGTTCTCCTCTTGTTTAGTGTTTTCTTGGCTTAGTGGTCTCATGGCAGGGAAGAGCAGTACGTCCCGGATAGAGTGTTCATTGGTCAGTAGCATGACGAGTCGGTCCATACCGATACCTTGGCCGGCAGTCGGTGCCATACCGTAACTCAATGCATTGACAAAGTCCTCATCCATCTCATGTGCCTCATCATCACCGCCGCTCTCTTTGTTTTGCATCTGACCTTCAAAACGTTGAAGTTGGTCGACAGGGTCGTTGAGCTCGCTAAATGCATTTGCTATCTCACGTCCGGCAATAAAGAGTTCGAATCGTTCTGTCAGTTCACTTTGGGTGTTACTACGACGTGCCAGCGGTGAGATCTCTACCGGGTAGTGAGTGATGAACGTAGGGTCGATCAGTTTAGCTTCGACAAACTCGTCGAAAAGCTCACCTTGAAGTTGTCCTAGGTTAAGACTTGCATTGACAGTATGCCCGCGCTCACTGAGATATGCAAGGATCTTCTCTTTATCATTGGTGACCTCTTTGGGTACACCTCCTATCTCAGTAAGTGACTCGATGAGTGGGATCTCGGAGAAGTTTCCGAAGTTCACTTCCAAATCACCATAAGGCAGAAGTGTCGGAAGTTCGAGATGTTCAAAAAGATATTCGAAATACTCTTTTGTCAGGGTGATGAGGTCTTTATAGGTCTTGTAAGCCCAATAGAACTCGATAGAGGTGAACTCAGGATTATGAGTCGTATCCATCCCTTCATTACGAAAGTTCCTGTTGATCTCAAATACGGCTTCAAAACCACCGACGATAAGACGTTTAAGGTAGAGCTCCGGTGCGATCCTAAGGAAGCGATCCACACTGAGTGCATTGTGATGAGTCACAAATGGTTTAGCATTAGCACCGCCGGCGATAGGGTGCATCATCGGGGTCTCTACTTCAAGAAAGCCTTTATCTTCAAAGAAACGGCGTGTAAGACTGATCACTTTTGAACGGATACGAAATGTCTTGCGTACTTCTGCATTCATAATAAGGTCAAGATAGCGCTGGCGATATCGTGTCTCTTTATCAGTGATCCCATGGAACTTCTCTGGAAGTGGAGAGATGGCTTTTGTCAGTAACTTAAGTTCGCTGACATGGAGTGAGAGTTCGCCTTTGTTCGTGACAAATGGAAAACCTCCTACCTCGATGATATCACCGACTTCGATGTTCTTTTTAAAGATGTTGTTGTAAAAGCCTTCAGGAAGATGGTCACGGGTGACATAGACCTGTAATAGACCGCTCTCATCCTCGATCTTCAGAAAACTTGCTTTTCCCATCAGTCTGAAGAGCTTGATGCGCCCGGCGACGATGTAGTGACGTTTTTCGTCACGTCTGTCTTCAAGCTGTGCTATGTCTGAGTTGACATAAATGAATTTAGCGATCGTACTGTTACGCTCGGACTCATTGGAATAGGGGTCGATCCCAAGCTCGCGTAGTCTATCAGCTTTCTCTATACGTTGCTGAACATATTGGTTCTCAAAAGCCAAAGGGCTCTCCTTTAATAAATGGTTATTGTTTTTCTTGACATTGTCTACAGGTACCGTAGATCTGCATGGAGTGGTTACTCATCTTGAACCCAAGTTCGTCGGCGATAAGATGTTGACGTTTTTCGATCTCTTCATCCACAAACTCAGTGATCTCTCCGCACTCGGTACAGATCATATGGTCATGATGCTCTTTTGCACCAAGCTCATACTTCTTTCCCTGACTTCCAAAAGAGAGTGAGGTGACCATATTATGGTCCTCAAGCAGTTGTAGTGTACGGTAGACCGTGGCAATACCTGTCTTAAGGGTAGGGTGGTTCTTTTGGATCAGGTTATATAGCTCTTCGGGAGTAAGGTGCCCGTCGGAGTTATAGAGTCCGTCAAGGATGACTTCGCGCTGCTTCGTATACTTAAGGTTTTCGTTCTTCAAGAGTGCTTTGAAGTAGCTCAGCAGTTTCTCATACTCTATGGTGCGTTCAGCAAAATCTGTTTGTGTTCTCATAGTCAATTCTGCCCATCTTCGGATATTCTCTCTTTGATGTTCTCTTTGATGTTCTCTTTGACTGCGTCGATCGTCTCAGCAGCATCACTCGAGATGACATCTGTGGCTGTCTCAGCAATAGTATCTGTGGCGCTCTCAAGCTGAGCTTTGGCTTCACCGACTGTCGAGTTCATGTCATTAGGGTCAAGGTGCATGATATAGCTTCCTGTATCGACCATCACCGGAAAGAGTATGCTGTTCTCGAGTGCAGGTGCAAGGTTCTCGTGAATGGTCTTGATGTTGAAGACCGCATAGACGATGACCGAACCTATGAGGAAGAACTTGCCGCTTCCAAAGATAAAGCCAAATATCTTGTCGGCGATACCGAGGCCGCTAAGATTGCTCATCTTCTTAAAGAGCATGCCAAGGACGATCATTACTATCCAGAAGACAGCAAGCGTGATCAGAAAGCCGGTAAAGTTCACGGCTGCCTCACTATCAAAATGGAAGATGGCGTCATTGACACCTTCACCGACCAGATTACCGATACGTGAAGCGATGAAGATACCGCCGATGATCCCGATAAGTCCGAACAGTTCTCTGAAGAAACCGTTGATGATGCCCTTGAGGCCCAGAAGTAAGACGATGACCCCTATGCCGAGGTCGAAATAATTAAGTTCCATGTTAGTTTTTTACCTTTACTTGGTCTTTACCAGCGTTCTTGGCAAGATAGAGTGCCTGATCGGCCCGTTGCAGAGCACTTTCAGGTGTGTCATCAGACTTGAACATCGTAGCACCGACACTTAGAGTGACGCGGATCTCCTCATCTTTCATGATAAGCCTGTCACTGCGGACAAGCTCCAGTATACGTTCACATACAAGGTCACAACCCTCTTGTGTGATACGATTGAGGATGATCACAAACTCCTCCCCACCATATCGAAATACCTTATCTCCTTCACGTAGAGTGCTTTTGAGGATATTGGCGAGAAGGACAAGGACCTTGTCGCCGATAAGATGTCCATAGGTGTCATTGATCCTTTTGAAATCATCGACATCGAGCATAAGGATGTGCATCATGATCTGATGCTCCTGCTCATCGAGTGCTGCTATCGCTTCAAGGTGAGTGTCCAGAGCACGTCGATTATGGACCTTGGTCAGAGGGTCGATAGAGGCTTTGTCCTCAAGAACGCTTACCCGGTTTATGAGTTGATTGATCAAAGCGTTCGCCTTGAGCAGCTCCTCATTGAGATGCGTATGGATCTTTTCAAAACGTTTGGAAAGCTCTTTGGGTCTGCCTCGGTTCGTACTGATCTTCTCAAGGACTATCTGCTGTGCTTTTGTGAGTTCTGTAAACTTCTCATGGCTGTCTGAATAGGAGGAGAGACTCTGTTTGGCAACGAGCTTATAGTCCTCTTCAAAGGTGATCTGTTGAGAGTAGAAGTCAAAAGGATACTTGAAATCATTTTTAAATAGAGAGTTTGCTATGTCATGCAGGAAGTCGATTATCGCTATTTCGTCGACTTCATCGTCAAGCTTCTCTATATGCTGTTCGACTTCATCATGAATGTTGGAGAGTAAGTCTTTTGCAGCATCTTTTGTCATCTGTGTTCCATGGATAAAGGTGCCGGGGAAGCCCTCTGTTGATAATTTTTACAATTATACAGGCTTTATTATAAAAATAGCTTTCGCAATGGTTATGATCATGATCATCATCTAAACAATGCAGTAATATAGGCGGAATCAGAGATTTTTTAGGATTTTTTATGTAACATCCTTAGATCTAAATCCAAGCTAAGATGATATCGAGACATTCATGCACTATACAGCAAGTCTTGAACATAAAAGCTAAGAAGGTTTTACTATGAGTACCTGGAGTCCATCAAGCTGGCACGGCCTGCCTATCTTGCAACAGCCGACATACCCTGATCAGGCGCACCTGCAACGTGTCCTGACTGAGTTAAAGAACTATCCACCACTTGTCTTTGCTGGTGAGGTCCGTTCTTTGAAGTCTCAATTGGCAGAAGTAAGTGAAGGACGTGCGTTCTTATTGCAAGGTGGTGATTGTGCCGAGAGCTTTTCAGAGTTTCATGCTGATAATATCCGTGATACTTTTAAAGCATTGATGCAGATGGCAGTCGTCATGACTTTTTCAGCAGGACTTCCTGTTGTCAAAGTAGGGCGTCTGGGTGGTCAATTCGCCAAGCCCCGCTCTTCAAATGATGAGACGATAGATGGTGTGACACTAGATAGTTACCGTGGTGACATCATCAATGGTATCGACTTTACCAAAGCGTCACGTGTACCAGATCCTGAACGTATGATCCATGCCTATAATCAGGCAGCTTCGACTCAGAACCTTCTGCGTGCGTTCGCATCAGGTGGTATGGCTGATCTTCATCAGGTCCATAAGTGGAACCTTGATTTCGCGCATCAGAGTGAGGTCAGTGAGAAGTATGAGGACCTTGCTGAGCGTATAGAGGAGTCACTGACTTTCATGGCAGCATGTGGTGTGACATCCAAGACCTACCGTACACTTCGTGAGACAGACTTCTATACTTCGCATGAGGCACTTCTGCTTCCGTATGAGGAGGCATTTACCAGAAAAGACAGTCTGACCGGTGACTGGTTTGATGTATCAGCGCATATGTTATGGATCGGTGACCGTACCCGTCAACTTGATGGTGCACACATCGAGTACATGCGAGGCATCAACAATCCTATTGGTGTCAAAGCGGGTCCAAGTATGGATCCTGAAGAGCTAGTCCGTATTATCAATACCCTTAATCCTGATAATGAAGCCGGGCGTCTCAATATCATCGTCCGTATGGGTGCAGATAAGGTCGGTGATGGCATGCCAGCATTGATCCGTGCTGTCGAGCATGAAGGACAGAAAGTGGTATGGAGCTGTGACCCGATGCATGGCAATACCATCAAAGCAAGCAATGGTTACAAGACCCGTCCAGTCAATGACATCCTACGTGAGATGCAGCAGTTCTTCCAGGTCCATAAAGCAGAAGGTACCTTCGGCGGTGGTGTCCACATGGAGATGACCGGTAAGAACGTCACTGAGTGCATCGGTGGTGCATTCCAGATCACCGAGGAAGACCTTTCTAGCCGTTATCACACCCACTGTGATCCACGTCTGAATGCTGACCAGTCACTTGAGCTGGCATTTTTGATCGCAGATACACTAAAAGAGAGTAGAAAGTAGGCACTCGCCACTTTCTCTTTTAAAACAGACTTTTTCTCCACCTAACTGTCATTATTACCTCTATCCGTTCTAATCTTCTTATCACTCTATTCGCAATATCCAATAGCACTTATTGAACTAAACATTGATTTGTACTAAAGTCTATAGATCTGTATGTCATAGGGATAAGTAGAGAAGAAAGAAGTGATGTTAGAGACACTGCATGATCGCAGTGTCCCTACTGATCAAGTGTTAAAGTTCACCCAATGCACGAAGTAGCTCATCAGGTCGATTTGCGTACTGGATGGCATCCTCTTTGGTGATCATTCTTTTGCTCAGATAATCCAGAAGTTCCTGAGTCTGCGTGACCATCTGGGTCTGCTGCTGATTTAGTTGCATCTGAGAGTAGAGCTGATGGACTTTGTCCTCTCTGATGAGGTTGGCTATAGCTGGATTGGTGATAAAGATCTCCTGGGCCGCGACACGACCACCGCCGACTTTTGGAAGCAGGGCTTGTGAGACGACTGATATTAGAGAGGTTGAGAGCTGTGCACGGACCTGTGGCTGTTCATCACCGCTGAAGACGTCGATGATACGGTTGATGGTCTGTGGTGCGGAGTTAGTATGTAGGGTACCAAAGACAAGGTGACCCGTCTCAGCTGCAGTAAGTGCTGCTTCGATGGTCTCTCTATCTCGCATCTCCCCGATGAGGATGACATCAGGGTCTTCACGCATGGCAAACTTCAAGGCCGCAGCAAAACTTTTGGTATCGGTACCGACATTACGTTGCGAGAAGAGACAACCCTTGTTGGTATGGACAAACTCGACAGGGTCTTCAACAGTCAGGATGTGTTTCTTCTCAGTAAGATTGATCTCATTGATCATCGCTGCGAGTGTGGTCGACTTACCGCTACCGGTCGGTCCGGTGACAAGGATAAGCCCTTTTTCTCGTTTTATCAGTTGTTTGAAGATCGGTTTGGCATTTAGGTCGTCAAGTGAGGGGATCTCTATGGGGATGATACGAAAAGCACAGGCGATGTCCCCCATAGTGCGGTAGTAGTTGGCACGAAAACGGCCTATGTCGGGAAGGACGACAGAGAAGTCAAGCTCACTATGCTCCTCATACTCCTTCTTCTGCTTTTCGGTCAAAAGTGAATAGGACATCTCCTCAGTCATCTTTCCATCGAGGATAGGTAGGTTAAGAGCTACCAGTTTTCCATCGATACGGATCTGTGGTTCTGAACCGCTGACGAGGTGAAGGTCTGAGGCTTTATAGGCGACGACACTTTTAAGTAGTTTTCTAATATCTAGGGTCTGACTCATGATAAAAAGACTCCTTCATAAAGGGTTAAATCAAAGGCTACAAACACACGGTCATCGTATTCGACGACTGGACGTTTGATCAGCATGTTCTCCTTACAGAGCCATGCTTCTTTCTCTTCATCTGTCAGATCCATCGCTTTGAGTCCAAGGGTCCGGTAAGTCGTCCCTCTTGTGTTAAAAAGTGTTTTTAAATCTACTGTTTGTAACCAATTTTCAATTGTAGCACAATCAACTGGCGTTGTCTTGAAATCGATCAGTTCATGATCTATATTGTTGTTTTTAAAGAACCTCAGAGCTTTTTTTACATTGTCGCAGTTCTTGATGCCGTAGACTTTGACCATCTTTACTCGATGATCTTAGGTACGATAAAAAAATCATCCTCACTTTTTGGGGCGTGAGAGAGTATGGCTCGACTGACCTGCGCACTTTGTCGAGGGGAGTCTGAACGGGTATACGTACCATTGTCTGTCATAGCAAAGCTATCATCGACCCCTTCAGTATCGAGTTCCGAGAGATTGTCTACAAAAGCGACCAGTTCACCGAGTTGTTGGACGATCTCTTCGCGGTGGTCATCAGATATCTTAAGGTAGGAGAGCTTCTCCAGACGTGATAGCAGGGCGTCATCGACTTGCATTGGGGACCTTTATAGTTCAAAGTGGTTTATTGTAACAAAAAAAGCTTATGCATAATAGTGTATTAATTGCTTTATAACGAACCATTGGATAGTATTTTGCACATTATGCGAAGAGGGGACCGGTTTGAGTCTAAAAGAAAACATTGAGATGGTCAAAGAGGAGCTGAACTCTGAAGAGAAGTTCTTTGAGAGTGCAGTGAAGACAGAGCGTTTTGTCAAGAAATATAGAGATCTGCTTATCGGTTCAGTAGTCGCGATAGTCGTAGTCATCACGGCTTTGGCGGTATATGACTCCAGTAAAGAGTCTAATATCGTAGAAGCGAACAAAGCATTCGCTATCTTACAAGCTGAGGCGAACAACACTGCCGCAGCACAGACGCTAAAAGAACTTTCTCCAGATCTCTTTGATGTCTGGGAACTTTCCAATGCGATCACTAGTGGTGACGCAGATGTGATGAAACGCCTCTCTAGTTCAAAGGCAGTGGCTGTTGCCGATCTGGCTACTTACGAACTTGCTGCACTTAGTGATGATGTCAAGGGACTCGACGAGTATGCTTATGGTCAGACAGCTATCTACCGTGACTTAGCTTTAGTAGAGAGTGCTGTACTATTGATGGAAGCGGACGATCTTGACGCGGCACATCAAAAACTGAAGATGCTGACACCGGAATCAGCGCTGCATAAAGTCGCACAGATACTGCTGCATTACGGAGCTAAGTAGAGCTGATGAGTACTCTCTACACACTTCTCATGGCCATTATGCTGTGGTCGTTAAGCGGCTGTAGCTCCAGAGAGGTCTTTGAACCCAAAAGTGTAGCAGGAGAGTGGGAACGAAGCGGTTATCTCGATGATGAGATCGTGGATACGACGGTAGATGGGGCAGTACTGGCCAATGGTCAGGTGTTGACAGCTGATGGACTTTTAGATAAACGTGTTCCTGAAGGTCACCGCTTTATTGGTGAGAGCGCAGGCTGGATCATTGCCGGAAAGATCGATGGTGAACTGCTTCTTACGGCCAAAGATGGAGAGAAAGAAGATATCCACTTTGCTTTGAAGAAGACGGTCGCTGCCGCGACAGTCCAGGGTGACGCACTGGCCGTTCTCTTTGCTAACAATGATATGCGGATATATTCGCTCGAGACAAAAGCACCGACTTTTGATGAGCAGGGCCTTCCTCCTGTTGCGGTAGACAGCCGGGTCGTCAACCCTTTTTTCCTGAACGAACTGGTACTTTTCCTTACACTTGATGGTAAGATAGTCATCGTAAACTCACAAACGGGTAAGACACTACGCTCCATCATCGTCAGTACGGAAGACAACTTTAACAACATCATCTTCTTTAAGGTCATGGACAACAACATGCTTGCCGCCACAGGCTCACGTATTCTCTCCATGGCAGATAAAGAGATAAGAGAACCATACCAGCTTCGTGATCTACACTATGATGATAGTGGTCTTATGATCAGTACGAAAGAGGGCGAAGTGATCGCTTTGACACCCTCGTTACAGGTCAAGGCAAAGCAGAAGTTCCCTTTTGCACACTTTCTTGGCATGATAGTGACTGATGAGAAAGTCTATCTACTAGAGAAAGAGGGCTACATGATCGTCCTTGAAGCTGATCTCTCTGAGCATAAGGTCTACGAACTAGATCTCGAAGAGGGCTTTGTCTTTGTCTCAAATGACTCCTTCTACTACGCTGATGAATACATCACGATCGACTGACACCTGTGTGTCATCACTGATGTTCTCGCGCGATGTCAAATGAACTTGAGGCTTTTCTAGAGTACATCACCGTGACCAGAGCGCTTAGCGCTCGTACTGTCGAAGCGTATCGAAGTGACCTGATGCAGATAGAGGCTTCTGCGAAAAGGTCGTTGATCGATATGGACTCTATGCTAGTCTTAAAACAGCTTAGTGACATCGAGAACAAACGCACACTTAACCGAAAACTTTCTGCAGTAAACGCTTTTTTTGACTTCTGTCACCGCAGCCACTTTATCCATGACTTCACAAAGTTCAAACTGGCTAAACTGCCCAGATCACTTCCTAAGTTCCTCTCTTTTGAGGTCATCAGTCGCTCTTTGGAACAGATAGACCGAAGCACATGGCTGGGCCAGCGTGACTATGCTCTCATCTTGTTCCTCTATGCAACTGGCCTTCGCATCAGCGAGTGTCTGGCACTTCGTCGTGAGGATATCGAGGGTGTCTGGCTACATGTGCGTCACGGTAAGGGAGAGAAGGAACGACTTATTCCAGTTGCAGAAGAGGCCTTACAGGTGTTGCAAGCATATCTTGATGTCATACCGTTTGAGAACGATGCAGTCTGGCTAAACTATCAGGGAAAGCCGTTAAGTAGGATCTCCGCTTTCAAGATCACCCGAAAGTATCTTGGAGTCTCACCTCATGTCCTACGGCACTCCTACGCTACAGCTTTGATCATTGGCGGGGCTGACCTTCGTGTCGTTCAGGAACTGCTTGGGCATGCTTCACTCCTGACGACGCAGATCTACACTCACATCCAGAAGCAGAACCTTAAAGAGACCGTCCAGGCCTGTCATCCGATGGCGGCAGACCGTCAATAGTAAAGAGTGTTTTCACCTGTCTATTATCAATGTCTAAATCACTAAACGGGTAAGATACAGATCACAATAAGCATAGGAGTGGTGTTCTGGTGGTGAGGAAAGTCTTTTAACTGAGTTTACCTGATGATCTTAAAAATGTTTGGTACGCTCAGAGCTACCTATTCGTCTGCAAACAGAGTACAATGCGCCATTGTGTCCAAAGGTAGTCCATGTCCCGATCAGTCAGTACTGGCGTCAAAGTCTCGCTCTTACTCTTGGCGACGATGGGCATCATGTCCGGGATCTCCATCGTAGCAGCGCTGCCGATCATCAGTCACCATTTTGAGTATATCGAACATATTACGTTTCTCTCTAAATTGTTGATGACGATACCTGCACTTGTCATCACTCTGTTAGCTCCTTTCGCCGGGATGATCATCGATCGTTATGGACGCTTGAAGCCACTGTATACCGGGGTCGTACTTTTTGTATTGGGTGGTAGTTCCGGTCTCTATTTGGATGACTTCTATGCCATCCTGGCCGGTCGCGCGGTCTTGGGTGTCTCAGTCGCATTGGTCATGACCTCTTCTTTAGCTTTGATCGGAGACTATTTTGATGAGAAGAGTCGCCATCGTTTTATGTCTACACAGGGCATGGCAGTAGGGTTTGGTGGGATAGTCTTCATCATCTCTGGCGGTTATCTGGCGCAATGGGGATGGGACTACCCATTTGTTATCTATGCACTACCGTTGTTTTTTTTGCCGCTATTGATCGTGTCACTCAAAGAACCCGTCCGTCAACACGTACATAGAGACGATGCGATCGAGGTCTTACCAAAGCTATTACCGGTCTATTTGAGTGCCTTTTTCTCCATGTTGTTCTTTTATATGTTGCCGACACAGATGCCTTTTCTGGTCATCGATGAGTTACATGGTACACCCAGTAGCATCGGTTATTTCGTAGGTTTTGCGTTATTGGTCAATGCCTTGGTCTCCAAGCAGTATCATCGACTCAAAGCACGTTTTAGTTTTGAACAGATCTTTGTCTTTATCTACCTCTTTTTTGGGATCGGCTTGTTTGTGATGTCACAGGTCACTAGACCGTATCAGCTTTTTTACGCTTCGGCCTTCATGGGTGTCGGTTTTGGGTTGGTGATGGTCAACATCAATGCCTGGTTACTTTCGTTAGTATCGGCACAACGACGTGGACGTGCGGTCGGGATGCTGACATCGAGTTTTTTTCTTGGACAGTTTTTCTCACCCATCGTCTTTGAGCCTATAGTCTCCTATATGGGAATACAGGGACTTTTTTTGAGCATCGCCATCTTGGCTTTTATCATCGCAACTGTTGTCTTTTATAAGACTTTCATACTACAGCGTGTTAAGAGCTAAAAGTATCATGATCAAAGGTAGGCAAGAAATTGTCTATGAGGGTCTTCATGATTCGAAAGTCTGCGTCTTTGGAGTCGATTACTCCCAGACGCAGCATTGTAAGTAGTCTGGAGATGTCGCTTCCAGTGTTCTTTGATACATTGACTCTTTAGGAGTGATTCCTGGTCAAGTCGTATTTTATTTGTTCTTCTTTCTGGACTGCTTGGCTTTTTTAGCTCTAGCTTTTGCCTTTGCCTTCTGAGCTGCGTTCAGCTCACCTTTTGAGGCATTTACATTACCTTGGTCCTGATGGTTTTGACTGTAGCCTTTTACCTCTTTTTTTTCAACGTTAGCGTAGTGTTTTAGTTTAAATCCCTCGTCCATCTTGACGCTGGAGTTATTTGGTTTTGACATAGTGTTCCTTTGTATGAGATCCTAAAGGCATGCCAGTAGTGATCAGTTGTGTGATTATACTAAAATGACTTCTCTAAAGTAAGCTGTTCGCATATTAAGGCTATAAAAGTCACTTTTTTACAGATAACGGAGATAAGTAGTTTCTTTACTAAGCCCAGTTGGTGATGCCTTCATCAGATACCACACTAGTCTAGGACGGTAACATAGGATTTCTATGCGAAGTGTTTTCATTAAGATAATAACGAAATATCATAAATATAATCGTTATATTAAGGAGATTTCATCTAAAATGATAAGAGATAGGATCTAAGTCTTAAAGGAAAAAGACTATTGAAAAATGAACAAACATTGGTAAATAAAAAGTCAACTTTCCAACTGCATCTGTATTTCCCCTTTATATTGGCAATAATCTTGATGTCAGTATTGACTATTTACAGCATGGTCTATATGCAAGAGAACACACTTCATAAGAGCAAAGCATCGACGACAGAGCAGTTTAAACGCTTTCTTGACAATAAAATCGATAAAGAAGCTGCTGCGATAAGTGAGTTCATCAGATTTATTCAAAATAGAGAGGATATTGCCCGACTGTTTGAGATCGGTGACAAACAGTCACTTTACGAGGCAATAGAAGGTATCTATAAAGATCTTCACCAAAACATCGAACTAACGCATATGTACTTTATTAAGCCTGAGGGTAAGGTACTGCTTAGGGTACATGATCACAAGAGAGATCTTGACACTGTCAAAAGGATGACTTTTTTAAAGGCTAAAGAGAAACAGTCACTTTTTTATGGCATAGAGTTTGGAGTAAAGAAAAACTATACGTTACGAGTCGTCACACCATGGGTGATCGACGGTAGAGTGATCGGTTATCTTGAGCTTGGAAAAGAGATCGATAAGATCATAGATGAATATGCAGAACTATTGAACATCCAAGTCTATCTGGCAGTTAAAAAAGGGCTTTACAGTAATGCACCTGAGTTTGTAAAAGAGAACCTTAAGCAAAATGTTCAGACGAGGGATCATTACATCGTCTATCAGACTTTTGATGTCCCAGACCAGATGGAGTCCATCTTAAACGGTACGATCGTAAAAGAAGAGATCAGGTTTGATGAGCGTGACTACTCTGTCTCAAAAGAGATACTCTCGGATGTCTCAGATAATGAACTTGGGTATTTTATCTTTCTCGATGATGTCACTTTGGAACATGACATCATATTTGGATCTGTAAAAGTGTTTACAGCTATCTTGATCATTGCAGAGATAATGCTGGTCGTCTTTGGCTTTAAGTTGATCAATAGAAAAGAGAAAGATATCTACGTATTGACCTCTGAGCTCAATACGCAAAAAGAGGAGTTGGGACTTTTTAATGTCAAACTGCAAAAGCTCTTTGATTTTCAAAAAAATATCGTCATCCTGACTGATGGTAAAAGATTGATGATGGCAAATCAAGCTATGTATGATTATTTTGGTCTGGATGACCTGGAAGAGTTTTTAAGTCATTATAGTTGCATATGTGAGAGGTTTATAGAGAATGACAATTTCTTTCATCTAGGAAAAGTACCCGAAGGAGAGAGCTGGGCCGAGACTATTCAAGGGCTTTCTGCTGAAAAGCGCATTGTCGCTATGCTTGACGATGAACTTTCTACTCATGTGTTCTCTATCGCACTGAACCAGTTTGATGAGAGTGACTATGTCATCTCTTTCACTGACATCAGCAGTACCATGCTCGAACAGGTCAAATTGCTCAGGAAAGTGACTCATGACAAATTGACAGGGGCGTTAAACCGGGAGTTCTTAGAGAACAATATCATTGAGATCATTGAAGAGGCAAAGCAGAAAAAGCTTGGCGTGATATTAGCTGACATCGACTACTTCAAACGTGTCAATGACACCTATGGTCATAATCGGGGTGATGAGGTCTTAAAACAGTTCGTCATGACGATCAAAACAGCGATTCGTCATGAAGACTATCTTGTTCGATGGGGAGGCGAGGAGTTTATCATACTGATGAGAGTCGACTCGGTAGAGTCTCTTAAAAAAGCAACAGAACATATATGTCTTACGATTGAGAACGATGATTATGAAGAAGTCGGAAGTATCACGTCAAGTTTTGGAGTGACCATCTACCTGGAAGGGGAAGGGATATATGAGAGTATTGAACGAGCTGATAAAGCGCTATATCAAGCCAAGGAGAATGGAAGGAATCAAGTCAGGATCATTTAGAGGGCCGAACAAGCTATAGATCTATGTGCTTTGATAGCATCACTTTTGCATCTGTACTTTGCGGTCTTAAAAAGTCTTTCAAATAAGATTGATGATAAGATTATCAAAAGTCTCGACAATAATAGGATAAAAGATGAAAAGAGTAATACTGACACTTGTCTTACTACTAGGACTCGCAAGTCTGTTCACAGGGTGTGAGCGTAATGATTACCAACATCCTGGATATCGCAGTAATAACAAGTAGCCTACTTAGATCTCTTGAGAGTCCAAAGTCAGCTGATGAGTGACTACTTTTACGCTGGGTGTTGCTCTGTCTTTGAACGCCAGTAGCTGTTTTAAGCTCATGAGACTCAGTGGAGACTTGTTCACCATGAAGCTTTAGGCTGCCTATGACTTGTGCGTGACCAAAAGATGATGACACCTAGGCCCACCTAAAGCTGAGCTCCTTTTTGAAGGCTAATGTCAACATTCACACTTCGCTTCTCATTTTAGTGGATCATAGTACTTTCATGGATGTTCTCAGATACCAGTACGCTATTTTGAGAAGTATTACATAGATGCAGATCAGATGTGTTGATCGATGGTATGTCTATAAGGGATATGGAGTGTTTCGATCGATGGAAGGTCTTGGAGATCCAAGAGAGGACAAGTCAGTCAGGTCTTGCCAAACAGCAGTAGATCGTCTTCATTGGGAGAGCTTTATATACTTAAGGGGGCATATATTCAAGACTGCTGCTTGGCAAGACCCGCCTATGAGAGGCGAATCGAGTCTAAAAGGGGTTACTTTCCGATAAGTTCTGCAACAGCAGTCATATCTGCTTCAGACATAGCGGCTACTTGACCTTTCATCAGGCCTTTCATAGCACCACCATAAGTGCCATCTTTGTAGCCTTTGAGTGAGACGACGATCTCATCTTTAGTCATCGTGTTCATGATCTTACTTTTTCCAAGTGCAGCTTTCTCACCTTGCGCACCATGACATGCAGCACATTTTTTATAAGCGGCAGCGCCGTCAGCCATAAGTGTACCGGTAAGTGTCAATAAAGCTATAAGTCCTAATGCAGTTCTTTTCATAAATACTCCTGATAAATTTGTAGGGGTATTATAGGTAAGATGATGTGATCTGTAATTGATATATGTCAAAAATAGTGCGATAGTCTCTCATCTTGCTAAAATGAAACATTGTTTTCCTCAAGACTCATTTTGGTATGCTTAGGAAAAAAAAGAGCATATGAGAGTCTTATTAAATGGTCTGGGACGTATTGGCCGAAGTATCTTGCGGATCGCTTTAGAGCAAAAAGAGTTTGAGATCGTAGCCATAAACGAGCTGAACAACAATGTTGAGAACATCGCATACACTATTAATTATGATTCGATCTACGGTCGATACCATACCCCTTTTGAAGTCGATGGGCAGACTATCTACAATGCGCAGACACGCATCGCTCTCTGGAGTGAGAAGAGTCTTTTTGATATGGACCTTAGTGGACATGCAATAGATATCATCATCGATGCCAGTGGTGTCAAGAACCCAGTCGAACGACTTCGGGGACTTGATGTAAAAGCACTCTTTTTGACACACCCCGACCCTCGTGCGGATATAAATGTCATCTTGGGCGTCAACGAAGATGAACTTGATCTTCATCATCATAAGATCATCTCTACGAGTTCATGTAATGCGACGGCGCTCTTGCCTGCGTTGAAGATGATCGATGATCATTTTGATATTGCCTATGGGGATATCACGACTGTCCATCCTCTGCTAAACCATCAGAAGTTACTCGATGGAGGCTGCATAGGTGATGATAGCCGCAATGTGACATGCAACTTTGAGTTTGGACGCTCAGCTGTGGACAATATCATCCCAAGTAAGACGACAGCCATAGAAGCGTGTTCTTATCTCTTACCTCATATAAATGCAGATAGCTTCTCCTCCAACTCATTTCGGGTCCCGACAGCGACTGTTGGTGCCATCGATGCCACGATAGTCGTAAAAAAAGAATGTACCAAGAAGAGACTGCTGGAGCTCTGTTATGCTTATGAAGAGAAGCAGACTGACACGATAATCAAGAACAATACAAAACCCTTGGTCTCTGGTGATTTTAAAGCCGAACCCTTTACGACCATAATCGATCACCGTTTTACGGACGTCAAGATGGAGAAGATGATAAAGCTTGTCATCTGGTATGACAATGAGTGGGGTTATGCTTTAAAAGTCGTGGATATCGTCAAGAGGTCTATTGGGTAAGAGTCATCTGAAGTGACTCTCTCCGGCTTGACCGGAAGCTGTGATCGATGTCTATGCTTTCATACTACTTACTAACTCTTTTAGCTCTCTGATATCGCTGCGTAAAGCTTTGATCTCATCTTTTGTGGCATCTTCACTTGCATGAAACTCTTCGATGATATGTTCTTCCTCGTTTGCGTTCATCTCATTCATAGCATCCACTACGATGGCTATGATGAGGTTGACGATGATAAAGGTAGCCATGAAGATAAACGGGATAAAGAACGTCCAGGCAAGCGGATAGACCTCCATGATAGGACGGACGATCCCCATAGACCAGGACTCCAGTGTCATGATCTGAAAGAGTGTATAAAAAGACTCTCCTAGCGTACCAAACCATTCAGGGAACTTCTCACCATAGAGCTGTGTCGACATGATGGCAAAGATATAGAAAAAGAGTGTCAGTAGACCCGCGATAGAGATGATGCCCGGGATCACGCTCAGCAGTGCAGCGATGATCTTTCTCATCTGAGGGACTACCGTGATGATCCTGAACAGTCTTAGTACTCTTAACACTCTGAAGATCTCATATCCGGCGCCGGCTGGGACCAGTGATATGGCCACAATGGTGAAGTCAAATAGCGACCAGGGATCTTTAAAGAACGAGACCCTGTGGATATAGATCCTCATAATGATCTCTATGGTAAAGATCGTGACGACTGCTGCATTGAACAGTTCAAAAAAAGTATGATAATCAGCGGCGAAACTTTTTGAGGTCTCTAGACCCATGGTGATACCATTGAGGATGATAAGTCCCATGATGAAATTTTGAAACTTTTGACTCTCAACGAGAGATCTGATCTTTTGATACACTTTTACCCTTTATCTGTATGACTTTTCTGTCTAGACGATGACATGCAGTCAAGGTCAGATGACAAAATAAAAGCGGCATCATATTACAGGTATCTTTACCGACAGCTTTGTCCTGTAAGCTCAATACGATAAGCCTGTCTTCTTTTAATCATAAGTCGTAAGTGATTCTATGTCACTGCCAGTCATCTTGGCTGGATCCTGACAGCTAAAAGATATCATAGTCTGTCAGATCAAGGAGCATCAGTGTTTTAGATGCTTCTTGTACCATTTGCATCGTTTTTTGTTTTTGATGGTGTAGATGTTGTACTGGAACTTTTTCCCGCAGTCGGGGCAGGCGAAGACAGCACGGTTTTTGTATCTCATGTACTTGACAAACAGAAAGTTGCCTACCTGGTCACCTTCCTTATAGACGGTCTTCTGATGCGTGTTCGCCAATGCTTCAGCTTCAGCAGCATCTTCTTGCTGCTTGATCAGCCATGAGGGAAGTTCCTCTTCGTCAAAAGGGTCATCATCTACAGTATACTTGTCCATCAGACTGTCATGACCGCCCATTCGTCATCTTTGAGGCACTCTGTCAACATCTCTCCAGTATGTGTGTTCTCGATGCCGAGACCCTCTAATGTCTCTGTGACTTCATAGTCATCGCTGCAGACGATGCATGAACTCATGGTGACACCTGAGTCTTGCATAGACTTTAGACGCTCCTGTATCTCACTATCAGAAGCAGCCAGTTTGATGGAAGGCCCCCATATCATCAGGTGTGCCTCTTCCCAGTACTCTCGTTCAAGGATCACCGAACCATAAAGAAGCGGTAGTTTCATAGCGACTTCTTTGTCACCATTGGTCCAGACGATCAGCAGTTTTGTCTTTGGCATGAGCTTACCTTAGATTGATGTTTTCTTATTGTAGCAAAAGACAAGTGTTCAAGTCGTTATAATGTCACACTTTGTTTTCGATCATGAAAACGACAAAACGATCAAAGAGTAATACCTTATGGATAAGCCAGAGAAAGATGAGATTGACACGATGAGAATGATAGTAGAAGAGCTCCGGCAAAAAGGGAAGATCTATAAAAAGCTTGATGAGGTACAGCCAAAACAGCTGGGCATAAGAAACAAGATAAAGATCTACCATGCGACAGATATCCATGGCTATTTTACGGCACTCTTTATGATCTCACAGAAGAGCAGGGTCTTGATGAAAGATGTGCGGAAGATGGAAGAGATCTATGGAAAACTGATGGTCTTTAGTGATCACAACTTCAAGTATAAGATGATAAAGATCGAAGCGCCACTCTGCTCTAAAGCGCAAAAGGCTTTTAAAGAGACAGGATGGAAGATTCTCTGATGCTCTTGTGTGACATCGGAAACACCTCATATCACTTTTATGACGGCGATAGTGACTACAAACAAAGTGTAGACTCGTTTGACCCTGCAGAAATCTCAGATGAGGTCTACTACATCAGCGTCAATCCTTCCCTGGTGACTCGACTTGTATCACTGTCAAACTGGAAAGACCTCTCAACATACATCTCACGTGAAGATTACTATGAGACGATGGGCATAGACCGCATCGTGGCATGCGAAGCGATCGAAGAGGGTGTCATCATCGATGCTGGCAGTGCAGTGACAGTAGATGTAGTCAAAGCTGGGCAGTTTCAAGGCGGTTTTATCTATCCGGGTCTGCATGCGATGCAAAAAGCGTATAGTGATATCTCCTCTCGACTTGCCTTCTCATTCGATTTTGAGCTTGATTTGGATAAAATGCCGAAAAATTCCCCTGATGCGGTCAGCTACGGTTATCTGCGTACACTTTATAGTGAAGTGCTGCGTCATGATGGACCATTTTTCCTGACCGGAGGAGATGCTGAGCTATTTGGTCATGTCTTTCCTATGGCTGACATCGACCGGCATCTTATCTTCAGGGGAATGCAAAAGATCATTACAAGGGTAGCCCAATGCTAACAGTCGCACTTCCAAAAGGTCGGATCGCCGAAGAGACACTCGAGATCTTTGAGAATATCTTTGGTGAGCAGTTCAAGTTTGATGACCGCAAACTTATCCTTGAGACAACTGATTTCAGGTTCCTGCTTGTGCGTAATCAGGATGTAGCGACCTATGTCTTTCATCAAGCAGCCGATATCGGAGTCGTCGGACTTGATACCATCGAAGAGCAGGGTCTCGATGTCATCCGACTGCTTGACCTCAGACGTGGTATCTGTAAAGTCTCCATCGGTATGCGTAAGGGTGAGAAGCTTGACCTTACCAAGCCCGAGATCAAAGTCGCGACCAAGATGGTCAATATCACCAAGCGCTATTTCTCAGAGCGCGCAGTCGCGGCAGACATCATCAAGCTTTACGGCTCGATCGAACTCGCACCGCTTGTCGGTCTGGCAGATATGATCGTCGATATCGTTGAGACCGGCACGACGATGAAGCAAAACGGTCTGGAAGTGGTCGAAGATATCATGGAATCCTCTACCTACCTCATAGCCAATAAGAACAGCTATCATGAGAAAAAATCTGAAGTACTCGATATCTATGAGAAGATCAACAAAGTGGTAAAGGGCTAAGCACCTTTATTGCTAGAAACAGTACGCTGTCTTTTCTCTCCGCCCTTATTAAGCACTTTTTCTAATAATATATATAAATTTATGTAAACTATCATCTTTAATCTGTTATTATTTTTCGTTATCTATTTTTAAACTAATTTAATAAGTGAAGAACTATGCCTCCAAAACGAACGATCACACAAAAACAGATAGATAAGAATATGAAAAAGTATCGCAGACAAGTAGAAGAGGATGTCAAAGTAAGAAGGATGGAGCTTAAGGCTCCGACGACTGCTTTTTTGCTGCAGATAAGAGCTCAGATACAGTCAAGTATCGATCACGGTGTCAGTTATAAGCAAATAGCAAAAAGTATAGAAGAGAGTTTTGAGTTTAGGATGACAGAGAACAGTATCAGGAACTTTGTAGATAGTTTTCTGAT
>JADGEC010000050.1 GCA_016744575.1 Sulfurimonadaceae bacterium | reverse complement strand
ACTGGTGATATAACTAATCCAGAAGGGGCTCCTGCCGTTATACGGCGCACATACCAAAAGGAGATCATACTCACATGAGACATTACGAAAACATGCTAATCGTCAAACCTACTTTGACTGAAGAAGAGACCAAAAGCCAAATGGCTGAGATCGATGAGATCATTACATCAAACGGCGGCGAAATACTCGGCCGTGACCCGATGGGAATGAAGAAACTTGCTTATCCTATCGAAAAAAACATGCGTGGTTTTTACTACGTCGTCTACTACACTATGGCACCAGCTTCTATCGCAGAAGTCGAGCGTCGTTTCCGTATCAACGAGACACTACTTCGTTTTGTCACGATGAAATATGATTCAAAACGTGAAGTAGCTGCATGGACTAAGATGGTCAACGCCATCAAACCTCCAAAAGTAGAGACACCAGTAACACCAGCAGTGGAAGCGACTCCAGCAGCAGCAGAAGCAGCAGTTGAAGCGACACCAGCAGTGGAAGAGACTCCAGCAGCAGAAGCAACACCAGCTACTGAAGCAACACAGGCATAAGGGACTCCCATGTTTAATAAAGTCGTACTGGTCGGCAATCTGACCCGTGATATCGAACTGCGTTATACGCAAGGTGGTATGGGTCTGGCCAAGACTGCTATCGCAACAAGCCGAAAGTTCACCAGCAATGGTGAGAAGAAAGAGGAAGTCATGTTTATTGACATCACTTTTTTCGGTCGTTCAGCAGAGATCGCCAACCAATATCTTCGCAAAGGTTCCAAGATCCTTGTCGAAGGACGTCTTAATTTTGAACAGTGGGTCGACCAAAATGGTGGTAAACGTTCCAAACACTCCGTAACAGTCGAAAGTATGCAGATGCTGGACTCTAAAGGTGATGCAGCTCAGGGTGGTAACAACAATCAGCAAGGTGGCTACAATGCACCTCAGCAGTCACCAGACCAGGGCTACAACCCACCTCAACAGTCACAAGACCAAGGTTATAATGCACCAACGCAACAGCCACAAAACCAGGGCTATAATGCGCCACAGCAACAAAACCAGCAGAACAAACAACAGCAGTATCAAAAGCCACAGACTAGGATGCCGGAAAACACCATGCCGGAGATCGATATTGATGAAGATGAGATCCCTTTTTAGGACTCAGACCACATAAGGGCTAATGCCCTATAGAAGCCACGCATGACATGGCGCATTCGAAAAGGAAAACATTATGGCAGAAAGAAGAAAATACAAAAAACGTTTTTGTAAATATTGTGAAGCAAAAGTCGACTATATCGACTATAAAGACACTGTGACACTGAAGAACTCGCTCTCTGAGCGTTATAAGATCATGCCTCGTCGTCTTACAGGTAACTGTAAACGTCACCAGGACATGGTAGCCGTTGCGATCAAACAGTCACGCGCAGCAGCACTTATCCCTTACACTATAACACGTAAAGTCGTTGTAGCTTATCCATTCGAAAACATCAGATAGATATCTGACTTAGAGGCTCTCAGAGCCTCTAGACTCTTTTTATATTCCCCATACTACCTAATAGCAACACCCATCACTGATATCTTTACCATCAGGACATCTCATACAGCTCTGTAGACCTTCATAGTCCCCTAAAGCATACCCATCAGGGCAGATAGTACAGGAACCACGGTCCGGATCACCAAAGACACTGTGTTCACTACTACTCTCATAATAGGCTATCTGTTCAGCAGAATAACATCTGCTTGAGTCCGGCATAGGATAGTAAAAGCCTTTGACATAGTAATAGGCACCTGTTTCACCTTCAGCCGTACTTATCGGAGTCTTACATATACCCGTTACAGGCTCAGTTCCGGCCTCACAACTTTCAAGATCCTCAGATGTAGCACTACTGGTAGGAACTGTAGAGAAATCGACATATAGGGTCTCTCCTTCCCTAACAGATACTGATTGATCAGGACGTGTCCCAGATCGTACATGACCAGGAGTAGAGACCACAATATCCCACTCACCTTCCGGAACTGAGATCGATCCCGATTGATCAGTAGTAGCGACAAAAGCTGTTGCCAGATTACTACCCGATGCTAGAGGAGCCACTTTACTACTTGAAGCAGAACGTGTACCAAATATATAGAGTTGTGTGACATCTATTGCCGCTGAGATAGATGATAGGGAGATCCTGGCAAGTCGGTATGGGGCAGAGGCCGGTCCGACTATAGATACACCTCCAACAGCAAAATTATGATAATAGGTCATATGAAAGATATCGTCAGCCCTACTTTTACACTCCCTATAGACTTCCCAGTTATTAGTAAGCAGTGAATCTCTATCTTCTTGCGATATATTTGAGTTCAATATGCTCTCTTCCTGCTGTTTACGAGAATCAGAACACTTGATAGCCTCTTCCTTAAACCATATATAATTGTCATATTGTGATGTTAAAAAAGAGGCACCGGTCAGACCCAGCGTACAGACACCAAGAACGACTATAGGAGCTATTTGCGGACTTATCTCAACCAGCAATCGTTTATTGGTAGTACTCGTCGATACTACGATATTCTCTTGAAGTCGCTGTTCGATCTCTAATAACTCTTCACCAATGTCAAAGATCTCTTCTGTCAGGATATAGTTCTTTTCTGTGTCATCAATGATCTCATCCATCATGATCGTATCCGTTGGATCCATCCAAAAGAGCCTATCCTCCACTGAGTCAGTCGATTCCATCAGTTGCTCTACTTTTGAGAAATAGGTCAGCACTTTACTGTTTTGTTGATCAAATAGTTCAGGAACACTGACTTGAGTGATCTCTGGAGGTAGAGAAGAGTCATCACTTGAAGGCGGTGTCGAATCACCTCCACCACCACCGCATCCATTAAAGGTCATTGACATCGTAAAAAGTAATACCACTATTGCCAGATAAGCACGTGCACTCATAATAACTCCTTTCGAGTAAGTAACAGATACAGATCTGACTTTGGTCTTTAAAAGAGGAGGATAAGCCAGACTGTTTATCTCGTAGGCAACCCGACTATCAAAAAAGACTCTAGGCTTTCCGGTTCTCTCCTTGAGAGCTTTGGCTTTATCTGAAACGTAGAAAGTTGAAGATCTGATATAAATATTAAATCTATATCTAACTTTAATAATTATGGATCTGATGCACTTAAAAGTAGATAAACTCTTTTATTATATAAGTAATAGTAATATGTTAAAAATAATATTATTGACAGGGAGTACCTATAAAAGGGACTTTATGACTATTTATAGAATAGATAGTATCCATAAAAAATTATCTCGTAAAAGTCGTCAGTATTGATGACATATACAAAAATATTGTAAAAACTAATAGTTTATTCATCACTTTAGATGTTTACTATGGATCGCTGTGAACAAACAGCGCTGATCTCGATTCCTATCTTGTGGACTTCCATACCCTACTAAAGATCATGGATATCCTCATCATCTTCTATGCAAAGAGATGACTTTTATAAATGCTGATCTAATCGCTGAAGAGACAATAAGACTTCAGCATTTTTTTTGCATATAAATATTACTATCTAACAATAGACAATATCCAGTATGGTCATTGTCAATAAATCTCATAGCAAAGCAGATATACCCCATGGAAGCGAATAATACAGAGACGAAAAAGTCTGCCGTAAAAAAAGCGACACCGGCGAAAAAAGCCGACAGTGCCACAGCCAAGACAACAGTAAAACCAACACTAAAAGCAGAAGAGAAAAAAATAGAAGAAGTAAAGACTGAGGAGAAAGCAGCCCCTGAGTCTACAGAGAGTGAGACTGCTCAAGAAGAGCAAAGCAGTACCATCGCTGAGATCTTTGGCTCTGTGAAAGAGAGTATAGGTAACGGTGCTCATACCGTTGGTGACACGAGCAAAGAGATACTGCATAAAGGTGGGGATGTCGTCGGATCTGTGACAGAGACCATCAGTAACAGTGCTCAGGCCGTTGGTGATACCGGAAAGAGTATGCTCGGTAAAGGCGGAGACGTCGTAGACTCTGTGACTGATAGCATCGGAAACAGTGCCCATGCCGTTGGTGATAGTGGAAAGAGTATACTCGGTAAAGGCGGTGACATCGTCTCTTCAGCATTAGACATCGCTGCAAAAGCTGTCTCCTCTGTAAGATCAAGCCTCAGATTTGGATCTGCTGCTGACGAGCTTTTAAAGTGGACAGAGCTTCATGAAAAAGGTGTCATCTCGAAAGAAGAGCTTGAAGTCAAGAAAAATAAACTGATCTGAGTACAGACCTAGATAAAGGATAGAGATGTCATTTATGGAACGCCTTCAAAGTGCTATGATACTTAAGACTTCCATGTACCATCCCTCAGAAGCAGAGATAGTCGAACATCCCCATCGCTCCTTTCTTGAAGCGATTCAGAGAGGTCGGAAAAGTACAGTAGAGTCCATGATATTAAAGGGACTTGATGTCGACCATAGTGAGGGAGTACGACTCCCTGCACTCTTACAAGCCATCAAGTATGAACGCTACGAGATAGCCACCCTGCTTTTACAGTATGGTGCCACTGCCAATGTCAGCGATCATAACGGTGAGACTGCTCTGCATCTTGCCACAAAGATGCGTATGAACGAGATGATCCACCTTCTTATACGCTACGGAGCAGACCCCACCCAGCCCGATTTTTCCGGTATCACCCCTTTAGCCATCGTACAACAGCAAGAGAGTTCGACCACACTTGAGATACTCATCAGTACAGAAGTGATGCCAATAACATCCATGACACTGTTTGAAGCTGCCTCAGCAGGTGACCTTCTGGCACTTATAGCAGTCAAAGCACCTTTAAACGAACTCTTTGAGAAGAACAGACGTCTTCAGACACTTCTGCACTTAGCCGTTGGGGGAGGCAATATCAGACTGCTTTGTTATCTTCTGAACAAAGGACTCGACGTCGATAGCACTGATCGCAATGGAGACACGCCACTACTCATCGCCGCTGGTATACGTGGTCGGTTAGATGTCATCGAGTTTCTACTTATGCGGCATGCGACGATCGACCACAAGAACAATATCGGAAACCTGCCACTGACCCTTGCCCTCACCAAGGGTCATGCAGAGCATGTCGATGTGCTACTCGATAATGGCGCAAACATCCATGTCTTTGACGGTATTCATACTCCGCTGACATTGATCCATACTGCAATAGAGCGTTTTGCCGATGATGCTACTGCATTTAGAAAGATCGAGTCCAGACTATTAATAAAAGGTGCCCATGTCGATATACCGACGAATCGCCTCAAATGGACACCACTGATCCATGCAAGTACCCGGCAACAAGACCTGAGGACCAAGCAGCAACTCGACTTACTCTTACATCTTGGAGCTGATGTGAACTACACTGATGCCAATGGTCGAACCGCTCTGATGCTGGCTTGTTCGACTGGAAGAAGAGAAGCTGTCGATCGTCTGCTCGACAACTATTCGAATATCGACAAGATAGATGACTATGGATGGAGTGCACTGATGTTTGGTGTCTATTACAATCATCACCCCATTGTCGAAGCACTGCTGCAGTTTGGGGCAGATGTAAACACTCGCTCACAACGTGGACTCAATGCATTGCAGATCGCTATCGAGCATCAGCGTCAGCTTATGATCGACCTTCTGATGGATTACGGAGCGACAATAGAGGATGAGAACAAGGAATAATTCTTGCTTATATCTGTAAGGGCACCTCTAACAACCCTGTATATCATCAGAGGTACCCTTAGATACCATTTTCACTAAAGCAGTCTTATGCGATATTATCTTCTACTTCTTCTTCTATTGTCATCACTGCATGCCGCGAACAGTAATGAGTACTCTATTATCATCGGCGGCCCCTTTGAAGATGCGCTCTATGACATCACCCAGGACCACGATGGACAGATCAGTACTGTAGGTTACTCCCAAAGCTTCTCAGACTCAAAGACACCGGCTTCACAGACCTATCATAATGCCTTTGATTATCTTGCATCACTTAAGGGGGCACAGGGTGAGCAGATCCGACTACTTCGACTCGATGCCAAGGGTGATATCACACTAGACAGATCACTGGGTCTTACCCAGTTCAACCGTGCCGTCTCTGTCATCAAGACACCAGAAAACGGCTATTTCATAGGCGGTGATACACAAGACGGTGAACTACTCGTCGTCCATCTCAGCAGTAACGGAGACGTTCTCTTTACCCAGAAGTTCGGGACTAAGAACTTTGACCGTCTGCATCGACTTATCAGTCTACGTGATGGCGGCGTACTTGCAGTCGGTTCATCCATCACATCACGTGATCCCAACGACTCCCTCTACGAGCAGGGACTTGGACTCAATGATATCGTACTCACCCGTTTCACAAAGTCTGGACAGAAGCGATGGAGCAAGAAGTATGGTACTCTTCACGATGATCGCGGTATCACTGCGACAGAAGCTTATGACGGGACGATACTCGTAGCCGGGACGACTGATATCGGTAAAGATCGAAAGATCACCCTCATGCGTATAACGGAGAACGGTGACAGGATCTGGCTCAGAAAGTATGGTAAGAAAGGGATATTCAACGTCCATGACCTTATCACCCTGCGCGATGAGCACTTCCTGGCATCGTTAAGCTACCTAGATAGTAAAAAGATCCAACACATCAGACTGGCCAAGTTCGATCTACAGCGCAACCTTCTGGCAGAACGCAATATCAGTACGGATGCCGGCGCAGCACTTTACAGCATCAAAGAGCAAAGTGACGGCAAGATCATCGGGGTGGGCTATACCATTGATAAGCGACAGGCTAATACCGATGCTCTGGCTATCAGTCTAGACCCGGCATTGCGTCCGATCTGGAAACACGATTACGGCAACAGGAACCGTAATCTTTTCCGTAGTGTCAAAGTCTTGCGTGACGGTACTTACGCTGCAGTCGGAGAGACCGTAGCACCCCATAGTGAGATCACCAATATGTGGATCATCAGACTCAATGAGGATGGCAGTGTCGTGCAGTTGTCTTCAAGTGCACGTTCGCTTTACGAGCATCTATGTGACACTTTTAAAGATGAGATAGACAGGGGTATGATCACCATCACAAAAGACCTCATCATCACCCTTATCCATCCGACTCTGCTCTTTAAAGCCGGTGTCTATGAACTGAGTGATACTCAGAGAAAGTTCCTCGACAGCTTCTCACCAAGGTTCCTACTTGCACTCAGACCTTACCGACCGCAGATCACCGCACTACGTATCAATGGCCATACCTCAAGTGAGTGGCGAGGTACAGACTTCACGCGACGTTATCTAAACAACGCAAAACTCTCTACCCAACGTGCCTATAGCGTGCTCTCTGATCTCTTCTCACATGAGAGTAGTCAACCCTATCGTCTCTGGCTCTCCGATATCGTGACCAGTGACGGTTATGCCTTCTCACAGACCATCAGACGTCCTGATGAGGATAAGGTCTTATCCAGGAGAGTAGCCTTTCAATTTATTATGAAATGATCCTAAACAAAACTTTTTCTAAAGAAGGCAACTATTCATCTTTTATCAAGCGACTCTTTCACTCCTGCGAACAGATCTAAATGGTAATACTCTGGGTAATCATTCCCGATGTAGGTATATTGACTCTTATCTTTTTTCATGATACAAACAAATATCATACTTGAATTATGCTCTAGCTTATTCTAAAAATGAAGTGCGAAATATTCAATTGTCTTGAGCAAATAAAGCTCCTCGACTAAGAGGGATACGGAAATCAAACTTTCCTTAGAGCAAATGATAAAAGTTTTGGACGATACGCCTAGGATCAAGTCTATTCTATAGTATTTCAAAGTAAGCGATACAAAGATAGTACTCCCGAGCAAAGCGAAAAGTATACTCAGGATGACGATCTTCTGCCTAAGAGAAAAAAATATTCATGTGACCAGTGATATTGTTAGCACAAATGATCGTAATACTGACTTCTTCGTTTGACATCATAGATCAATGATGATGTAAGTTCCTTAAAGAAGTAGATTATTTCGAGGATTGAAAAAACACTTTCACACGTCTTAAGGTCTTTAGTACTTTAGGAAAATTACGAAGCTTATAATCGACTAAAAATAAGTTTGAATCTAGCTTATAAGTATCAAAACTATTTTCTATATTCATCTTAAATTTTTCATACATTCCAAAACTTAAATAGTAGCTTGCTTTATCGTAATAGTGTTTTGCGATTATCTGTTGTATTTCACTATCATACTTTTTATCTAAATATATATTCAAATCATTAATAAATTGCAACATACCATGTGAATGTTGCTCTCTTTTATCAATATTTTCCATTGAAGAAGACCAAGACCCTTCAATACCTTGCCTATAGACCCCCATAACCCTATTTAAATATAAGATCCCACCATATGTAGAACCAATGATCTGTAAATAATAATCACCTACAGGAACATCATAATAATTATCAGGTAATAAAGGTCGGAGATCACTACGATAAACAATAGATGAAGTTGGAGAAAAATCTCCACCACCAAGTATTACCTCTGAAGTCGAGAAAAGTCTGTTACTATCACTATGTTTAGCGATGACTTCTCCATGATCATCCTCGCCATAGCGGCTTTCTGCCGCATGAAAACTAATATAGCAATCGGGATGCTCTTCCATAGTATCGATTTGGACCTGCAGTTTTTGCGGATCTATCCAATAGTCATCACCTTCAAGGAGTGCGATATATTTACTTTTTGACTCTGCCGAGAATTCAGAGACAGCTTCTCCATTCTTGCGCATCCCTACATTCTTATCATGAAGAAGAAGTCTGAACTTATCCGGGTATTTATCTTTATACTCCAATAATATCTGTCGTGTATTATCTGTCGAACAGTCTTCACCTACAACGATCTCATACTTGAAATCCACCTCCTGCATCAAGACTGAGTCTAGTGCCTTGGCCAAAAACTTTTCGTGATTATAAGTGATTATCTCGATCGAGACCAGGATATCATCGTTTTTCATCGTTATTCCTTTAGGTAGTTCTAGTGACTACGTTGTCCCAAGAACAAGTTGACTTGCTCTTTGACATGTTTATATGAGGTCGTCTGAAATAGCATATTACTTAAGATGTAAAGTAGCATAAACAGAGACCCGACTTCAAGTATATTGAGTATTCTACTGGTCTCAGAACCCAGCCCCGATACATCTACAGCCAGTACTGCAGCGACTGTTAGTACCATCTGTGTGATGATCGGCCTCAGAAACTGTAACATCGTTACATCTATCTCGCGCGAAGCATACACTATATTTAACAACACACTAAGAACAGTGACGATTATCATGCCATAAAGATACCCCTCGACACCCCATAGAAAACCTATATAAAGATTGATTCCAACAAGAGACTTCTTATAGATCTCCAGACGTAAAAAAGTCTTGGAGTCTCCACGACTACTTAAGATATTCACCAATAGTGCGCTGATAGGGTAACCAAACCCACCCAACAAAATTATCTGAAAATATGCAACTGAAGGAAGCCACTTCTCCGTAAAGAGCAGAACAATCAAGTCCTCTGCTATCAGATAAGTAAAGCCCAGTAGAAAAAAGACCACAAAACTGATGATGCCCAAAGTCTTGATGACAATACGCTGAAACTTCGGCAGATCTTTTTGAACTTTACTCATGACTGGGAACATCACGGCCATGATACTGCCTGATGAGTACTGGATTATCATTGCGTTCAGACGTTTAGCCTGATCGAAAAGCCCTAAGACAGCTGGACTGAAGAGTTTAGCTATGATGATGATATCGAGACGACTAAAGATGACTTCAAGCAGTCCGGACAAAAACATACGAAAGCCAAAACCCCATAACTGCATCAATGCTTTCAGAGAGAAAAGCAGCGATGGTACCCATCTTGAGAAATTCCAAATAAATAGTGCGTAAAAAAACCCTCGCAGCAGTGCCTGTGCCACCAGACTCCAAGCCCCTGCTCCATTCACTGCCAATATGATACCGATAATACCACTGATCACTGCTGCAGAGACATCAGCTTTTGTCAAAGCCGCATAATCGAGCTCTTTTCGCAGCCTACTGGTCTGTACATTACTAAATGCATTGATAAGGAACAACGGTGAGATGACCTGAGTGACTGCTATAAGCTGCTCATTGTCATAAAATTCGCTGATCCACTCTGCTGAGAAGAAGAGTAGAAGGGTCAACAGACTCCCTACCGCGAGATTGAAATAAAAGACAGAGGAGTAGTGGATCGGCAAGAGTCGTCGCCGCTGGATCAATGCTGAACCCAGACCTACATCCGTAAAGATCATAGTGACATAGACGATGACCATGATCATGGCTACAAGACCAAACTCAGATGGCTCGAGTAACCTCGCCAGAAAGATCATTACGATGAACGAGGTCCCGTGTCTGGCGATCTTCCCAAAGAAGTCCCAGATGAAAGCACTAAAAGCTTTTGACCTCAGATCACTCATCTCTACTCTCTCCTACAGATCTATGATCTAGACACATCTTTATAGAGTGTTTCTCAGATAGACTTTATCTACCTTACCATTGGCATTTTTTGGCAGATGTGACTGTTTATGTAGGATGTTAGGGATCATGTAAACTGGTAAGAAACCCTGTAGCACTTGTTTGATCTCCCTCTCCTGTATTTCGTCATCTGTCGCAATAAAAGCGATGATCTTTCCATAACCGCTCTGTACACGCTCATAGATGACTGCTGACTGATTAACGAATGCAAGTGTGTTGATCGCGTTCTCTATCTCTTCAAGTTCTATGCGATAACCCATGTGTTTGATCTGATTATCTCTTCTTCCTCTAAAGTGGAGAAGACCCTCTTCGTCTACATCGACAAGGTCACCTGTTAGATACATCTTCTGGACAAATCTCTTCTGTAAAGGGTTCGCGATAAACACCTGATCACTACGCTTACTATCATTGTAGTAACCCAAAGCAATATTTGGTCCCAATAAGCACAGCTCTCCTGTCTCACCGACTTCAACAGGCTTTCTATGCTCATCCAGAAGAAGATGATCAAAACCTCTATTGAGTCTACCAAGCGGAGGCAGGCCCTCCAGCTCCTTAAAGTCCATCTCTGTGATCTCATATGATGTGCAGATACAGGTACCCTCTGTCGGACCATAGACATTGATAAACGTCGCACTTGGAGAATATAGGTCATACAGCTTTTTCAATTCACTTTTGGGATATCCCTCTCCACCAAACGTAAAGGTCCTGACACGCTGCATCACGCTGCCATCAAGTACCCGCATCGTAGTAAGATAGATAAGCAGCGATGGGACAGAGAAGAAGATCGTACAGCCGAGCTGATCAACGCTTTTGACCAGTTCAAGAGGACTCTTTAAGCGCTCTTTTTTGATAGGGGCAAGGGATGCGCCTGAAAACAGTGCCGTGTAGAGATCAAAGACGGAGTTATCAAAATAGAGTGGACTGACCTGCGCAAAGATGTCTTCAGGAGTCACACCATAGCGCTCAATACTCCAGCTAAAAAAACTGATGATGTTCGCATGAGAGACCAGGACACCTTTTGGCATACCCGTTGAGCCGGATGTGAACATGATGTAAGCTGGATCAGAGCCCGTGACCTCAGTCGCAGCCTGTGAAGCTGAGCCATCATACGCTTCGAGTCTTGCCTCTTCTAAAAAAAAGAGAGGGATCTCGAGCTCCTGCGCTGAGCTGGTGATGTCACTAGAGGGCTGATGATCAGAGATAAGTATCTTTGGCTGGGCAGTGAGTATGATCTTCTCCAACCTGACTTTTGGGTTCTCTTCATCGATGTTGGTATAGATAGCTCCAAGCTTAAGTGATGCCAGTATGCTCGCATAGACAATGGGTTCTTTAGAACCAAAGATCCCTATGACATCATGCTTACCGACACCTTGTTCTCTAAGGAAAGCCGCTATCTTGTCCGCCAGAGCGTCAAGCTCTACATAGGTAACGACTCTTGTGTCATATCTCAGCGCAATACGCTCTTTATGCTGCTCGACGATATCCGAGAAGAGTTGGCCCAGAGCAGCTGGATAAGTCGTTTGCATCTTCACATTCCACCCTCTCGTTTATGCATACATAGGTATCTATACAGACACACTTGCCTGTTCAAATACACATACCGCCATCGACTTCTATGACCGTGTTGTTCACAAAGTCGTTTTCGATGATCATGACCACTGTATTGGCGACATCATGAGGGCTGCCCAGCTTTTTCAATAAGATCTCTTCTTTGACTTCTTCGACTATTCGGGGGTTTAAGACCTTATGCATCGACTCCGTATCCATAAAGCCCGGTGCTACCGCGACAGACCGTATGCCATAACGCCCAAGCTCTTTTGCCCAGACCTTGGTCAGTGATTCTACTCCGGCCTTAGCCGCCGAATAGGCACTCTGGCCTTCATTGCCTTTGGCGCTGATTGAACTGATGTTGATGATCACACCTGAGTTCCTCTGCAAGATCATCTGCTCGACCGTATACGAACTCATCATAAAGAGTGCTGTGAGGTTGATATCAAGGACCTTTTTCCAAGCCTCGATGCTATGTCTTCTCTCTTTTGCCATCAGACTAAAGAGCGGTTCACTGTACAAGATGCCAGCATTGTTGACCAAGATGTCTATCTTCGAGAAGTCCGCCATGATAGCAGAGACACTCTCAGCTATCTCACTCTCTTGAGTAAGATCACACGCATAGACCATCACTTCAGGCAGGTCATGCTTAAGTCCATCCAATGCCTCTTGATCGATATCGAGTACCACTACCTGCGCACCTTTTTGTAAAAGAGTCTCTGCGATGACTCTTCCCAGTCCGCTTGCACCACCCGTCACTACAGCGACACTGCCTTGCATGATCATAAGCGCTTTATACTTTCTGACTTACTATCGACTTGATACTTTTGATATCCGTCATCGCCATGATCTCATCCATACTAAAACGAATGTCGAGTCCTGTCTCAAGTGAGGTGATAAGGTCCATATGAGTCAACGAGTCCCATCTCTCAATATCTTGCATCGTAAGCTCATCTTTGATCTCCTCTTCCTTAAGACCAAAGACTTTACTAAGTATGACTTCCATTTTTTCTCCTCTGATTATTTATACGCCGGCAAACTGCAAAAAACGTTTACTGTCAAGCCTGGACTTCTCGCCATCACGTGAGATGTAGACCTCATTGGCTTTTGTGTCCTTACTGACCTTCGTGTTAGCACCGATGAAGTTTTCACGTTCTATTGTGATGTCATGCCCGATCGTTGAGTTCACGCCTAAAAAAGCATTAGACTTTATCGTGGTATCTCCCGCTATGGTGACTCCCGCTGTTATCCAGCAATTGTCTTCAATAGTGCAGCCATGTGCGACGACAGCGTTACTCCAAAAGAAGTTACTATCCCCGATCTTCACGAATGGATGGAGTGAGACATGGTCCAAGACCACGTTGTTCTCACCCATCTCGATGTTCTCAGGCAAGTCCACCGAAGGATGGATGTAATTGATAGAGCCATAGCCTTTACTTTTCGCCTCTGTAAAACGCGCCTCTCTGAACCTGTTCATCTGATGGTAGCCGACTGCGATAAGCATACTGTGTCTCTTTGGTGAAAGATGCTTTTCGATCTCCTCAAAAGCGATGACCGGAAGATCAAAGAGTATCGTCTCATCCATCGCCTCTCTATCTACTGTGAATGCGACTATATTATGCTCTTTTTTTAAGAAATAATAGAGGACCTGCGCGATCTTACCCGTACCAAAGATTATCAAGTCGTTCATCCCTACTCCTTCACTTTCAACACCCATGCTCAAAGCACCGGCTTGATGATCATCTGTGCTTTGAACTCATCTCTATCGAGCAGTGGGTAGAGGTCTTCTATCGGTTTTCCAGTGGCAAAACTAGGATCTGGATGGACTATAGAGTCATCTATATGGATATCGATGACCTCACAGGTATCATCCATCAGACTGTTCTCGATGGCAGCATATATCTCACCGACAGTCGAGACCGCCCTACTCCGGATGCCGTATGCCTTCGCGATCGTACTAAAATCAGGCACACTGTAATCATCTTTTGTCCCGATATAGTTGTTTTCAAGATACTTATCCTGCATATCCATGACCATGCCCAGACTGGCGTTATTGAGGATGAATATCTTGATAGGCAGGCCCCTTCTCTTGAGTACCTCCAGCTCCTGGATATTCATCTGGAACCCACCATCTCCGACGATGACGATGGAGCGTCTTCCCGTACCCGAACTACTGCCGATCGCGGTAGGAAGCGCACAACCCATGGCACCCAGACCACTGTTGAGAAGTACCCGCTGCTGGCCTTTCATCTCCAAAGACTGCGCAGCCCACATCTGATGCGACCCGACATCCACGCTGACGATATCATCATCTTTCAAATGCTCTGATATCTGCTCGATGATCTTGTTCTCGATCTTCTCTCTACCATCGATGTGATAAGTCGAAGGATACTTTGTTTTATAACTTAGGACTTTTTTCTGCCAAGTCTCGATATCGATGGTGACATCTCCCTCACCCAGTGCATCTACAAACACTTTGGCATCATGATGCAAGGCAAGGTCTACCTCGATCCTTCTATTAAACTCATACTCGTCGATGTTGACATGTATCACCTTCGCCTCTCTTGCAAAGAGTTTTGGCACCCAACCAGTCTGTCGCGGGTCCAGTCTGGAACCGATCACGATCATCAGGTCGGCATTGGCCAAAGTCAGGTTTCCATAACGATTTGCATGTGAACCGATAAGACCCAGGTTATATCTATACGTGTCTTTGATGATATCTTTTCCCATCAAAGAGTAGACGACAGGGATCTCTGTCTTAGCCAAAAATGCATTGAGTGTGGCTTCCATCCCGGCTATTCTCGCCCCACCACCAAGTAAGATGACAGGTCGTGTCGATGCATCGATAAGTCCAAATACTTTTGCCATACTCTCATCGTCGATCTTCTCTTCTTTAAGTGATGCTTTATACTGCTCACTATCATAAAAAGAGCGTTGAGCTTCTACATCGATATCGGGGTACTGCATGTTTAGAGGAAGATCGATCAGTACCGGCCCTTTTCTCCCATCCTGCGTCAGAAAGTAGGCCTTCTCCAGCTCGTATCGTACATTGTCAAGATCATCGATCAGTACAGCATATTTGCTTATAGGTGTTGCCATACCGACAATGTCTACCTCTTGAAAACCACCTTGACGGATAGGAAGGTCATACTTGTACTCCGTCGTGTTGCACTGTCCGGTAATAAAGAGCACCGGGACCGAGTCAAGATAACAACTCGCCATCGGCGTGAGCAGGTTAGTCGCTCCCGGACCGCTTGTCGCTGTTGCGATGCCAGTCTCACCTGTCACTCTCGCGTACCCCTCAGCTGCAAATCCAGCTCCTTGTTCATGGACACTGTTCACCAGTCCTATGGCGCTGTTTCTATCGAGTGAGTCAAAGATAAGGGCATTACTGCCTCCTATGTATCCAAAGGCTCTGTCTGAGCCCTTTTTTGCTAAAAACTCAACGATATAGTCAGTGACTTTCATATTTCCCCTCTGTACTTCTATGCTCTTGTCGCAACGCTGCTGATGTAAGCGTACTGTACTCATCTAGACGTTCATGAGAGTCAAGCATCTGCGCTATTGTCTCTTTGCTATTAAACATCATAATATCGATGATAGAGAGATGCGAGACAAAGTCACCATCAAATTGCTTATAGACATCAAAGTCACTTTTTATGAAATCCAGTCCAAGACCGTGATCCATAAAAGACTCTTTATCATATAGGCCCTGACCGCCTATTGGATTGATGTAGTCAGTCGCACCAAGGCGTTTACAGATGTCGATGACCTTAGCCTCTCCCCTCAGTCCACTCTCTTTCTCTATTGAACTTGAGAAGATGATCTTCGTCTTTATTCCCAAATAGTCGGCAATATCAAAAAGCGAGTTTCCTAAGTATTTTGCCAGATTCTTCTCTTCATGTTCAAGTATGTTCTCAAGCATCGGAAAGACGGTCTTGAAATAGGGAGCTTTTTTGTAATTCTGTCTTATCGTCTTTAACAGTCTATTCGCATTGTTGCCGACTTCGATCTCATTGATAAGTCTGTTTGAACTTGCACCTCGTAACTCTAATGTAAATGATTTAGATTGACCATTCTCTAAGATCGAGTTTCTATTGATATATCCCTTTTTGATATAGGTCACATCATCATAGATGACAAAAGTATCTGCTCTATTGATAAGCTGCCAATAACCGATATAGGGGAGTAGATAAGGCTGCATGATCGCTAAAGTCAAATGTTCTCCCTTAAGATGTCTATGATCCGGGACTGATCCTCACTACTCAATGTAGGATAGATAGGCAGACAAATGATCTTTTTTGAGACTTCTCTTGAGCCTTCACATACCTGCTTCGGCTCGATATAACTCAAAGTATCAAGAGATGGATAGAAGTACCTACGCGGAAATATCTCGTTATCACCGAAGACCTTCATAAGATCTAACAGTGCTTTCTCATCCTTTAAGACAATAGGGAAGTAACTGTAGTTTCGAGTCGAGTCTTCGTTCAACTCCTGAAATACCACCAGGTCTTTCAATGCAGATCTATAGCGATCATAGATATATGCTCTTTTTTGAATGAGCATCTCAATATCATCGAGCAGACATAGTCCCATAGCCGCTTCAAACTCGTTCATCTTCGCATTGGTCCCGAGCTCCGGTATGGATTCCTCATCTTCGATGCCGAAGTTGATGAGATATCTCGCTTTCTCTACCAGAGCATCATCATTGATGATAAGAGCCCCACCCTCTATGGTATGAAAGAGTTTTGTCGCATGGAAACTCAGCGTTGAGATATCACCCTGTTTTAAGATACTTTCGCCCTTGAACTTCACATCAAAAGCATGCGCGGCGTCATAGACGACTTTTAGATCATAGTGCTCTGCAATATTTTTGATCTGTTCGACATCACAAGCATTCCCAAACACATGCACAGGGACAATAGCACTTGTATAGGGAGTGATAAGCGACTCGATCTTTTTTGCATCGATGTTAAACGTCTGGGTATCGATATCTGCGAAGACAGGTTGTAATCCATTGGTCACAAGCGAACTGGTAGTCGCTACAAATGAGAATGGTGTAGTGATCACTTCACCGGTAAGGTCAAGCGTTCTGTAAGCGATCTCCAATGCTGCCGTGCCATTTGCCACCAGGACGACATGCTTCACACCAAGGTACGTGGCCAAGCGTTTCTCAAGCTTTTTCAGCAGTGGACCATCATTCGTGATCCAGCCATTGACAAAGATCTCATCGACATAGTCCATATACTTCTGTCTGTCTGGTAAAAAAGTCTTGGTGACGTTTATCATCTTCTCTCTACCATCCTTGTCTTGCTATCGTATCACTCATCTTTCATCTTTGATAAATAGAGACAGAGAGACGCATATCTTCATGATTTGCGTAGGATACCATTACATAATATGTTAAATACAACTTTTTATGACGCTTACTTTTTTATCTAGTTGTTTTATACGGTGGTCATAGGAATACAGTCGTGCGATTATACAATTTTTCCGTTATAAAGATGTTATAAGTCTACTGAATACTATGGTAAGTCAAATGATTTTGACATCATCACTAAACAAAAAGGTCTATAGATGAGACAAAGGACAACGGGGCACTCATACTGGCTTATCTGTAAGAACGCTCAGGGGATGAGAGCCACCTAAGATAGACAAGAACACTGTGACAATATTCACTATACATCCATCATTCTAAGATCTCGTTAAGGTACATCTTAATATTTATAATAATGTTATTCATTCTCTTTAGACAAAGCCAGACCTTTTGCGAAAAAGTCACGGAAAGCCCAGAGTCTTTCAAAGACATTCAGGTTTCCAAAGAGACAATGGAATGACTTTTCACTGCTTGTCTTTATAGTCGATGTGAAGGTGTTTTATGTGTTTTTAAAATTGAGATGAAGACCGGGGAAGACTCCCCGGATGGATATAGACGTTACTGGCTTAGCCGCAAGAAGGGACGTTGCCTGAGTCGTTAGCGTACTCGTAAAGGAAGTCTTTAAGATCTGGAGCATATTTTTTGAATTTTTTACCGTTAGCATATTTTTCACCATCGGTACCTACATGCCACTCGACAAAGATCTCAGCGTCGTCTTCGAATGCTTCTTCCCACTCATCCTGAGCTTTCATAGCAGCACCTTTAGTACCGTTACCATGACATTTCTTACACTGCTTCAGGTAAGCTTTTTGACCTTTTTTAACATCTGCAGATGCAGTAGAACTTAACATTCCCAGAGCTACGAGAGCTGTCAAAAGAAGTGATGTACGTTTTTTCATATATATATCTCCAATGGTTTTTGAATTCCACAATTATATAGCATTACTCTAAAGTTAAAGTTAAGAGATATACATCAAGCTTATAGTAATTGTAACACATTATTATATATTTTTATCCGTTTTTTTGTCACTATGGATAGTACGAACAGTGTCCTGGACCTTATTACTGCGGACCTTGCTGTAGGTCTTGTGTCTTGCTTTCTCAAAGACGCTCTCATCCATCTTCAGCTCTGCAGCGACTTCAGCTTGGACTGTTCCCGCCTCTAGCATGATAAAAAGACGTAGCTCTTTTTTTGTCAGATGACGTTTTAAAGTAGCATAGAGTTCGACCTCATTATCGCCTATCTGAACAGCATCACAAGCGTATATAGTAGCTAATACCTCACGAATACTCTTCTCTGTCATATACTGTTTCCACAACGAGTTCTCCAACACTATCTCAACCTTCCGAGCAGTTCGCTCATATCTTTGTTCTCTATGATGATATTGGCCTCTTTTTTCAAGACCTCTCTGGCACAAAAGGCCACTCTCGTCCCGGCATGAGCGAACATGGAGAGGTCATTGGCACCATCACCTACGACCATCGTCTCCTCTTCGCTTACACCCAGGATATCCTGTAGACGTACGAGCATATCACCTTTGGACCAGTTGAACATCATGTCGCCCCCGACAAGACCAGTCAAGCGGCCATCCTTATGGTGAAGCGAGTTGGAGAAGTCAGCATCATAACCAAGGATATCCTTGGCATATGACGTCGCTGTACGGAAACCTCCGCTAAAGCAGACGACTGTCATACCCATCTTCTTTAGCTCAGCTATCGTCTCTATCGCACCAGGCATATAAGGCAGCGAGTGGCTGATCTCTTCGACCTTTTTATACTCAAGCCCTTTGAGCAGGCCAACACGCTCCTGCAGACTCTCGAAAAAATCAAGCTCTCCGCTCATAGCTCGTTCAGTTATCGCTGCGACTCTGGGACCGATTCCCAGCTCTTCGGCAAAAAAGTCGATCGTCTCACCATCCATCAATGTCGAGTCAAAATCAAATACACACAATCTCATCAGTTAACTTCCAGTCTTTAAGAATTTTAGAGGTGCCCATCAATGCCATTTAAGTCAAGCGTTTTGAAAACTGTTTGAGACGATGTACCCAGAGTGCAAACAGCACGGGGGTCCGCTGCATCTATTGATGTGACTTTACTCCCTAATATCATGCTACCAGCATGATCTTTTAACGGGAGGTATCGTAGTCAAACGGACTTGTTCGTTTGGCGTCTTAACTTAATGGTATTAGGGGTGCCCTTTAGTTATAATCCCGCAATTATATCCACAATGGACTTTTACGTGTTTGAACAACTCATCGACAAATTGCACAACGGCACCTACATCACCTTGGAGACCACTCCTGCGCACTCACCAAAGTTCGCTCCGATCATAGAGAAGATCGCGGCGCTGGGCTTGGAAAAAGATGTTGACGCTTTCAGTACCACTGATAATCCTCTGGCAAAATTAAAGTACAACGCACTTTTTGCCGCGAAGATGCTCCAGGACCATTTTGGTAAGCCTGTCATCGCCACGATGAGCATGCGCGACCGTAATCGTATCGCTCTGCAGTCAGATCTGCTTGGTGCCAATGAGGTCGATGTACGCGCCATACTGGCCCTTACCGGCGACCCCGCAAAGATCTCTGATCAGCCGCACTCCAAAGGGGTCTTTGAGAGCGATAGCTCACTGCTGCTGGATATGGTCTCCTGTTTTAACAGCGGCATCGATTATGCAGGAAAACCATTAGCTGCTCAGCCCGAGCCGATCTACCCCTTTGCAGTCATCAACTCCTATGCCAAAAACCCGAAGATCTTGCAGAAGAAGATGCTAAAGAAGATGGGACACGGCGCACAGGGGATCATCACCCAGCCAGTCTATGATGTCGAGAATGCCAAGCTGCTTCTTGAACTATTAGAAAATGCAAGATCCGAGAGTACAGAGTCTAGAGACACAACCCTTATCCTTGGAATATTTCCCATCACTAAACTGCGTACTGCACAGTTTCTCGCATCCCATGTCCCGGGTATAAATGTACCTTCAAACTGGTTAGAGTCCCTAAGAAAGGCCCATGAGATCTCACCCGAAGAGGAGTATAAAGTAGGTTTTGAACTGAGTAAAAGACTCTTTGAGGACCTTAAGGCTCTGCATCCAAAGATCCACCTTATGACAGCCAATCAGTTTACCATCGCCAAAAAGATATTATCTGATTAAGACAAAGGTATCGTTCCCATAGCGATGTCTCCTCAACTCCGTTAGTCTAAAAGGGTACCGCTAAGAGGCAGTCGTCTCTACTTCCCAAAAACGCATCGCTGTACGTACTTTTTCCAAGCCATACCGGACACCACTGTAACGCATGATCTTGGCCAGCTTTTTCCACATCGGTCGTTCATAGCAAGGATTTGGGCACTTTCTGCACTTTGGTTTATCATCAAATGGACAGCCCTGAAGTCTTGCCATCGCGTAAGCTACCATCTCGGCACACTCTTCACAAAGCAGTGCTTCAAGAGGTTCTGAGCGTTCACCAGCATACTTTATAGTTATGTTATGAGACTTTCTGGAAATATCATGATGGTGGTCCGTGCAGTAGTGTTCGACAAATCGGGTAAGTGTCGTCAGTTCTGTGGTATATTTCTCAAATGTCATATAATGGATTATAGAGAAAAACCCGATCTCTTGTCTTGATAAGCATCAATCGATGTGAGGATAGTGCGATGAGCGTTCTCATCTCTAAGAGATAGAGATGAGAGATATAGTCTTACTTTTTTTTGATCCCTAAAGCGATCAGTGTCTCATAAGTGATACCACCTGTTGCTAAAGCATTCTCTTTCTGATACTTTTCTAGTGCACCATATGTCCCTCGTCCAAGGCGTCCATCGATGCCACCAACATCATAACCGTTATCGCTCAAGGCCTGCTGAAGATCACCGATGATGGCATCGTTCATATTGGTCTGACATAAGATACGCTCCCAGTTCATCTTTGAATCAGTCACTTTACTACGCTTGATGACAGTCTTATACTCACTTGGGATAGGGATCTTGACTGTCTTCGATGCTGATGCAAGTCTCTGTACTTTGATGGTCTTGTATTTAGCCGCAATAGCGACCTCTTTTACCGTACTTGCCTCAGCTAACACACTTTTATGTAACTTTTTATATTTTGCAGGGACTTCGATAAGGCATAGACTTTTCCCCGTGTGCTTCCAGCCCTTTGCCGTCTTATCACCTTTTAAGACCCACTGGAACTCAGGTTTGGTGACAAGCTCTTTTTTTGTGATGGTCTTTATGACTGCCGGGACTTTTATCTTCTTGACTTCAGCAACTTTGACCAGTTCACTCACTTTGACTATCTTGTACTCTGCCGGTACTACGACCTCTTTGGTAGTCGCTTTCGATACCAGGACTTTTTTCTTCATTGTCTTATATTTTGCAGGGATATCGACAAGACACATGATCTCGCCGGTAGCCCCCTGAAGAGACTCTGCTGGATTAGCCCCTTTTTTCCAGATGGTCTTTGCCGGGTCTACAAGTATCTTCTCTTCTTTGATATCATAGACAGCCGCGACTTCGACGATCTTCTTCGTCTCCGGCTTCATCATCAACTTCTTCTCTACCCATCGGTACTCAGCAGGGATGCTCTCAAGCTTCTCTGTGGCCTTTTGGATAGTGATGTCCTCTTTTACTGCTTTATAGCTCTCCGCTTTAAAATACTCGCTATAACAAGTACCTGACTCAGCTGCTTTAAGATCGACACCTTTGACACTCGCTAACATCTCACTGCTTACGAGAGCTGCGTTTTTCTTTAAGCTTGTCTTCCAGATCTTTTGAGCCGGTTCGACCATCAGGTCCTCGGCGACTTTCTTATATTTTGCAGGTACGACCACTAACTGCTTGCCTTCAGGCTCGATCAGTACCTTCTCCTCTACTGTCTCGAACTTGGTAGGGATGACTTCGATCTTGGAGGAAGCCTCTTTGACGAGGATCTGTGCACTCTTGTCAACATATTGGGCCGGGATGACTACTTTAGCATAACACTCGCCAGCTTTGGCATTTGGCGGGATCGGTGATAACTCACCTGCTGCGATAAAGCTACTGGTCGTAAGCATTGACACGACTAGTAGCGAAAGTTTTGTCTTCATGATCATAACACTCCTGTGATGATTGCATAAGTCATACACTAAAACTTAGCATTAGCGTTATATTATAACAAGCACTCTTAATGTTATCTCCAGAAAATACAACAGTAGTTGTTAATCACAATCTTTGTTGATGTGTTTCTTTTCGTTACGTAATTTTTCTGTTGTGTTAAAAATGATATTATTGCCGTGAATATATGATATGTAAAATGTGATATTCAAGTGATTATACAGAGAGATATATACTTTTTAACGGACGCGCTGGATGCATCCGTCATCTATAGTCTATTTGCCATTACCATAGTGCTTAGCAAGGTAGTCGACGATCATCACGGTATCTTTTTCAGTGATAGGCGCTTTAAAATGATCGATCATCTTATCTACTTTCCCTTGCCAGAACAGACGTGACTGACGTCCCTGGTTGGTGATGTAACCAAATGAGTGACACATCAGGCAGTTAGCGTTCACCTCATCAAAACCTTTACCCATCTTGATCTCGTAAGAGATATAAGGGACCTCGATAGCCTCATCGACCTGGGCTAAAAGCGATGTGATCATCAGTAAGAGTGTCAGTACTATTTTTTTCATCATCATCTCCTAGACCACTTCGATCGTGACGACATCGATGCCGTTATATTTATAGCCGCCGTGGT
>JADGEC010000049.1 GCA_016744575.1 Sulfurimonadaceae bacterium | reverse complement strand
ACTAAAGAGTCCCTATTATGTACTATTTAAAAGATCCATATATCATCTTTAAGGTATTTAAGTCATTAATGACTAGACTGACATCTAGGGATCAAATATAGGGATAAACGTTGGAAGATGAGACATTTTCGTTAAAAAGCAGATCGAACTATCTGTTGTTGGCATTCTTTATTCTCACCATTTTTATCATATTCAATCTAGGCACTAGATACAAACATGTCAAGATCCAAGAACATTCTATCAAGCAATACCATTCTACAGCTTCAGCACTAAGCGATGAGGTAGCCACGCTGATCGAGGAGAAAAAGAATGCGACACTCACGCTTGCCCTGGCACTTGCTCAAAATGACCAGCTTAAGCAGGCACTGAAAAAGAAAACCACGCTTCATGACATCTCCAAGTCATTTTTACGCAGATTGCGTGAAAAGACCGATTTCAAGAATGTATGGATCCAGCTCATAGATAAGCATGGTAACAGTCACTCCCGCAGCTGGACAGATAAACATGGTGATGGTCGTGAAAAGATCGACCAGGAGCTGCGTAATATGCTTGACAGACCAAAAGTAAGATCGACTATCAGTGTTGGTACTTCAGACATGACTTTTAACACGATGGTGCCGATCTTTGATAATACTGACTTGATCGGATTTTTAAAGGTCATCACCCACTTTAACTCCATCGCTACGAAGATCAAAGAGAGAGGCCTGGAGCCAGTCATCCTGGTCGATAAAAAGTACAAAGAACAGTTTGAACACCCTTTTACCAAACGATTTGCAGGCAGCTATTATATTGCTAATAATAATGCAGATGATACTTTGGTGGATTATATTGCCGAGCAGGGAGTGAAGCACTTTATCAGTCCTCACGATAAATATATCATCGATCGACGACTCTCTGCTATTGTCATCGATCACACACTGTTTGACACTGACGATCTTCCAATGGCCAATATACTGATGTTCAAGCCATTGAAAGAGCTTGCACTTGAGTCCATAGAGAGTATCGCTATCATCGTCGATCTCTTTATGCTATTGTCGATCATCATCATAGGTTTTGTGCTTTACCTCTTCTCAAATAAGAGTTCGATGACCCGACATGCAGGCAATCGCACGTATACCACTGTCTTCGTATTGACGTTTATCAGTCTAGCGACTATCTATTATCTACTGCTCCAATACAACGATAAGACCCAACGTGAAAGATATCTTAATAGCTACAACGAAAACATAGATAAAGACTACTGGATAATACATGAGAAGTTTGGGACTGTCGCAGAGACGATGTTTCACTCTGTCATCGATAAGCCTCCGGTCATCAGACTTGTCGCACAAGCGTATTCAGAGAAGAAAGAGTTGGCCAGGAAAGAGCTGTTCGACTCATTGATAGAGGAGTACGAGTTTTTCCAAAGGTACGAACTTAGACAGCTTCATTTTCATCTAAAGGACAATGAGAGTTTTTTACGTTTTCATCGTCCGGAGAGGTTTGGTGATGATCTGACCGGCATAAGGCAGACAGTAGAATGGGTCAACACCAACCAAAGCCGTATTGATGGCTTTGAAGAGGGTCGGATCTATAACGGTTTTCGCTATGTCTTCCCACTTAGCCAGATCAAGGAAAGTGGAGAAAGTGTACACATAGGTAGTGTCGAGATATCTTTCAGCGCTTATGCTATCGCCAATGAGTTCATCATGGCGCATCAGAACAAAGCCGGTTTTCTCATAAACACGGAAGTCATGGATGCCAAGGTCTTTAAAGAGGAACGGTCCAACTATGAGAAGAGTATCTTCCCTGGATTTCACCATGAGTCGGTGATCAAAGAGCATCTTCAACATGCTACACACTATATGGATACCTCTTTACTTGACCAAAGACGTCTTAAGGAGATCAGTGAGAGGATCGCTTTAGGTGATGTCTTTACCATCTGTTCGACCAACCAATATGAGTTGTTCACGTTTTTACCGATCCGTAACCCTGTGACAAAAAAAGTCGTGGCTGCCCTTGTCCTACAGGTGGACAACACCTTTTTCGCCGATCAGGACAACAATCTTCAGATCCAGCGCTATACGGGGCTTATGACCATCTTGTTCATCTTTCTTTTTGTCTACCGGGAGTATGTGACCAAGCATAATTTTCAAAGACTCTCTCTGAAGACAAAGAAGATACTTGATAGCCAGGAAGCGATCGTCATCATCACGGATGGCAGACGCATCATAGAGATCAATAAACGCTTCCTTGAGTTTTTTGACTATACCAGTCTCGATGACTTTAACCGAGAGTTCGAAAATATCAGTGATCTTTTTATAAGAGATGACAACTACTTCCATCCGGGAAAAGTACCTAAAGAAGAGAACTGGATAGCGTTCCTTGAAACGCTGCCTAAAAGAGAACATATCGTGTCGATGTTTGACACTGAGAAGAAGATACACTCTTTTGCTGTGACCTCAAAACATTTTGAGCAAGACTACATCCTGGCCTTTACAGACATCACGGATACCATCACCGAACGTATCTCTCTGGGACAACGTGTCTCATTTGACAGGATGACAGGTGCCTATAACCGAGACTATTTTGAGAACAATATCAACCTGGTCATCCAGGAAACGCGTAACAAAAGCCTTCAACTATACATCATCTTGTTGGATATAGATCATTTTAAGATCGTCAATGACACGTATGGTCATAAACGCGGAGATCAGGTCTTAAAGCAGCTTGTGACGACCGTAAAGAACTCGGTGCGTCAGGATGATGCTCTGATACGATGGGGAGGTGAAGAGTTCATCCTGCTCATCAAGATCGACTCCATGGACAGCATCAAACAGATGGCGGAGAACATTCGCTCGCGGATCGCCCACGATTATTTTGAGGAGGTGGGCCAAGTGACCTGTAGTTTTGGCATATCCCAATACAAAGACAAAGAAGATATTGAAAATACGATCGAACGGGCTGATTTTTCTCTTTATCAGGCTAAACGAAACGGTAGGAATCAGGTGGTGTTCAACGATAGGTAGTGCCATAGCCTTTATTACGATCTGCTAATCGATCCTCGTCAGCTCTCTTTCTTGATGCTTTTTCTCATAACAAAGTCATCCATCACAAAACCATGACCGATATCCTGAACAACACTTCCACTGTTCATGAAACCCATACGCTCATAGGCCGTTATCGCCAGGTTGTTATATTTGTTGACAGTGAGCTCTATTGTGTACATACCGTTGTCTATAGCAAGCTGTTCAAGGAAGGAGAGTGCGTGACTTGCATGGCCTTGCCCTCGTTTAGAGGTACTGACGTAGATCTTGCTTAAGAAGAGAAGCTGTTCTTGCAGGTAGAGACTCATGTAACCGACGGGTATGTCGACATCCATCATCAGATAATAGGATGCCCCATCTTCTATCTGCTTTTTGATGGCTTTTTTACTTTGAAAGGTACGGAGCATGTAGTCTACTTGTGCTTCGCCAATGATCGAGGTGTAGTGTTCTCTCCAGATCACATCAGCGAGGGTCTCTACGGCAGTGATGTCCTGCTCTTCAGTCACATCTTGTATCGTCATCGATCGTCACCTCATGGATGTTTGGATGACGTATCATATCTTAACAGTAACACTTGCCGCTGACTGGCCTGTATGTAGGCTAGTCGTCAGGTAGACATCTTATGGCCCTTACGGAGGTCGCTGCTCGTCATATCATCGGCAGACTTGGTGTACACTCCACCTTTATCAGAAAGCCAATCTTCTATTTTTTGGGGCAGTTGATGGTGAGACGTCGCTTGATAGAGTCTCTTCGACTGCATCGACAGGTAAATGCGGATAGTTCGCCTGACGCTTTTGGAATAACAAGATGTTAGGTTTTTGTATCACGCCTGCATCGAGATTGATGGCCTGTCGTATGGTCTCGTCTTTTTGCCAGCTCTCATGACCCGCCATTACCGTCTCTAAATGGACGATGAGCGCTGCCGAGATTGAGCGTGAAGCACTCTCCCAGAGATAGTTTGGGGTGTGGTCTACAGCATAATAATCGACCGTTCCCACCTTGAACATCGGCTTTTTAAACGTAGTCGGTTTGGCAAAATAAAACCCCATACCCTCATCGCAGCTGACATCGATGATGAGACAACCTGGTTTAAGGCATGAGCTTTCTTCTTCGGTCACATAGTCGATCGGGTTGTCAGGCTCCTGGTAGGTCCCATTGATGATGATGTCTGACTCGGTGATGAGATCGCAAAGTGGTCGTCTGCTTCCATCGTGTTCGACCACAAGCATACGCGCTTCTCCCTCTTCCCCTGCAAGGACACGGACATACTCGCAGTCAAGCACCTCTTCTCTTACCTCATGGTCGGGACGCTGAATATAGATGGTAATATCTCTAAATCCATGGGCTTTAAGCGCATATATGGCCCCGCGGCTGACCGCGCCAAAACTGAAGATGACCACTTTTCGCTGGTTCCCGTAATGTCCGTCGATCCCTTTTAATTGCAGGGCGTGCAGTACCGCACAATAGCCGGCCATCTCATTGTTCTTATAAAAAGTATGACGACCTATCTCACCATGAGGTCCCCATACAAACATATCTTCAAAGGCGATGAGCGTCTGCTTGCGGTCAATGGCGATCTGGGTCATGTCGCGCTGCTGTACACAATGTGGGTACCCCCACAATATGCCGCCTTCACGAAGTTCTTGCAAGTCAGCGGGGACCGGCTTGGCTATGATGACGGCACTGCAGTCAGCCAGCAGTTCGCTGCGCGAAGCGACACCACCTGTCTTCTCGGCAATGAGCGAATCGGTAATACCAAATGGTTTTCCATAACCCTCTTCAAATATCATCTGGTGGCGGATATGCTCGGGAATACGTTCTAGATGTTCAGGATGGATAGGTATACGTTGTTCGTCCTCTTTTTTTGAAGTCCCGATGACTCCCATTGTGAATGTACTGATATAGTTTCCTTTTTTGTGACCATCAGGGCGTGCGACATCCTAAAGAACTGTCTGCAGTCCAATGGACCTGTTTGTCATGATTGAACAATCTTTTGTGGTGCAATGTACCCAGTCGTGTCAATGACGTACAGTGGAACTTCTGCGTTGTGCAGAGAGAGGGAAAAAGAGAGAGAAAAGACCTATCAGAGTATACATATACTCATGTAGTTGTCATCGAGTATATCTGGTTGTTTCTAAGTAAGAGCTTCTGATGATCAATGGATCAGTCGTCACTATAATGGCCTGACCGTCTAAAAATAGGTATATATCTGGCCTGCTATTTTCTCCTTAGATAGCTGCCTGAGGTGTGGATCGATAGCGATTCAAGGTCTATCAATGATCAGTTATAAAAGAGCTTTTTGCTCTAATCAGCAAGATGAGATCGTCCTTTGCCACTTTTTTTAGCAGCATACATCGCTTTATCCGCATTCTGCATGAGCCGCTCTATAGTCGTCCCATGATCTGGGTAGGTACTTATCCCAATGCTTGCTCCAATATGGATCCTTTGATCATCAATATTATAAGGCTCTGATAGTTTAGCGATCATCTTTTTTGCTATCACTTTGCTCGTCTGTTTCTCAGCGACTTCGATCACTAATACTACAAACTCATCACCACCAAGCCGTATGATAAGATCATCGACTCTGGTCATACTTTGTAGACGTTTTGCGACGATCTGTAAGACCTTATCGCCCGTATCATGATCAAAGTCGTCATTGACGGATTTAAAGCCGTCGAGGTCTATAAAAAGTAAAGCGATCTTGAGCTGATCCTCTTGTGCCAGATGGACATGTTCTTCAAACTGCTCTTTTAGCAGGGCTCTATTCCCCAATCCGGTTAGATGGTCGTGAAATGCCAAGTAGTTTAATTTCTGCTTACTCTCTTTGATGACACTGATATCGGTAAACACTCCGACATAGTTCGTTATTTTGTCATAGGGATCATATACGGCCCGGATCGTCAACCATTCAAGGTAGAGTTCACCTTCTTTGGTCTTGTTCCAGATCTCTCCAGACCAGCTCCCTGATCCTTGCAATGTCTCCCATATGGTCTTGTAAAACGCTTTTGATGTATGTCCTGATGCCAATAGACTTGGGTTTTTCAAATATGCATCTTCCTGAGAGTATCCGGTGATCTTGGTAAACGCTGCATTTACTTTCAAGATGCCTGCTTTGTTGTCTGTTATCATGATGCCTTCATAAGAGCTGTCAAATACGACGGATGTCAGTCGAAGCTCATCTTCATACTTTTGTCTTTCTGAGACGTTCATCGAGAAACCAACGGTCCCGCAGACAGCTCCTTGGTCATCATATACAGGTGACTTGTAGGTCTCAAACCATGTATCATGTCCATCATCATCGATGTGCCCAGTCACGATCTTCTGCTGTTTCGACTTCATGACACTCTGGTCATCGGTACGATATTTCTCTGCCATCGCTTTCGACCAGACATCCAGGTCGATTTTGCCTTCGATCTCAGAGATATCCTTATTGCAAGATCGTGCAAAAGGACGGTTCACTATTAACAAACGACTCTCATGGTCTTTCATCCAGACGGGAAAAGGAAAATTATCGATGGTGAAACGCAGATGTCGTTCGGCCTGTCTTAAGTCAGCTCGGTTTCTTTTTAGATCACCAATGGCTTTTTTATTCTCTTTGTAGATCATCCAGAAAAATATCACTACGATAGGGAGAAGGAGCAGACTATATCTGGCACCATCGAGGAACATGAGTGATATGGTGATGAGCATGTAGAGAGAAAGAGAGATAGAAAGGATCTTGATGTTCTGCATGGCGTATGCCTTTACTGTCTCGACTGCATGAGGTACTTTAACGGAATAACTTTACATAAAAACGTTCAGATCCTGCACGTCTGTCTCTTTAAGCGTAAATACAAGCTTCAAAGACGATCGATCTAGCCTGTATATGAGGACCTCTATTTTCCTATCTCTTTTATTGACAGGTCTTTATATTGGTGATGAAGTAGATGGCATAAGCGATGAGTAAGGGTGTGAGTAGTTGTAACCATAGGATGTCTATCGTAAAGATCGAGATAGTCCCAAAGAGTGTCATCATACTAAAGGAGAGGACTTTTGCAAAATAGGGCATACAGCGTGACTCTTCCCAATTTGACAAGATAGGACCAAAGAGCCTGTTGTCTAATAACCACTGATGCCATCGATCTGACGATTTTGAGAAGAACAGTGCTGCGACAAGGACAAAGGGTGTAGTGGGTAGTAGTGGTAGAAAGATTCCCATGACAGCTAGGATGAGGAAAAGAGAGCCAAGGCTCAGATAGAGTGTCTTTTTGAGTCTCTTTTTCATACGGCTCATCCTTGTTTTTTTGAGATAATACCTGTTTTTCTTATGCTCTTGCTTGATAGATATGTCGAGGCAAGATCTACTTCATCAGAGTGTTTTGTTTAGTGAGTATGTACAAATAGTAGTGATCTCAATCATGCTCCGAAAGTGCCCAGAGTGCAAACGGTATCATCTCGGCTTTGACGAAAGGGTGGTTGAGTAGACCTTCTGAGCTCATCGTGACTACCTCGACCTTGCTTACGTTTTGGGTGATGATAAGACCTTCGATGGCCTCGATGCTTTTAAAGAGTTTCTCCTCATTACCAAAAGGCATAGAGAGGACTATTCGGCGTTGTGAGGGTAGATAGAAGTCCACCTTCTCCTCATAATAGATATCTGCACCATGATTAAGTAGTTCAAGATAGATGAGGTTCTCAAAAAGACGACCGAAATGCTTTTGTGTCGTCAGGGCATTTTTCACGGCGATGTCACAGAGGTAGAGTTTTTTGGTCGCGCGAGGATGCTTGAACTTCTCAAGTTGGTGAAGATAGCCTTTTTCTACCAGGCTATGGACACTCTGGTAGAGCATGTCTTTTGAGATCTTGCGTTGTGTCTTAAGCCGTTCGTAGAGCGTGAAGGAGGAGACCTTCTGGGCTGCCATCTTAGCGACGAGCAGCATCAGGTCAAACTCGATGTCGCTGAGTGCATGTTGCAGACTCGACTGTATATAGCGGATGCGCTCTTCGGAAGAGATGGCATGCATGGCGGGGAGACCACCGAGTTGAAAGAAGTGGTTTAGAGCCGTAGAGTCGAATTTATGTTCGTAGGCCAGAAACTCCTCATAAGCAAGAGGATAGAGTCGGATCATCTTATGTGGGCTATCTTGAAACGGTCGTGCTGTTATGATGATGACTTGTGTGACATCTGGCAGCTTGATATCACTCTCATAATTGTCCAATGCCAATGAGACTATCTTGTTTTCTTTACAAAAAGCTGCCAGATGCTCGTTCAGTGCTACTTTATCGATGCGGATATCATCGCAGTCTATGTAGAGATAGGAGGATTTCTTTTTGCCAAGAAGATAGTGTTTGACCAGTGTACTCTTGCCACTTTGAGTGATGCCGGTTATCTGGTAACTGATGTCATCAAGCTGGACCTTACGGTCGATGAAGTGTCCGCTGTGCAAGTCCTGTTTATAAAAGCTCTCGAGTAAGATATCCATGTTGGCGTATTGTACCATCAGGTTCTGGTTAAATCAAAATCGCATCATTGTATGCCTGAACAGATATAAGCCATACTTCGATAGTGCGATATGCTCACAAAGCTCTTAGCCTCGCCTATACTTTACTTTACGCTAACATAGTGTATTATTTTATGACTATTTTCCCGATCGGGTAAAGTGATCATAAGGAGCGACGTGTTCAAAGTATCAAGTAAAGTGACGGTGAAAAAGAGTTGGTATATCGCTTTTCTCATGGCGATCGTCGCTATTGTCATCTCCTGGAACTTTTTTGACAAGCCTGTAGTCGACTTCTTCTATCCTAGGGATGACTCTTTATACTTCCCTATCTCCAGTTTTTTGACTGACTTTGGTGAGGCTGGTATCTACCTTGTGGGTTCACTGCTTCTCTATCTGTTTTGGCGAAAAAACAGACCGTTGATGGCCAGAGCGGCACTGTTTGTCTTTACGACGACAGCTGTCGGAGGGATAATCACCAACATCTTGAAAGTGATCTTTGGGCGAGCTAGACCGAAGCTTTACTATATGGAAGATACGTTCGGGTTCTTATGGTTTGAGACTGCATCGAACTTACGCTCTATCCCCTCAGGTCACACGACGACCGCTATCGGAGTATGGCTGGCATTCGCACTGCTGTTCCCCCGCTTTCGGTGGCCGCTTATCGTGATCGGTGTTATGATCGCCTCGACCCGGGTCATCCTGACGCATCACTATGTAAGTGATGTGATCGCCGGTGGATTTGTCGGAGCTATTACCACGCTGGTACTTTATGAACTGTTTTACCCTCAGACGGAGAAAAAATGATGAGCAGTGAGAACGTGATGCCACGACTTAGTCTGGCTGTGTTAGTCCTTGGACTCTTTTTCGGGTTCTACTTCCTCATAGGCAGTGTCCCGCTTTTTGATCTTGATGAGGGCGCGTTCAGTGAAGCGACTCGTGAGATGCTAGTCAGCGGTAACTATCTGACTACCTACCTTGATGGTGAACTTCGTTTTGATAAACCGATCTTGATCTACTGGTTTCAGGCGCTTTCAGTCAAGATTTTTGGGATAGGCGAGTTTGCATTTCGTCTCCCTTCTGCGATCGCTGCGACCTTATGGGTGATAGTCCTCTATCTCTTTACCATCCGTTTCTATGACCGCTCTGTGGCTATCATGGCGGCGTTCATGATGGCAACTGCGCTGCAAGTGACCATCATCGCTAAAGCAGCTATCGCTGATTCGCTTTTGAACCTCTTTATCGCTTTGTCCATGTTCACTATCTATCTCTATTATGAGAAGAGAGAGAAACGCTATCTCTATGCAGTCTTCCTGTTTATTGGCCTGGGAGCGTTGACAAAAGGACCTGTGGCAGTACTTGTCCCATTGGCGGTAAGTCTTATCTTCTTACTGATAAAGGGTGAGTGGAAGTTCTGGCTCAAGACCGTCTTCAACCCTATCGGTATTGCGATCTTCCTTGCGGTCGCAGCTCCATGGTATATATTGGAGTATATGGATCAGGGGGAGAAGTTCATCAACGGTTTCTTCTTCAAACACAATATGAACCGTTTTAACAGCTCTCTCGAAGGGCATGGTGGAAGTCTCTTTTACTTTATTCCGGTCCTGCTCATCGGTACACTTCCTTATACCTCTCTACTGTTGCGCTCACTGCGTGACGTCCGGTCATGGTTTGGCAGTGATCTGCTCCGCTTTTTAGCCGTTTGGTTTCTTTTTGTCTTCATCTTTTTCTCACTTTCAGGGACAAAACTTCCGCACTATATCATCTATGGTTATACGCCGCTCTTTATCATCATGGCGATCCATATTGATAAGGTCCGTTCAGATGTCTTGCTGCTCTTACCGTTGATGATGCTTTATGTCGTACTGCTCTTTCTCCCAGAGATCGCTGGATTGGCAGAGCCGTATGTACGTGATGATTTCGCCCGCGCGGTGATGAAAGATGCTGCACAGGAGTTTCAACTCAGCTGGTATCTCTTCTTTATATTTGCCATCGTCTTATTGGGTTGGTTGATGGTGACAGTCAAGCTAATAAGGGTCCACAAACTTATCATCACCGGTTTGCTTAGTGTCATAGGCATCAATGGTTTTGTCATGCCGACCTACGCGGCGATCGCTCAGGCCCCGATCAAAGAGGCAGCACTGCTGGCAAAAGAGCGAGGTTATGATGTCCATATGTGGCGATTGAACATGCCGAGTTTTGTCGTCTACTCTGAAAAGTTGACAAAGAAGAGCCAACCTGAGGTCGGATCGATAGTGATCTCAAAAGTGACCAGACTCGATGCATTCGAAGAGCATGAAGTGCTCTATTCGAAGCACGGGATAGTACTTGCGAAAATATTAAAGTTGAAAGAGGAGAAAGAATGAAGCTTTCAGTTGTCATCCCGGTAATGGATGAAGAGGGAAACGTCAAGCTGTTGCTTGATGCGGTCTATAGTGCACTCGATGAGAAGTATGAGTATGAACTGATCTTGGTAGACGATGGGTCCTCAGACCAGACCATCCCGCTTATCAAAGAACATGCTAACGAGCAGACAAGACTGCTGGTCTTTAACCGTAACTACGGACAGACCACTGCGATGGCAGCAGGTATCGAGGCAGCTAAGGGTGATCTTATCGTGACGCTGGATGGTGATCTGCAAAACGATCCTGAAGATATCCCAAGTATGATAGAGAAGCTTGAGTCTGAGGGCTGGGACCTTGTAGCAGGCCGACGTCTGAAACGCCAAGATGGCATGTTTTTACGTAAAGTCCCGAGTAAGATCGCCAACGCGATAATCAGACGTTCGACGGGTGTCTACATCAGTGATTATGGCTGTACCCTGAAGGTGTTCAAACGTGATGTCGCTAAAAACCTTGGGCTTTATGGGGAACTGCACCGCTTTATCCCTGTGCTTGCCAAGATGTATGGTGCTTCTATCACAGAGATGGACGTCAAACATCATGCTCGTCAGCATGGTGAGTCAAAATATGGTCTTGGACGAACATTTCGGGTGATGAGTGACCTGTTGCTGATGCTCTTCTTTCAGAAGTATCGTGTCAAACCGATGCACCTTTTCGGGACACTGGGCATAGGTGCCCTGACACTAGGTGGTATCATCAATATCTACTTGCTGGTCCTGAAGCTCTTTGGTGAGAGTATCGGCCATCGTCCGCTACTCACATTGGGCATACTGCTCGTGCTGGCCGGTGTACAGCTTATTACGACAGGTTTTGTCGCAGAGTTGATAATGCGTACCTATTTCGAATCGCAAAACAAGAAACCTTACACTGTCAAAGAAGAATTTGACGCCTCCAGTGAAGAACCGACAAAAGCTTAAGAAGCATCTTAAGACAGCACTGAAAGTCCTTGTGACTATCGGTGCGATCTACTATGTCCTCTCCAGTCTAGACCTTGATGAACTACTAGTCACACTAAAAAGTGCAGATATTTTCTGGTTGATACTTGCGTTTGCGGCGTTCAATATCTCAAAGATCATAAGTTCCGTGCGTTTAAACTACTATTTCAAGATACTCTCTATCAAGATGAGTGAGTTTGAGAACCTACGTCTGTACTATATGGGTATGTTCTATAACCTCTTTCTCCCAGGTGGTATCAGCGGTGATGGCTATAAGGTCTATCTGCTGCATAAACGTTTTGACTCTCCCTATAAAGGACTGCTGCAGGCAACACTGCTAGATCGTATCAGTGGACTGAGCGCACTGCTATTTTTTGCTGGGATACTCTTTGTCTTTAGTAGCTTCAGTGCGCTTAGTCCTCTACTGCAACCTGTAGCCATCATCGGTGTGATCTTGGTCCTGCCAGTGACTTACTATATGACAAAAGTGATGTTCGAGCGTTTTCTCCCTGTCTTTGGTCCGACGACACTCTATGCCTTTGGGGTACAGGCTATGCAACTTGTCGCAGCGCTTTGCATCGTGCTCTCACTTACTTCTACACCAGACATGGTGGACTACTTGACGCTCTTCCTTATCTCCTCGGTCATAGCCGTCCTGCCTATCAGCATAGGTGGCATCGGTGTGCGTGAGCTAACATTTCTCTATGGTTTCGAGCTTATAGGGGGTGATGTGAACAGTGCCGTGAGTTTCTCGATGCTCTTCTTTATCATAACCGCCGTCTCCTCGATGATCGGTGCAGCCGTCAAGGTCGATGCATCAGAGATGGATGATGCAAAACGCAATGTTGTGTAGATCGAAGCCCTTTTAAGGCTAAATATATCTACTACTTCCTTTTTAAAAGGAAACAAAATTATATATATTTCGATAAATACCCCATAAATCCTTGAACTTCTCTGCCTCCTTAGGTATAATTCCGCTCCCTAATAATATAGTCAGGCTTGATCTGACAAGTTCTTTAAAGGAAAAATATGGAAAAGATTCGTTTGAAACTTAGAGCTTATGATCATCGTGTACTCGATCGTTCGGTAGCTTCTATCGTTGAAGCTGTTAAGCGTACCGGCGCGGAGATCCGCGGTCCGATACCTTTGCCAACAAAGATCCGTAAATATACGGTCTTGAAATCTGTACACGTCAACAAAGATGCACGTGAGCAGTTCGAGATCAGAATGCACGCTCGTCTGATCGACATCGTGTCCGCTACGCCAGACACTGTCGACTCACTGATGAAACTTGATCTTGCGCCGGAAGTGGATGTCGAAGTCCGTTCTATGGACAAGTAAGGAGTAACTGATGGAATATATTGTAGAAAAGATCGGCATGAGCCGTACTATTACCGTCCCAAGTACTACTGTTACTCTTTTAAAAGTCAAAGAGTCAAAAGTCTGTGAAGTCACTGACGGCACCGCTGTCATCGCTTACAGTGATGGTAAGAAGATGAACAAGTCTTTAGAAGGCAAGCAGAAGAAATATAGTCTTTCTGCAGAGTTTAACCGTTTTGCTACAGTCACTGTAGCAAACAGTGAAGCTGGTGACCTTGATATGGCTCCTCTTGCGGAAGCAACAGTAGTCAAATCGTCTTTCCAGACTAAAGGTCGTGGTTTCAGTGGTGCTATGAAGCGCTGGAACTTTGGCGGTGGACCGGCAAGTCATGGTCACCGTATGGGGCGTGGAACTGGTTCTATCGGTAATGCCGAGTGGCCAGGACGTGTTATGAAGGGTCGTAAGATGCCAGGTCAGTACGGTAACGTACAAGTGACTGTCAAAAATACGATCGTATCATATGACGCAGAAAACGGGATCCTTGCAGTAGCTGGATCAGTACCGGGTGCCAATGGTGCACTTGGTCGTATAAAGGTTGTTAAATAATGAGCGCGATCGTACTTAATGAGAATTTTGAAAAAGCATCTGAGCAGGCATTGCCAGAGAGTTATGCAGGTATCAACCCACATAACCTTTATCTTTATGTCAAGTCTTATCAGGCAGGCATCCGTGCAAACACTGCTACTGCTAAAGGCCGTTCAGAAGTAAGAGGTGGTGGTAAGAAGCCATTTGCTCAAAAAGGTCGTGGTGGTGCTCGTGCCGGTTCTACTCGTTCTCCTCTATGGAGAAGTGGTGGTAAATCATTTGGTCCACAGAACAACCGTAACTATGATCTTAAAGTAAACAAGAAGCAGAAGAAGATCGCTTTGAACTTTGCTCTGGATGCATTGGCTAACAATGGCAAACTGTTTATCGTCGATAACATAGAAGTAGCTTCAGGTAAGACAAAAGACGCTCAAGCGATGTTTGGGAAACTAGACACCCGTGATGCACTTTTTGTCAAATCTGTCATCGATGAGAAGACATTTATGGCCTTCCGTAACATTCAGTCAACCTACCTGATTGAAGAGAATGAGTTGAATGCTTTCCTAGCATCGACATACCGCGCCGTCGTTATCGAAAAAGCGGTTTGGGAAAATCTTGTAAAAGAGGCTGAATAATGGCAGATATTACAGATATCAAATCAATTTTGTATACAGAAAAGACGCTTGGTCTTCAAGAAGATGGTGTCGTAGTAGTACAGACATCGACTCGAATGACTAAAAATGGTCTTAAAGAGGTGTTTCGTGAGTACTTCGGTATTGTTCCGACAAAAGTAAACTCACTTAACCAAAGCGGAAAGACTAAGCGTTTCCGTGGTGTAGCCGGCAAGCAGAACGATTTCAAAAAGTTCTATGTAAGATTGCCAGAAGGCGCACAAATCGAAAGTCTGGCGGTATAAGATGGCAATGAAGACTTATAGACCGATCACACCGAGTCGCCGTTTTTATACAAATATCGACTCGTCAGACATCACGGCGAAAGCTTCTGTACGTTCACTGTTGAAAAAGATCCCTGCTCACGCTGGTCGTAACCACAATGGTCGTATCACATCACGCCATAAGCAGGCAGGTGCGAAGAAACTTTATCGTATCATCGATTTCAAACGTAACAAGTTCAATATCCCGGGTACTGTATCTGCGATCGAGTATGATCCATACAGAAACTGTCGTATCGCACTTATCACGTATGCAGACGGTGAGAAACGTTACATCCTTCAGCCAAAAGGCCTTGAAGTAGGTGCGAAGATCGAGTCAGCTGAAGCTGGTCTTGACATCAAACCTGGTAACACGATGAAGCTTAAGAACATCCCACTGGGAACACTTGTCCATAACGTCGAGATGAAACCAGGTAAAGGCGGCCAGATGGTCCGTTCAGCGGGTGGTTCTGCTCAGATCATGGGTCGTGATGGTAAGTATGTATCAGTACGTCTTCCATCTTCAGAGATGAGACTTATACTTGGCGAATGTCTAGCGACTGTCGGTACTGTCGGTAACGAAGAGTATGGCAACATCGTCTTCGCAAAAGCCGGACGTAGTCGTCACATGGGTATACGTCCACAGACTCGTGGTTCAGCGATGAACCCTATCGATCACCCGCATGGTGGTGGTGAAGGTAAGACAAACTCAGGTCGTCATCCGGTTACTCCTTGGGGTAAACCGACTAAAGGTGCTAAGACCCGTCGTAAAAAAGCAAGTGATAAGTTGATCATCACTCGCCGTAAATCAAATCCGAAAAGGTAAGTAATGGCTAGATCAGTAAAAAAAGGTCCATTTGTAGATGACCATTTGATGAAAAAAGTCCTTGCAGCCAAAGAGGCCAAGAACACTAAACCGATCAAGACCTGGTCACGTCGTAGCACGATCCTCCCAGAGATGATCGGTCTTACGATGAGCGTTCATAATGGACGTCAGCACGTGCCGGTATATATCACTGAGAACCACATTGGTTATAAACTCGGCGAATTTGCACCAACACGTACGTTCAAGGGTCACAAAGGCTCAGTACAGAAGAAGGTTGGTTGATCATGGCTAGAGCATTATTAAAATTTATCCGTGTATCTCCGATCAAGTCTCGCTTGATCGCTCGTGAGATCCAGGGTATGAATGCTGAAGAGGCATTGGCAGCTTTGGAGTTCACTCCAAATAAAGCGGCGAAGATCATCGCTAAAGTCGTTGCATCAGCAGTAGCGAACAGTGGTGAAGAGCCAGAAGACTGTATTATCAAGTCTTGTCGTGTAGATAACGGTCCGGTACTAAAGCGTTTCCGTCCTCGTGCACGTGGTATGGCATCTGGTATTCGTAAACCGACAGCACACATCTTAGTAGAAGTAGAGGGTAAATAATATGGGTCAGAAAGTCAATCCTATTGGTCTTCGTCTAGGGATCAACCGTAACTGGGAGTCACGCTGGTATCCAAGTTTTGATACAGCAGCTGCCAATCTGGGTGAAGATTATAAAATCCGTACATTCCTGAAAAAAGAGCTCTACTATGCTGGTGTGGCTAACATCATCATCGAGCGTACAGCTAAGCGCCTTCGTGTAACGATCGTCGCAGCTCGCCCAGGGATCATCATCGGTAAAAGAGGCGCAGATATCGAAAAGCTGAAGACTAATCTTCAGAACCTTATCGGTAAAAGCATCTCTGTAAACATCAAAGAAGAGAAAAAAGCACAGACTTCTGCACAACTCGTCGCAGAGAACGTCGCTACACAACTTGAGCGTCGTATCGCTTTCCGTCGTGCGATGAAGAAGACTATGCAAAATGCTCAGCGTTCAGGTGCCAAAGGTATCAAGATCGCAGTAGCAGGTCGTCTTGGTGGTGCTGAGATGGCACGTACTGAGTGGTATCGTGAAGGTCGTGTGCCTTTGCATACACTACGTGCTAAGATCGATTATGGTTTTGCAGAAGCGCAGACTACTTACGGCATCATCGGTGTCAAAGTCTGGATCTTCAAAGGTGAGGTACTTGCTAAAGGTATTCAGCCTGAGCCAAAAGAAGAGAAGCGTGAGCAGAGACGTCCAAAACGTGCTCCTAGACGCGAGAACAGTGGAAAGGCCGAATAATCATGTTGATGCCTAAAAGAACCAAATATCGTAAGATGATGAAGGGACGTAACCGTGGTTACGCTCGTTCAGGCTATACATTGGCTTTCGGTGATATCGCGTTTAAAGCGGTAGAAGCGGGCCGTATCAACTCACGTCAGATTGAAGCAGCTCGTATTGCAGCTACGCGTCATATCAAACGTCAGGGTAAGATCTGGATCCGTGTGTTTCCAGCTAAGCCGCTTACTGCTAAGCCGCTTGAAGTACGTATGGGTAAAGGTAAGGGTGCTGTAGACCAGTGGGTCATGAACATCAAGCCTGGCCGTATTATCTTTGAGATGGGTGGTGTAGATGAGACTTTGGCTCGTGAAGCACTCCTTCTTGCGATGCACAAGCTACCATTTAAAACAAAAATCGTGACTGCGGAGATGAATAATGAGATTTTCTGAATTAGCAGATAAGACAGCAACTGAACTTCAGGGAATGCTCAAAGAGAAGAAGACTGAGCTCTTCACTCTGAAGATCAAGCAAAAGATGATGCAACTGACTAACACTAGCGAGATCCGCGATGTGAAAAAAGCCATTGCACGTATCAACACTGCTATTATAGCAGCGAAGTAAGGGTCGGCCTATGACACATAAAAGAGAGATCCAAGGTACCGTAATCAAAAAAGCAGGCGAGAAGACAGCGACTATCGTTGTCGAGCGTCGTGTTATGCATCCACGTTACCACAAGACAGTAAAGCGTTTCAAAAAGTACATGATACATGATGAGAACAACACCTTGAACGTAGGTGACGAGATCATAGCTATCGAATGTCGTCCTATCTCTAAAAGCAAGTCTTTTAGATTGAAGACTGTAGTGACAGGAGCTGAGTAATGATCCAGAGTTTCTCACGCCTTAATGTCGCGGACAATACCGGTGCAAAAGAGATCATGTGTATCAAAGTGCTTGGCGGTTCAAAACGTCGCTATGCATCTGTCGGTGATGTGATCGTCGCTTCTGTAAAGAAGGCGACACCTACTGCTAAAGTAAAAAAAGGTCAGGTTGTCAAAGCTGTCGTCGTTCGTACCAAAAAAGAGGTACAGCGTGAAAACGGTTCTTTGATCCGTTTCGACGACAATGCTGCGGTCATCCTTGATGCTAAAAAAGAGCCGATCGGAACACGTATTTTCGGCCCGATCAGTCGTGAGGTCCGTTATGCCGGTTTCATGAAGATCGTTTCCCTGGCTCCGGAGGTCGTATAATGGCAAAGTTTAATTTCAAAAAGGGCGATACAGTAGAGGTACTTGCTGGTGACGATAAAGGCACTAAAGCAGAGATCCTTGCAGTATTCCCAAAGAAGAACAAAGTGATCGTCCAAGGCGTTAAGACTGTCAAGAAGACAGTCAAGCCGACAGAAGAGAACCCTAAAGGCGGCTTTCAGACTAAAGAGATGCCTGTAGATGCTTCAAATGTCCGTAAAGTGGAGGCGTAAGTAATGGCTAGAATGAAAGCGAAATATCTGGCACTTAAACCAGAACTTCAGTCGACTCTTGACATCAAGAACCCTATGCAGATCCCTGGTATTGAGAAGATCAATATCAGTGTCGGTGCCGGTTTCGCGATGAAAGACAACAAATTGATGCAGAACATCCAAGAGACCATCAGCGTGATCGCTGGTCAAAAAGCTTCTACCGTCATCGCTAAGAAATCTGTTGCAGGTTTCAAAGTACGTGAAGGTATGCCGGTCGGTGTCAAAGTGACACTTCGCGGAGCTAAGATGTGGGAATTCCTAGATAGACTTATCTCTATTGCACTTCCACGTGTGAAAGACTTCCGTGGTATCGGTCGTAACGGTTTTGACGGACGTGGTAATTATAACTTCGGTCTGACTGAGCAGTTGATCTTCCCAGAAGTCGATTACGATTCCATCATGCAGATCCATGGTATGAACATCACTGTCGTGACTACTACGAACAGTGACAAAGAAGCTTTCACAATGCTTGAAGCACTTGGCATGCCATTTGCAAAAGGAAGAGAATAATGGCTAAGAAGTCAATGATCGCGAAAGCGAAACGTACACCTAAGTTCAAAGTCCGTGGCTATACTCGTTGTCAGATCTGTGGTCGCCCACACTCTGTACTTCGTGATTTCGGTATCTGTCGTGTTTGCTTTAGAAAAATGGCAAATGAGGGATTGATCCCAGGCGTTAGAAAGTCTAGCTGGTAGTCTTACCGGTTCGGAAACTCCTAATTGTTAACAAGGAAAAAAAATGATAAATGATTTAATATCGGATTCGCTGACACGTATTCGTAATGCTGCTATGCGTCGTCTTGACGTAGCTACTTTGGTTCACTCAAAGTCAGTTGAAGCAATGGTCGGTATTTTGGCTGACAAGGGTTACGTTGAGAGTTTCAACGTTATTGAGAATGGTGTCAAGAAGACTATCAACGTCGTACTTAAGTATGATGAGAACGGTAAGACTGTCATCAATGAGATGAAACGTGTATCAAAGCCAGGACGTCGTGTCTATAAGCCGGCTGCAGATATCAAGCGTTTCAAAAACGGTTACGGTACCATTATCGTCTCAACATCCAAAGGCGTTCTCCCTAATGATAAAGCTTTCGAGCTTGGCATTGGCGGCGAAGTCATGTGTACAGTCTGGTAGGGGGTAGGATATGAGTCGTATTGGTAAAAAACCTGTCGAATTTCCTGCAGATATCAAAGTAACTGTAGATGGCGCTATTGTCACATTTGTAAAAGGTAAGAGTACTCGTACTCTTGACACAATGGGCAACGTCGGTATTGCTGTAGAAGGTAATGTACTTACTTTCAGCAGTAACTCTGATGAGCGTGAGGATCGTGCGTTTTGGGGAACATACCGCGCACTGGCTGCAAACATCATCACTGGATTGACTAAGGGCTTCTCAAAGCAATTAGAGATCAATGGTGTCGGTTATCGTGCTGCTGTCAAAGGCAAGGTACTTAACCTTCAACTTGGTCACTCACACGATATCAACTATGATATCCCAGCTGGTCTTGAGATCATCGTCGAGAAGAACGTCATCACCATCAAAGGTAATGACAATCAAGTAGTCGGTCAGACTGCTGCAGAGATCAGATCGTTCCGTCCACCAGAGCCGTATAAGGGCAAGGGTGTGAAATACGTTGAAGAGCATATCGTGCGTAAAGCCGGTAAAACTGCTAAGAAATAAGGGGTAGATGGATGAATGCAAAAACATTAAAAGCTAAAGCCGCTACACGCGTTCAGCGTAAGCGCCGTGTCCGTGCTCATATTACAGGAAGCAGTGCTAAACCTCGTGTATCAGTATTTCGCTCTAACCGTTATATGAGTGCTCAGGCGATCGATGATGGTCAAAGCGTCACATTGGCTGCTATTCACTCTAAGTCACTTAGCTTGAAAGCAAACAGAGAAGATGCTGCCAAACTGGGTGAAGCGTTTGCTACGACATTGAAAGATGCCGGTATCAACGAGATCGTATTTGACCGTAACGGTTACGTCTATCATGGCGTAGTCTCGGCATTTGCTGAAGCACTTCGTGCAAACGAAATCAAGTTTTAAGGGCTGATTGATGGATACTATCAATAAAGAAGAGTTTGAAGAATCGATCGTCAACATCGGTCGTGTGACAAAAGTCGTAAAAGGTGGACGTCGCTTTCGTTTTACTGCGCTAGTCGTTGTAGGCGATAAGAACGGTACTGTCGGTTACGGCACAGGAAAAGCAAAAGAAGTCCCTGATGCTATTCGTAAGGCAGTTGACAATGCGTTCAAGAACCTTACAAAAGTTAGCATCAAGGGTACTACTATCGCACACGATATCGAGCACAAGTACAATGCAAGTCGCATTCTGCTTAAGCCGGCATCTGAAGGTACTGGTGTTATCGCCGGTGGTGCTTTACGTCCGGTCCTTGAACTGGCGGGGATACAAGATATCCTTACCAAGTCAATAGGCTCTAACAATCCAAATACTGTTGTCCGTGCTACTGTTGAAGCACTTTCACGCATTAAGGGATAATCATGGGACTAGAAAATCTAACTCCAGCTGTCGGATCTACATCATCACGTAAACGTGTTGGTCGTGGTCAGGGTAGTGGAATGGGTAAAACAGCTACTCGCGGAAACAAGGGTCAAAAATCACGTTCAGGTTACAAGCGCAAGCGTAACTTCGAGGGTGGTCAGCAGCCTTTGGCAAAACGTCTACCAAAGATCGGTTTTACATCACATGTTGAAAAACCTTATGTCATCAATGTCGAGCGTATCAAAGCTGTCGCAGAACTTGAAGAGATCACGATCGAGAACATCCGTTCTGTCCATAAGATCGGTAGATCAGTCAAGGCTATCAAATTGGTAGGTGCTTCTGCTAAAGGTCTTGCTGACAAGATCAAAGACGAAAACGTAACTACTACTGGTAACTGATAGTGAACAAACAACTCATAAATAAGATTCTGATCACGGTCGGTTTTTTGTTTCTTTACCGGTTACTGGCTTATGTGCCAGTACCGGGTGTTGACACGGCAGTCATTGCCTCCTTCTTCGATTCCCACCAAAGCGATGCACTAGGTCTTATGAACATGTTCAGCGGTAATGCTGTCGAACGTCTTTCTATTATCTCATTGGGTATCATGCCTTATATCACCGCGTCTATCATCATGGAACTTCTCGCTGCGACATTCCCAAATCTGGGGCAGATGAAGAAAGAACGTGATGGTATGGTGAAATACATGCAGATCATTCGTTATGCGACGATCGTCATCACGCTGATACAAGCTATTGGTGTAAGTGTCGGTCTTCAGTCGTTGACAGGAAAAGACGGTGGTAGTGCTATATTGATCGACCAGAACACCTTCATCCTCATCTCTGCAGTCTCTATGCTTGCGGGTACGATGTTGTTGATGTGGATCGGTGAGCAGATCACGCAAAGTGGTATCGGTAACGGTATCTCTTTGATCATCTTCGCTGGTATTGTCTCTGCGATCCCAAGTGCTATAAGCCAGTCTATCACAATGATCAATACCGGTGCTATGAGTTTCATAACTCTCATCGGTATCTTGATCTTGATCCTGGCTACGGTCTTTGTCATCATCTATGTCGAATTGGGCGAACGTAGGGTACCTATTACCTACGCCAAGAAGACGATGTTACAAAACCAGAACAAACGTGTTATGAACTACATCCCTATCAAGGTAAACCTTTCAGGTGTCATCCCGGTCATCTTCGCTTCGGCGATCTTGATGTTCCCGATGACGGTACTCTCATCGAGTACTAATCCTTATGTGCAGGCTGTAGCCGATGTATTGAACCCAAATGGTTATTTCTTTAACTTCTTGACGTTCTTGTTTGTAGTCTTTTTTGCCTACTTCTATGCATCGATCGTCTTTAATGCGAAAGATATCTCTGACAACCTAAAACGTCAAGGTGGTTTTATTCCGGGTGTACGTCCGGGTAATTCTACTAAAGAGTTTTTGAATGAAGTCGCCAGTCGTCTTACATTCTCAGGAGCCATCTACCTTGGTCTGGTGGCAACACTGCCATTCATGATCATCAAAGGTATGGGAGTTCCTTTCTTCTTTGGTGGTACAGCTGTACTGATCGTCGTTCAGGTCGCCCTGGATACGATGCGTAAGATCGAGGCTCAGGTCTATATGAGCAAATACGAGACTTTAAGCGCGGTTGGTCTATAAAGATGGCCATTGCGCTGCGCAAACCACAAGAGATAGAAAAACTCAGAGCCGCCAACAAGATCGTTGCCGGCGCGTTAAAACTGCTAGAAGAGCATACACGACCGGGCGTAAGCCTTAAAGAGCTAAACGACATGGCAGAGGAGTTTATCCTTGCTCATGGTGCTAAGCCCTCTTTTAAAGGTCTGTATGGTTTTCCCTCAGCTGTATGCACATCTCTCAATGAAGTCATAATCCATGGTATTCCGACTGACTATCTCCTTAAAGAGGGTGATGTCATCGGGTACGATATTGGGACAGAGCTTGACGGTTACTTTGGTGACGCAGCAGTCTCAGTCCCTGTCGGGAAGGTGACCGAAGAGGATGAAGCACTTATCGCATGTGCGAAAGACACCTTGTATTACGCTATCGAAAACATTCGTGACGGTATGCGTTTTAAAGAGCTTTCCCATCTGATAGAGCAGTTTATCCTCGATAGAGGTTTTATACCTTTACGTGGCTTTTGTGGTCACGGTATTGGAAAGAAACCACATGAAGAACCGGAGATCCCGAACTATCTCGAAGGGGATAACCCAAAGTCAGGACCTAAGATCAAGAACGGTATGGTCTTTTGTCTGGAGCCGATGATCTGTCAAAAAGAGGACAAGGCTGTTATCTTGGAGAACAAGTGGGATGTCGTCAGCAGTGACGGCCTCCGGGGTTCACATTATGAACATACAGTCGCTGTGATAAACGGCAGAGCTGAAATACTTTCAAAAGTTTAAAGGGTACAAATAGATGTCAAAAGCTGATGTTATTGAAGTCGATGGTAAAGTAGTCGAAGCGCTGCCGAACGCAACATTTCGCGTAGAGCTTGATAACGGGCATGTGATCTTATGTCACATCGCTGGTAAGATGCGTATGCACTATATCAAGATCCTCCCGGGAGACAAGGTCAAACTTGAACTCACTCCCTACAGCCTTGATAAAGGGCGCATC
>JADGEC010000173.1 GCA_016744575.1 Sulfurimonadaceae bacterium | reverse complement strand
TAGCACTGGTCAAAGAAGAGCGTGCCATTGGACTTGATAGTACAGCAGGTATACATGGTCAGATGAGACAAGTGATACACACAACAGAAGAGGTACTGCGACATCTGATGGATTCGACTAAAGAGGCTATAAGTTCAAAGACACTCAGCCTTCATACTACGGCGATCATCGTGACCGGTATACTTATATTGATGATACTCATAATGGCTTATACTATTTCGGCAAGTATCCTCAGTTCACTACGCTCCTTAGATGATGCGATCATCAAACTCTCACAAGGCAATGACACATCACACACGATAGCCCTGATAACTGATGATGAGATAGGTATTATCGCGCGAAACTTCAATGCCTATCTAAGATCCATCGATGATGGATTAAAAGAGGACAAACTCTTCATAGAAGATGTTCAATCTGTCATGGCAAGAGTAGAAAGAGGTTCCTTCTCGCAACAGATAGAAAAAGATACCCGTAATCCCAGTTTGATGCTTTTAAGATCTACGGTAAATCAAGCCCTGAGTGATCTACAGATGCATTTCCGTACAGTGACTAGTAGGTTAGACGAGTATACAAGACAAGACTACACAACAGAATTGGTCATCAAAGGCATCGAAAAAAATGGTCTCCTTGATACCTTGGTCATAGATATCAATAAGTTGCACGAAGCCATTGTCATGATGTTAGAGGCCTCTTCAAACAGTTCGACTGAACTTTTGGAAAAAGCAGATAGCTTACAATCAGAGATGGAAGGATTAAGCAGTTCTACGATGCAGCAGGCAAGTGGTCTGGAAGAGACAGCCTCCGCTATGGAACAGATAACGATCTCGGTGGAATCAACATCGATACAGACAAAAGAGGTCGTGACCCAGACAAAAGACATCCACTCTATAGTAGAGATAATCGGTGATATTGCTGACCAGACAAACTTATTGGCACTTAATGCCGCTATTGAAGCTGCCAGAGCAGGTGAGCATGGCCGCGGTTTCGCGGTTGTCGCTGATGAAGTGAGAAAACTGGCTGAACGTACGCAAAAATCACTGGCCCAGATCAATGCCAATGTCAATATCTTGAGTCAATCGATCGAAGAGATCGGCACAAGCATGGATGGGCAAAGTGTAGGTATAGCCAAAATAAACAGTACTATCTCTGAGATCGATGCATCAACACAAGTCAATACCCAGACTGCGCAGGAAGTCAGTCAGATAGCCAATAAGGTCAAAGAGATGGCTTCAAGGCTCTCAGAAGATGTCAATAAAAACAAGTTCTAAGACACCTGACAGTTTGATACTGACCATGTAAAGCGCCCGCTTATTATTCACTACCACACGAATAAGATGAGATAGATCAACACTCCCGTTACTGATGTAAACGTCAAACCGCCGAAGAGCAGACGGCTCTTGCGCTTATGAGTGCGTGCAAATTCGACCATATCGACACCAGCTTTGTACTCACGAAAGCTTGTATACAGGACTATCGTCCATAAGATGACCGATATGACAGCCACTGCGATATGGACGGCAAGAAAGATGGAGAAGAGTGCCATCGACATGACACCCTCCTCCATGTAGGTCATAAAACCACCGTCGATCCGCATCCCTATCTCAAAAAGTAGCACCATCACCACTGTGATGATAAAGATAGCTATCTGCGAACGGTAGTGCAGCGCATACTGTTTACGGATAGCAAATAAGATCGACCCGGCAAGTATAAAAGGTAAAATACCAAAGTAAAGAGTGATGACATCCAGATAAAGAGGAGCACCAGTACCTAGAAAACCTGTCTCAAAAAGCATGACTGACCCTCTTTTTTCTAGACTTTATCTTAACACGTATAAGAGATAGCTCATTTTCATATAGAAAATAACATCTTATCAATTTTTTTAGCACCGTAGACTTTCACAAGATCTACCTGTAATAATATCTGTTAACGTACAAAACCGATAGCTGACAATAATATATTATTATACATATTATTTTTTTGGATCAAAAATACCCATATCAATAGTGTCTCTCTCTCAGGACCTCAAGTATAAGCTCTTTTAACTGATCACTTATCGCAAATATGATAGTATTGCCACTACTCATAGATAGCCTTTTGTATTTAAAGCTAGCTATTTATCATGTTTAAGAGTGACTATTTATGGGGTTTGATCGAATTTTTTATGCACAATAGTCAAATAAAAGATTTTAAAGACAGGACGTATTAATGGCTATCTCAAGAAGAAAAGCATTACAGTTTTCTGGTGTATTTGTAGCTGCGACTGCGACTAGTGGGTATGCTAGTACAACGGACAAACTACGACCACCAAGTAAAGTAGAAAAGACTAAGACGACGTACAAAGCTCCTCTGGCAGCAGCAAAAGGCCCAAGAGTAGTTGTTGTAGGTGGCGGCTGGTCCGGACTCTCTATTGCAAAATATACAAAGCTATTTGCTCCCAATGCAGATGTAGTATTGGTCGAACAGAGACATGAGTTCATATCATGTCCTCTTAGTAACCTATGGCTTGTAGATAAGGTAGAGTTAGAGTATTTGACTCATGACTATCTCCAAGCTGCTAGAGAGAACGACTATACTTATTTTCATGCGACTGCGATCGGCCTTGATCGCAAAAAGCGTGTTTTAGAGACCAGTGACGGTGATATCGATTTTGATTACCTTGTCTTTGCACCGGGTATTGATTACGATTACTCACGCTGGACAGATGACATAGCATTTGAGACAAGACTTAGACAAGAGTATCCGGCTGGTTTCATACCCGGATCTGAACATATCAGTCTTAAGAACAAAGTCCAGGACTTTAAGAGCGGTAACTTTATTCTGACAGTCCCAAGTGGAAACTATAGATGTCTTCCGGCACCGTATGAGAGAGCCTGTGTCATCGCAGACTATTTCAAACAGAAAAAGTTAAAAGCCAAAGTCATCATACTCGATGAGAACAATGCTATCACTATCAAGAAAAAAGGCTTTCAATCCGCTTTTGATGAGCTCTATAGTGATTACATCGAGTATATGCCAAACACCGTCATCAATAGTATTGACCTCGACAATAAGATAGTCGAGACAGATTTTGACGAGATCGAGTTTGAAGATGCAGCCTTTTATCCTCATGTTCGAGGGGCAAAGATCTTGGAAAGGGTCGGCATAGCTAAAGATGGCAAGAACATGCTCGAGGGAGATATCGATCCTCTGACCTATGAAGTCAAGGGTGAGAAAGATATATTTGTTACCGGTGATTCAAGACCTATGGGCTTTTCCAAATCAGGTAATACTTCAAATTCTGAAGGTCATCACGTAGCAAAGTTGATCGCACAAAAGATCAACAAGACTAAAAAAATCAAATGGGAGCCGCCAACGACAACATGTTTTTCTGCTGTTTCCATAGCACCTGAGAGAGCCATATATATCTATACTCAGTACGCTTATAATAAAACAGATTCAACGTTTAGTTTTGCTTCCACATCCGGAAGTGAGGACTGGGTCAAAGATGGGACTGTTAACGCAGACTCTATCTATAGTTGGGCAACCGCCCTTTACAACGATATGTTTGACAAGAACATATAAATAATAACAAGAAAAAAAAGGAAGATAAATATGTTAAAAAATATTTTAAGTGTGATCGGTGCGCTGTCAATAGTAGGAATACTTGGAGCTTATTTCAGCTATGACATTGGTGGGAAAATGGATATGATGGAAAAATATGACCTTGCAGGCATTGACATGGATGCTATTGAAAAACTTGACCCACAAGCTCTACCAGAGTACATAGGTATGTTTAAGAGAGTCTTAGAGACTGGTAACGCTCCAGCAGCAATGGTCAAAAAGGTTCAGATCGAAGAAGCAGTATCGACTGAAGAACTTGTTGAGAACTTTACAGAGATCGCATTAGGTGCAAACTTTAAAGTAGTCGGTGATGCTACGATGTCGACAAGCGGTGTCGATCAAAGAGGTAACAAAACAAAATTGATCAGATTTGTCTCTTTTTGTAGCCCAAGTATTGCTAAAGTCTTTATTGACTTCTCAGAATCATTTTCTGCATTCATGCCTTGTCGAATCGCGATCATAGAACATGATGATGGTACTAGATGGATGTACACTATGTCAATGGAACTTATGCTCTTTGGTGGAGAGACACTACCTCCTGAGATGTTGGAAAAAGCTGAACACGTTAGAGATACGATCTACCTGATGATGGATGAAGCTGGTAAAGAAGATGGTGACTTTTAATAGTCGTCTTTAAACATAGTCCCAATGCAAGGCATTGGGACTAAACAGATATAACCCGACTGACTACCTTCAAGATCTATTGACTCTCCCTTTAAATTATCAGATCAACTATCATCTCAAATACATCACTCTTTACTTTTATCACGACTCATCAAAATGATAATGGGATAAAGATCATTATATGGATCTGATAGCTGCCAAGTATAGTTGCTGATGGTGCAGAACATGATAAATATAGGATTAGCTTTCTTGATCAGCAGATCACATTCAACATGTAATATACTCAGTAACAAGAGATCTCATACTAGTGTAAATGACCTTAGGTAATCCTCCCATTTATAATATCCTTCAAAAGTAGAGTCAAGCCACAAGGGCCAACTTCTGCTTTGGCGTGATACCGCCAAGGGCCATATTGGGCCGT
>JADGEC010000048.1 GCA_016744575.1 Sulfurimonadaceae bacterium | reverse complement strand
TCATAACGTAAGTGGTATAAAACGCTTTTTTTGATACCATTATCTTAGAAGATATCCCATAAGGTGTGTGATGAAGAGTAATAAAACTGATATAGATGAATCAGAATTGATCGAGTATGCTCGAGGAGAGTTGGAAAACAACGATCTTAACGAGGAAGTGTGGCAAAAAGCATTGGGATTAAGTGGACAGATGGAGGCTAATGCCAGAGAGAAGTATATTCTTATGCGTGTGGCACAGTTGAAGAGAAATATGGGTCTTGAAAAGAAATATGCTGCCAAACAGAAGGTCGAAAAGCAAAAGGTCAGTACCTTGGAACAGTTAGCTGACAGTGATCTGGAGAACAGTGTCCTCAAGAAGAAGGGTACACCTACATCTGAGTTTCGTTCGAGAGTAAGAGTGGGAGCTATCGCGCTCATCGTCTTTTTGGCTATTGGTATAGGAGTCTGGTCGTTTTACTACACGGATAAGATGTTTATCTCTGAGATGGAGACTCTGATGCAGCACGAAGCCGTACCAGAGCAAATAATGTCACCCGTAAAGATAGAAGAGTCGACAGTGCCTGATACGACTCAATGGAGATTGACCATACAGACTACACCATCAGATGCGAAAGTACAGATATTGAACATCCAACCCCGCTATAGTGATGCAATAGTGCTTGCAGAAGGTAAATATCATATCAAAGTCTCAAAAAAAGGGTATGAAAGCCGGTCGTTCTGGATAGACCTTGATCGCGATGTCAGCTACTCTGTCTCACTCTCTTCAGGGCCTTTCGCTTTGACCATAAAGAGCTCTCCTTCAGATGCGAAGGTTCAGATCCTTAACATCAAGGAGGTCTATCATGCTGGAATAGAGCTTCCTAAGGGAAAATATAAGATACGTGTATCGAAAAAAGGGTATGAGAAGATCGAGAAGAGTGTTACACTGACTTCTGATATAGTCTATAAAGCTGAGATGTTCTCCTTACAGAGAAAAAAAGGGAGCTCTTTCTATATCAGTCGCTATCGATTGCCGTTCTCAGATGCTTTTCCCGGTTGTCTCGAACAGGATATGCGGCTGCCGTCAGTCAATGAGATGAGAGAGATCATTGGTGCCAATAAGATAAGCGAGCCTAAAGATGCCTGGTTCTGGACAGCAGAGCAAAATAACGCGATCTCTTATAATATAGTGCAAAACAGTAGTGAGGGTCCGGTGAGAGATGCCAAACTTTCAGAGAGACACTATTTTTATTGTATCAAATAGTCAGCGTGTCGAAGATGTGATCTGGGTTTCGACTGGTATTTGTTTGATGGTAGAGTGAAATAAGATGTGAAGAGGGATATAAGGCGAGGAGACCTTATATCATGAAGTCGTGATTACTCAGCTACTTCTACAACAACAGGAGTTGATTCCCAAATACCGTGTTTTGTACAGTATCCGTGTGCTACTAGGTTAAGCTTTTTACCCATTGGACGGATGTTGAATGTCACTTCTGAGTGAGATTTCTCATTTCCAAGTGTTCCTGGGACAAACGTTGTCATCGCTAGTTTAGTCTCACCATTGAAAAGTGTGATACTCTCGATGTAGTGATCAAAATCATCTGGGTGTGTATACTCTTGACCCATCTTTACATTAACAGCAAGCATCTCGCCTTTTTTTGCTTCACCAGCAACAGTGATGAATGGTGAGTGACGGTCGATCAAGTCTTTTTTAGCTTCGCGCTCTACAGTATCGATATCAACGTATTTATTGATCTTTGGCATATGGTGTCCTTGTGTGTGGTTTGATGGAGGCATTTTAACGATATAAATTTCAACTAAACATAAATGAGAGAGAATCTATCTTATTTAATGATGGACTAAGAAACGAGGAGGAGTAGACGTTTAAACGACTGACCAAGAGCACAAAGGTGCGCGCCCGAGCGTAGCGACAAAGTACTTCTGGGGTGTGGGCCTGCTGCCGAAGTAAACTTAGCGTTAGTGGTAGTCAGACGGACTTGTTTATTTGGTATTTTATGGTGATTACAAAGGCCCCTAGAACCTAGGCGGCAGATGGGTCTATCTCTTTGTTCTTTAGCAGATATTCTCCCATCTGATCTGCAGGCATCGGTTGACCGTAGAGGTAACCTTGGAGGTCTTGACACCCTTCATGCATCAAAAACTCCTGCTGTGCGTCCGTTTCGACACCTTTTGCGGTGACCTTGAGATCGATACTCTTAGTCAGAGCGATCACAGAGCGTACCAGATCCGCGTCTTTTTTGCTTTCGGGGATATTACGGACGAAGGAGTCATCGATCTTGAGTCTTGTGACTGGCAGGCGTATAAGGTTCTTCAACGAGGTGGTACCCATACCAAAGTCATCGATGGTCAGACCGACTCCAAGGTCTTTGATCTGCTGCAGTCGGATGATAGCTTTCTCAGTATCGAGTAAGATCTGCTCCTCTTTTAGCTCGATGATAAGCCATTGGGCTTTACATCCGGTATCATGAAGGGCATTGTGCAGTTGTGATAGGAAGTCATCCTCCAGCAGCTGTTTCATGGAGAGGTTCAAAGAGAGTCTTCCAGGTCTGAGTCCCTGTTCATACCACTGGACTGTCTGTGTCATAGCCTGACGCATCACCCAGTTATCGATGTTTTGTTGTAAAGAACTCTCCTCTGCCAACGGCATAAACTGTGAAGGCAGTACGATACCGAGATCGGCAAGGTCCCATCGTACTAATGCTTCGACACCTATGACAGTATTACTCTCTGCATTGATCTGAGGCTGATAATAGATGAGCAGCTTATCACTGTCTATCGAATTTCTAAGACAGCTTTCAGTGACAGAGCGCTCAAAGATACGTTCTGTCATCGATGAGGCATAGTAGTGATATCTATTTTTTCCGCTGTTTTTCGCCTTATACATAGCGGTATCGGCATTTTGTAAAAGTTCCTCAGGGGTGTTGCCATCATCGGGAAAGGTACTGATCCCGATACTCATGGTACTTTTCATGTGCATACCGTCGATCTGCATCGGTTGCTGAAAGGTATGCAGTATCTTTCTTGCGATCTCGGTGATGTCATCCATATTGGTGATGTTCTCAAGGATGATGGTGAACTCGTCGCCGGAGAGGCGGGCGACAGTATCGACTTCGCGTACGTTATGGTGAAGTTTATTGGCGACTTCGATGAGGACTTTATCACCCATGGCATGTCCAAGTGTGTCGTTGATCTCTTTAAAATGGTCCAGGTCGATAAACAGCAGCGCGGTCTTGGTATAACCTCTTCTTGCATTTTTTATGGATTGCTGTAGACGATCCATGAATAGGGCACGGTTTGGTAATCCTGTAAGCGTATCATGTTCTGCTTGAAAAGCGAGTACCTGTTTTTGCATACGAAGTTCGTTCTGTACCTCCATATGCGTTGTGATGTCACGTTCAGATTCGGTGATGGCGTAAATATTTCCCTGCTCATCTTTTAACGGTACTGCTAGCAGTTCGCTAAAGGAGCCATCACTATGGCTATGTAACACTGTTGAAGGACTACCAGAACTCATCACATCCATCATGGGACAGGGGTGGTCGGCGCCGTCACATGGGGCTGAACGGTGGTGTGATACCTCATAGCATCTAGGGTTCTGCATATCTGTGATGTAGGATTTGTCGAGGGACTCTTGTGCAGTCTCGTTCATCAGCTCTATAGTATAGTCGGGTCTGATCATCATGACAGAGTAGTCGATCCCGTCGATCATGGTCTGTAGTAGAGAATGTTCTCTCTTGAGAGCCTCTTTGGCGGTATAGTGTTCTGTGACATCAAAGATGATTCCGATAAGTCTGATCGTCTCTGCCTTTGGCTCCTTGACGCGCACGACGACTTTGATGTATTGGATGTTTGATGGATCCGCGATGATACGGCAGATAAACTCTGTGTTATCTCTATTTTTCACGGTCTTCTTAAGGTGACGATAGGCCATTGGACGATCATCGGGGTGAATATAGTGATAAAGTTCTTCTGCTTTAAAGGTCGAAGCCTTCTCAGTCATACTCAATATATGCTTGATCCCTTTGGACAGATGTATCTTCTCACTTAACGAGTCCCACTCCCAGCTACCGATCTTGGCTATCTGTTCAGTCTCGTCGAACAGTGTCTCTTTGCTGATCTCTTCTTCGATTTCTGGCACGATGGGCGCAAGTTCGACTTTTTTTGCTACATAGGTCTTGGTGACATCGACGAAGGTCAGGATATGACGTGCATCAGCACTGTGACCCATTGCATGCATGATGACCTGAAAGGTATGTTGGATATCTTGAGAGTCTTGCATATAGATGATACGATCAGAGGCATCTAGTAAAGCGAGGGTCTCTATCCAGTGTTCTGTATCATCAGTGTTGGTTAGAAAGGGGTCTTTCTCAGTGTCGATGTGGGTACTAATACTGTCTCGGTTGTCATTGAACTCTTGAAGAGAGGCTACACGGAAGAAGTGAAGTAGAGCACGATTGGCATGGATGATCTCATCATCTTTGATGATAGCGATGATCTCGCTACGCGAATCCAAGAGTCTTTGGATGAACTGGTAGTTGTTAGTGATCTTCATCTTTAGTTTATTGACGATCCCCAGATGATCAGAAGCAGCTTTATGCCGATAGTTCTTATACAGATCGATGTCATGGAGCATATTGTCAAGACGCTCGTAGATCTCATGTTCTCCATAAGTAGAGATGGCATTTAGTATGCTTTCATGTTTTGATCCATCCCTTTTTTTCAGTTTGAGAGTGATGTCGGTTATCTTTCCATACTTCTTAAGGTCGTTGAAGTCCTGCTCAAGTCCGTATAATGAGTCTATAGTGATGAACTCGCCGATAAGCTTGCCAATGACATCTCTCTTCTCATATCCCATATAATCGAGCCACGTCTGATCAATATCGATGATGATGCCATTCTCATCCAGAGATTGAAAGAGTATACGCCCATCGTCGGTATTGGTGAGTAAATAACTTTTATAAGTATCAGTCAATTTTTAACCCCCAATAACAAATATAAACGTATTGTACCATAGTATTCCATTATCTGTATTACCTTGATGATGACGATCGTAGGCGAGAAGGATGTCATATATGCGTTAGACTTCTCTTTAATATATATGTAGAGTATACTCTATCTACATTAAGATCGATATTTTCTTGAGATCTGATGCCTATGCATGGTCGAGACAAGGCTACCTTTAACAGCGTTTTTTAACCGGATAATAGATAAAATCCACCAGACTTTTTCCCAGGGGATATGAGTACCTTTTATAGGGTGTCACACTTCTCAGACTTCTCCTGGTCAGCTCTCCTGATATAGTTGGAGAGAAGAGTAAATCCCAGATCTGGACAGATAATGCTTCAACCACTTTTAATTGAGATCGGCGTAGAAGAGCTTCCGGCAGTACCTCTACTCAAAGAACTTCCGAACATAGAGAAAAAATGGGCAGATATCCTTGAGGAGAACGCACTTTTAAGTGAGTTTGAGTTTACCTATACACCACGTCGTCTTGTACTTTGGCATCGGGAGTTCAATGTCATACAGGCTGAAAGCGAAGAGGAGTTCTTCGGTGCACCTGTCGCTATAGCCTTCAAAGATGGAAAACCGACAAAAGCTGCTGAGGGTTTTGCCCGTAAATGCGGTGTCTCACTTGATGAGATAGGGCGTGCGGAAAAAGGCGGTAAAGAGGTACTTTACTATAAAAAAAGTATACCTGGTCAGCCGAGTGAGGCATTGTTGCCAGCGATGATCAACAAGTGGATGCGAAGTCTGAGCTTTGGTAAATCGATGCGCTGGGGATCGCTTAGCGAAAGCTTTATTCGTCCGGTACGCTGGGTCAATGTGATGCTAGGTAAGGATACTGTGGATATGCAGCTGTTCGATGTCCACTCCTCAGCGGTCACTTATGTGCATCGTATGGCAGCATTCGAAGCGCAGGCCGTCACAGATGAGAAGGCCTACTTTGAGATCCTTAAAACCGGATCGGTGATGCTCTTTCCTGATGAACGTCGTCGTAAGATCCTTGATGAGTTCACCGTATTACAAGATAGTCAGGGCGTTGAAATAGAGATCGATGAGGAATTACTTGATGAGGTCGTCGCGATCACAGAGTTCCCGACTGCACTTCTGGGAAGTTTTGACGAAGCTTTCTTACGTCTTCCTCCTGAGGTCATCATCACATCGATGAAAGAGCATCAGCGCTATTTCCCTGTCTTTAAAGAGGGTAAGCTTATTAACCGTTTTGTCGTTGTCAGTAATGCCCTGAGTGATGATCTCTCAAAAGTCATCGAGGGTAATGAACGAGTCTTGCGCCCACGTCTGGCTGATGCACTATTCTTTTATGATAATGATCTACGTAACGGGCTCTCGACTGAAGGTCTGGAGAAGGTAGTCTTCATGAAAGGGCTGGGCAGTCTGACAGACAAGATAGAGCGTGAGACCGCCATAGCGCATCTGCTGTTTGAACAGTATCGCGGCCTGATCGCCCAAGAGAATGGCAAAAGCGATGAGGAGAACAAAACATTACTGGAGCGTTCGATAGCTATCGCCAAAGCTGACCTGATGAGTGAGATGGTCTATGAGTTTACCGAACTTCAGGGCCTGATGGGTCATTATTATGCCAATGAACTGGGGGAGAAGCCTGAAGTGGCACTGGCACTTAAAGAGCAGTACCTCCCTGATGGTGAGGAGAGTGCACTTCCTTCTACCCGTCTGAGTGCTGTCGTCTCGATGGCGATAAAACTCGATACCTTATTGGCCCTTTTCAGTATCGATCAGATCCCGACCGGTTCACGTGACCCGTTCGCGCTTCGTCGAGCGGTGAACGGGCTGATCCGTATCGTACTAGAACATGAGATGACTTTTGATATCTCACAGATACTGGATACTCTCGGAAGCATGTATGATGGCATAGACCATGATAGATTAGAGAGCTTTTTCCTTGAGCGTATCAACCAGTTCTATGCGGTCAACCCATCTATCGTCAAAGCGGTACTCTCTTCGGGTGAACGCGAGCTCTTGAGTATGGATAAGAAGATCACAGCCGTCAATGTCATCGCACAAAGTGAGACTTTCGGTACCGTTTTCTCGACCTTTAAACGAGTAGCGAACATCACCAGAAAAGATGTTGACCTGACTAAAGAGCTTAGCGTCGATCCAGCACTGTTTGAGAGTGAGTATGAGACACAGCTTCATGATGCTTATACCAAAGTCATATCACAGAGTTATGAGAGCTACGAAGCAAACCTGGACGCACTTTTTGGTCTTAAGTCGTACCTGGACAGCTTCTTTGATAATGTGATGGTCAATGCTGAGGATGTGGCGGTGAAAGAGAATCGAAAGGCGTTGATCGGCTCCATCTACAAGTCATTGCTCTCCATCGCAGATATCAAAGAGATCAGTGTTTGATGTAGCTATCATCGGCGCCGGTATCAACGGTGCAGCATCAGCCCATTTCCTGACACGTTCCGGACTTCGCGTAGCGTTGTTTGACAGAGAGGCCATAGCTGCCGGAGGGAGTGGGGCCGCGGGCGCGTTCATCTCACCAAAGATCTCCAAAGGCGGTTCGCTTAAAGACCTGATCGAAGAGGCTTACCTCTACTCACTGCAGTTTTATGATAGATCGTTTCCCGAACATATCAGCAACGCCTCACAACTTCATATTGCCAAACAGAGTGATGAGAATACTAAAGTCATCAGCTTTAGAGAGTACACGAAGATCGCGCTAGCGAGTAGACCACAGAGCAGTGGTAGACTATTGAACGAGAGTGCGAAAGCGTTTGAGTCGGTCTATATCAAAGAGAGCGGTGTCGTCGATGCACAGAAGATGTGTGAGGCGCTTGGCGCTGATGCGACTTTTTTTCATGAAGAGATAAAGAGTATCACAGAGCTCAAGTCAGGGTGGCAGATAGGAACGATCACAGCAAAAAAAGTCATCCTGGCCACAGGTGCTTATTTGCCAGTACTGGATGAACCCTATATTCAGCTGCGTGCTGTCTGGGGACACCGTATTGATATCAGGACATCGACAAAGATACCCCATATCATCCATCATAAGGTCTCTCTGGCTCCTACCACGGAAGAGGGCTTTTCCGCTATTGGTGCGACGCATGATGTCCACTATCATCCTCAGAAGTCGCAGATAGTCTATGATGTCGAAGCAGGGCGAGAAGTACTTATAGAGAAAGCGATCAGTTCAGTCAAGCTCGAGGATATAGAGATCTTAAAAGACTATACCGGGCTACGTTCGGGCTCGAATGATTACCTTCCGTTGCTTGGACGTGTCGCTAATGCCAAAAAAAGCCTTGAAGCACATCCAGAGTTACTTAAAGGTGCTAGAATAGACAAGACATCATTAGCCTATCATCCCGGGTTATATATCATCAACGGGACAGGTGGTTATGGTTTTGTGCTCGGACCTTATCTGGCGGAGATGTTAAGCCGTCATCTTATTGATGGAGAGCCGATGGACGATCGACTTGATCCTACGAGGTTTCTGCTACGCTGGGCTAAAAGGAGAAAAGATGGTTGAGATCTTGATAATAGTCGCTCTATTGCTGATAATAGTACCAGGCATACTGTTCTATTTTCTGCAACATAAGTTGATCTTTAATCCAAAACACCATCTTGAGCGCTCCTGGATGATCAAAAATGCGCACGCTTATCATCTGCAAGAGATGGAAGTGGCTCCTGATGTCATGCTTGAGGGGATCGTCTATGAACCGCAGAAGCCAACGATGACACTGCTCTATTTTGGCGGAAGATCTCAAGACAGTGTGGCTCTGATCGGGATGTTCTCTGAACACTGTCCAGATATACGGATAGTCACTTTTAACTACCGTGGTTACGGTGAGAGTGGAGGACGACCGGCAGAGGATGTGCTGCTTGAAGATGGGTTGAAGATCTATGACTGGTGCACGGATGAGTATGGTGAGACTGCACTTCTTGGATTTAGTCTTGGCTCATCAGTGGCTGCGTATGTAGGTTCACACAGGCACTCCAGTAAAGTTGTACTTGTCGCAGCATTTTCGTCGGTTGCCAAACTGATGCAGGCGAAGTTGGCTCTGCTTCCGAACTTTATCATCCGGCACCGTTTTGATACTGCTGCTTTTGCTCAGAATATCTTTTCACCGCTCTATCTTTATGTCGCTCTGGATGACCTTGTGGTACCCATCTCACATGCAAGGAACCTGAAAGCCAATGTCAAAAACCTTGCCGAATATATTGAGTTTAGTGAGCATGAACATGAAGATCTTCTGTTTAGTGACGAGGTAATAGAAAAATTGAAAAAGGTGTTTGCAAGATGAGTAAAGCAGCTATCGTACTACTAAACATGGGAGGACCGAACAACCTTCATGAGGTAGAACTATTTTTAAAGAACATGTTTAATGATCCTAATATCCTAACGATGAAGAGTACACTTCTGCGCAAGTTCGTAGCCGGAACGATCACGTTTATGCGGGCTGAGTCATCACAGGAGATCTATCGTGCCCTGGGCGGTAAGTCGCCTATTGTCGATCATACGAAAAAGCTTGTGAAAGCATTGGAGACGAAGCTTGATGATGAGAACATCATCGTAGACTTTGCCATGCGTTATACGCCGCCCTTTGCCAATGATGTTTTGAAAAGACTCAAAGATGAAGATGTCTCAAAGATATACTTGCTACCACTTTTCCCACAATACTCAACGACTACGACCAAATCATCGTTAGAGGATTTTGAAGAGGCTTTTCATGATAGCGGCATCGATGCGGTCCTTGTCGAGATAAAACACTATTATGAGAACGTTACCTATAATCAAGCGATCGTCGAACGTATCAAAGAGCAGGTAAAAGAGAGAGACCTGCGTGATCTCGACCTTATCTTCTCTGCCCATGGACTGCCACAGAAGATAGTCGATGCGGGTGATCCTTATCAACGTCAGGTCCAGCGTCATGTGGAGATATTGAAGGGTATGCTCAAAGAAGAGGAGATGGCTTTTCACGATATCCATCTTGCTTATCAGTCCAAGGTCGGTCCTTTGAAGTGGCTGGAACCTTCACTTGAAGATACCATGAAAAAAGTGCGTAATCGCGGTGTCGTGATCTATCCTGTCGCTTTTACAATAGACAATTCGGAGACAGACTTTGAGTTGGAGATCGAGTATCGAGAGATAGCAGAAGAGTTGGGATTCAAGAACTACCTGGTCTGCGAATGTGTGAACGATCATCCTCTATTCGTCGAGGCACTCGAGGAGATCTATAAGAAGATGTGACCGAAGTCGATCACACCTTCTTTGACCTCTGATGATATATAGGATTGTTAGAGGTTCCCTATATAGTCTAGTACAGTATCTTCTGGCTTGGGCTGTCCAAACTTGCCAAGTGTCGCCGCATTACCGATGACATTTTCAAGACCATACTCTTTTGCGTTCTCAAGCAGATACTCTTTCATCAGGGCAAACCCACCTTTCTCCAATATCGTAGAGTAGATATCATGTCTCACATAGAGATACATCAGACAGACAGTCGATGACGCGTACTCAGCGATAAAGGCTTCTTCAGACTTTCTGACATCCTCTTTCCAGTCTGACAACCTCTCTACACCTGTAGCAGAGACGATAAGTGGCAGGTCACACCACTGAGCGATCAGTGAACTCAGATCATCACTACTCTCACTTGATACATAGGCGACATCATCTAGTGCTGTAGCAAGCATATAACGTCCAACGGCGTTCATGACAGAGGGGAGGATGTTCTGCTCACTTACCTCGGGGTTCCCATCGGCGAGAGTGAGCATTGTTATTTCGATATTGAAGGATTCTCTTATCTGATGATCTAGTAGCTGGATGAGTCCTTCGAGACGATCATCGACAGGTGCATTGACAATGGTCGCTGCCAACCGTAAAAAAGCATCAGACTCGATGAGCTTTGTACCAGGATAGAGTTCCTGGTCAAAATGCAGACGGTGATAGATACTCAGGTACTTCTTGTCATCCTTCTCTGTCGTGATAAGCATGGCCTCGAGCTTGAGACCAGGTGACGTACACGGTAACATCAGGGCAAAATAGTGTTCTTTGTGTATCAATCCTATCTCAGGATGTTCTTTTTGAAGCAGTTTAAAGGCAAATGGTATATCAGGGTTAAAGATGCTCTTATTTAAAAGTATGAGTTTTTTTAAAAAACTTCCTTCATCCGGGATCTGGAACAGGCCATTTATGGGATTTGTCTCTTGCATAGTCATGTTTTAAGGTACCTTGGACTTGAGTGAAAGCATATTACAGTTTTAAAGTTAAGGGTATGACTAAAGAGTCGAGTTGATATTTTGAACAAAGAAAAAGAGAGATCTAATAAATAGAACGTCGATGCTGAAAAAAGTGTGATCTCCATCTAAGACTTGACAAGCTGAGGTACGACTCAATTTGCCAAAAATACCTTATAAGGCATTTTTATCCCCGGACCTTTCCGGGTTGATGGTCAAGTCTGTTTAAGATTTGAATAAACTCATCTATAGACCCACTCTTTTTCCCTGATCAGACCATTTGTTGGCTTGTTAAGCTCTCTTCTCTCACAGAGTGATATGGGTTCGTAAAGTAGATGATCACATCTAATACGCATGCAAGTTCTTTATAATAGGTCAACTTTTTACCATTATCATACTATCTAAGAGGGTGCTACTTGCCTCGTAGTCATTAAAACATATATGATACTTCTAGTCTTTATGACGTAAGGACTTATAGCGTCGCCACTATTAGCTTTATTGGCATAAGTAAAACGGTAGATAGATCATACATGTTTTTGATACCAATAAGAAACCATATTCGTATAGATATCTGTTCTGCTGAGCATTCTGTATGTTAGCTTGAGTCGTATGTATTTCTCTAGATGTTTAGAAAGTGATTGTTGTTTGGATCTCTATTTATTCTAAATTCTCTTGATGTAGTCGAAGGATACACTGATGACTTCTCAGCTATCTTTTTTTGATTGAATCCACGCTTCTGTAAAGCTGAAGTATGATACTATTTCTGTAGGATAAATCGTTTGTAGTTCATGCTTTTTCCTATTTTTTGGCTGAAAAAAGGTTAGCTGACTACGCTATAGCCCTACCTTTCATCTCCTGTTAAAAAATCATATTTATTTTTAGGATCAGCAGAGCTATTAATAACTAAATATAGCTTATGGAGATCTAAGAGAATAATCAATATAATGCAATCAAACTATAACAAATATAGTTACTATAAGTTGTTTGTATATTAGATCTAAAATTTAGAGGAAATAGATAATGAGTAGAATAAGTGTAATAGGAACCGGTTTCATAGCAAAAGGCTTAGTACGACTTCTCCAGGCACATCCGACACATACGCTGGAAAAGATACTTACTCGTACAGATATAGGTCTAAGAACAGACCTTCCTCAAAAAACACATCTTACAAATGAGCTTGATGAGCTTATTCAAAACTCAGATCTAATAGTCGAGTGTACTGGTGATGCTATCTATGCAGCGAAGACCATCAGTAAGATACTGGATGCTTCTATTCCGGTAGTGACGATGAACGCAGAGTTTCATGTGACAGTGGGATCATATTTTGTGGATAAAGGTCTTCTTACCGAGGCAGAGGGTGATCAGCCTGGTGTGTTGGCAATGCTTCATGAGGAGGCCATTGCTATGGGTTTTAAGCCTCTTGTCTATGGGAATATGAAGGGTTTTCTTAATCACAATCCAGTCTTAGAAGATATGGAGTACTGGGCCAAGGAACAAGGCTTCAGTACAGATATGACCACCTCTTTCACAGACGGTACAAAGGTCGAGATCGAGCAAGCCTTGGTCGCTAATGGACTCAAGACTGATATATTTGATGAAGGTATCATGGGTCTGGTCAGTGATGATACCGCAGAAGGTGGTCGGTCGTTGGCAGAAAATGCAAAAGGACTTGGTCGTCCAGTTGCTGACTATCTATTGTCCCCAACACTTCGTCCTGGTGTGTTTATCACTGCAGAACATAGCAGTGATCAGTACCAGGGTCTACGTGATTATAAGATGGGTGATGGCCCTTTTTATGTTCTGGACCGTCCTTACCATCTATGTTACTTTGAGATCATCAAGACGATCGATAGAGTATTAAGAGGTGGTGGTGTCTTATTGAACAATAGTGGATCCCCTACGATCAGTGCTGCTGCGATCGCCAAAAGAGACCTAAGCCCTGGTCTGTCGATAAAAAAAGGGATAGGCAGTTTTGAGGTCCGTGGTATAGCTGTACGTATCAAGGAGAACATTGGACATATCCCGATCGGTCTTTTGGCAAATGCGATTATCACCAGACCTGTCAAGAAGGGTGCGATCTTGACATTTGATGATGTCGAGATACCTGATAGTCTGGCTTATCGTGCCTGGAAAAGTATTGAAGAGAAGGTAACACCTATTACTGCTTAGTCTCACTAATCTTCAGTTTTTTTGATCACATGAAGTGATCAAAAAAGTCTGAGGTCTCTCTCTATCCTTGTAAATCCATCTTTAAGATCCTTCTCACTCATCGTATCAGGCAGATCGATATAGTAACTATAGAGCCGTCTGCTGCCGTTTGTGATACGTAAACGAAGATAGCTGTTGGGGAAATCACTTAATACTTTTTTTTCGATGTTGTGTGTGCTGTTGCAGACGATCCCATCTTTTGTTGAGACTTCCAGTCTTGTCTCACAGGTCTCATCAAATGTGTAAAGCTCTCTTAGCGTCTGTTCTGCCAGTTCATCTGGTGGAAAGACGACAAGGCGCATACACGCTATGCGCTCCGTGCTCATACGTTCATCATAGATCTTCACCATGGCATTGTCTTCACATCCACTAAAAAAGAGAAGTAGGAGCAGGACAGTTGTCTCTGAGAGACCTCTCAATGCTCTTCGGTCTTCTCTTCGACTATCGCATCATAGACAGCTTGTAACATACCGGGATGGATGTGTTTGGCCAGGTTCCAGTAGAGATGTCCGGTTATGGAGATCGGTTCAAAAAAGAGCCGCAGCATCAAGAAGGTACGATGAGCATCATCTTCAAAGACTGAGATCTGCGACCATAAGAACCCAGTCCCTTTAAACTGGCTTGAAAGCGTGACAAAGGAGTGTTTATCGGATTCTGAGACCGCAGCGACGCGCCAATCTTTCCAGATTGCTCCTTCTGTCAAGGTAAGAAATGATGAACTGCTTTGCAGTTTCTCACGTTGAAAAAGAGTGCCTAGAAGATCGATTAGGAAACGTCGTGTCACACTCTGCTCAAATTGGTCTTTTTGGATGAGTTGTTTCGCATTCTCAAAGACTCTGCTTTTGTCTCTATTATCGATCTCATTGATAAGCGTTGAGAAGAAGAGGCCGTTACGTTTAGTCTGTGTAAGATGAGGGTACTCCTGCTGTGACTGTCTTAGATAGAACTGGATATCGACAGGGACTGTCCAGTGGCCCTCAAATGCGATCTCATCACGGTATGTCGAGGCATTTAAGATGGACTCCTCATAGGTCGTGCATTGTAAGACGGGGACTTGTTCAATGGCTTCGATCGGGTGCTTGTCGACGATAGCCAACGATTTCATCCCGGCTATCAGTGGTTTAGCCAGAGCGACAGGTATGCGGGTAAACCATGAGATGAGTACGGAGATGACGGGTTCGATAAAGAGATGTTTGATGACTGGCAGATCGATGACTTTGAGGTCACGCTGTTTGACTATTCTGGCGTATATCGTGATCAGTTCATTATAGCTGTAGGCATGTTCTGTCCCCAGTTCTATTATCTTGTCCTTATAGGCAGGATTGTTCAAGGCCCGGTCAAGATAGAGGATGAGGTCATCGATATCGATGATCTGGCAGGCTCCTGTATTGAACGGAATGATCGGTATAAAGGGGAGTTTGGTACTTAAAGTACGTATCATCTCAAAGCTGGCACTACCCTCACCACTGACAATACCGGTACGTAACTCTGTTAAAGGGATACCGGACTCTTTTAGATAGACAGCAGTCGTCTGACGACTCTGAAGGTGTTTTGAGAGCTCATGTTCCTCATCCGTCTTACCCAGTCCACCGACATAGATGATCTGTCTGACATTGGCTTTGGCAGCGGCTTCACCGGTGACAGCAGCTATGAGGTTGTCGGTCTGGATGAAGTTCTTGACACTCTTTTTCATAGAGTGAATAAGGTAGTAGATGACATCTACACCTTCTAGTTCCTGTGTGATCTTTTCCAGGTTCTCACGAATGATCGGTGTATCGGAGATGTAGAGGTCTTCAGAGCCTTTAAGATAGGCCAATCTTCTTTTATCGCGAACAAAGAGTCTAAGGTTGTGCCCTTTTTGGGCAAGATGGCGGGTAAGGATAAGACCGATATAGCCTGTCGCACCTAATATGGCTATGGTGCATATTTTAGTCGGAGCTTGATTCATATCATCACTTTCTAATATTGCTGAATGAAGCCATAGTCATCGGCTGGAGATCCTATTTTTGACTGTTGGCGTATTAGGCGATATTATAGCTTGTTTTACTATGAGATGCTCTAAAGAGTTGAAGTATTGCAAATAAAATCTCAAATCAATGTGATATCTTGCAGACATCACTCTATTGACGGGAGAGATCAGCGGGCTTCGATCTTTACATCAAGGTTCTGTGCCGCTGTATCTGCAGCCATCTTCTCGATAACGCCTTCTTTATCGTCAGGATTCGAGGGCATCGTCATCATCTGTCCCATGACCATCCCAAAGAGTTGCATAGCTGTGACGCCGCTTCTATTTTTGACAGTGATATCCAAGGTGTCTGCCTTACCTTCGATCAATTTGGAAAATGCGGTCTTGGCCTGTTTGAACCAACCTACAACGACGGTGTTCTTTGCGTGTTTGCTCATTTTCTTGTCAAAGTCACTCTTTATCAAGGTGTCGTACTCACCGATATATCGGAGAAACTTTTTGTCACTTTTTAGCAAGGCACGGTATTTATTGCCATCAGTCGTACCCTGTGAGTGCATAGACTTAAAAAGAAAGTCTGGTGTCCCTGCTGTCAACTCTTTTTTCTCAGGCCGGACAAGTGTCGAGATATTCCGTATCTCACTATCAAACTCAAAGGATTGGGAGGTCCCATGTTTGTTGGCACTCTCTGCTTTTATGTTTAGTGTGATGATATCATTGCCAAGATAGCTGGTCCTGATAAGGATGTCACCACTGGCAGGAGAGTTTAACGCCTCGTCGTAGAGTGTGTCTAAGCGCTGTCCGACATACTCGGCACGTTCGCTATTGTCTGTCTCCAGCCACTCCTCGAGCATCATGGGCAGTGTCTGATAGAACGAACCGGAGTCATCTGTATCTATCACTGCGTTACGATAGTCGATAGTGATATCACCAAAGATACGTTTGGAGAATCTCACATCTTTAGCAAGCTTACGCATCTTGTTTTTATAAAGTATCGTGTCAAGATGTGTGTGTGTCAGCGGGTCACTGGTCTTTATATCGAGCATATCTATACGGATGAGATCGAGATCACTTATCAGAGCGAGGTCAAGATCATCTTCGAGACTGGTGGAGTAGGCGTTATTATTTTGATCATTGTGCTGTGTATCTGTACCCCTTTGTATCTCATCCATCGTCTTTTGAAAATGTAGCTTCTCCAGTTGAGGTGCAAGTCCCTCACTAAAACGCAGTTCGGCCTCTTTAAAGCTTGTCTGTGTGGTGGTATTCTCCTCATCGACTTCGATATTTGACTGCTCTTTGCTCAAGCACTGGTAGCTTGTAGAGCGCTCTTCACAGGTAAACGTGATCTTTCCTTCTGATCGATACTCAAGATAGTGCTGAAGGTTTAGCGCACTATTTTCAGAAGTGACGGGAATAGCGGATGCGCTCAAAAGAGCGGTAGATAAAGCGCTTGTGATCAGTAATGTAGAGAGAGGTCTTGTCATCATTGACTCCTTGATGGCCTCATTGTACTTTAAGATGGTAAATCTGTGCTCTTATTTGTATATTTTCTATGACTTTTCGTTCTGTAATAGTGTGATGATCTCCTCCGTCGAGGAGGGTGCTTTATCAGCATAGAAACCAAGTATGTCATGTTCAAGGATAAGCTGGACAAAGAGATCAAGCTCACCCATCTCTTCTAGCTCGATCGCCAATTCGACTATCTCCTGTTTCTTACGGACTAATGGAGTCACGTACGCGCAGCTTCCCATGATGGACCTTTTATCTCAGTTTAACGTGTATGTTAACGAAGAAAGCCTAAAAGCTCGAAGATGTGATGTACTCAAAGTCTGGTTACGAACAGACAGACTATAGACATGAGGGTGTTACCTTTTCTATTGGTATGAACGGGTCGTTTACAATGTCTCTTCTCTCATATGATCACTGTATAATCCCTGTATGATCAATAATATTCAAACAGAAGCTTTTACCTTGGTCCTCTCCGGTGGAGGTGCATTGGGCATCGCTCATCTGGGCGTACTGCATGATCTTGAGCAGGAGCATCTAATACCTGGCGAGATAGTCGGGACAAGTATGGGCGGGATAATCGGTGCCTGTATAGCCATAGGCATGAGAGAAGTGGAGATATTTGAACATATCGAACGTTTTTCTGGAGTGTTCAACTGGATAAAGTTCTCTTTTTCGGGTAATGCCGTAGTCGACAATGACAAGATAGCCGGAATCTTTGATGGCATGTTCAAAGGTAAGAGGATGAGTGAGACCGACATCCCGCTCAAACTTATCGCAACGAATCTGCAAAACGGTCATAAAAGAGTATTTGATGCATCTGATGATATCTACATCAAAGATGCTGTTCTGGCTACGATGGCAATACCTGGAATATTTGAAGAGCACATCATAGATAGAGTATGCTTTTTTGACTTATCTCTCTTTTCTCAGATCAGTGATCTTGAACCTTGTGATCTGATCGAGACATCCCTCATCTAAGCATAAAACAACCAAGGTATAATGTCGAAAAATCTCAAGGCAAAAACTAAAGATGAATCCAGAAGTAAGACAAATAGAAGAGAAAAATATTATTGGCATGAGTATCCGTACGATGAACGAGCGTGAATCTAATCCTGAGACAGCGAGTATCCCTGGGTTATGGAAGAACTTTTTTGAGTATAACGTGATGGCTCAGATCCCAAAGGTACTAGACAAGTCTGTTGTCTATGGTGTATACAGTGATTATGAGTCAGATGCTTTGGGTGAGTACAAACTACTTGTCGGACTGCAGTCTGATGAGATCATCAAACCCAACAATCTAGACATGGTGGGTATCGAAGCCGGGGATTACCTGGTCTTTAAAGTCACAGAAGCAAGTCCGGTAGGGATCATGGACACATGGGCAAATATCGAAACGTATTTCAATGATGACACAACGACATACAAGCGTGCCTATAAGAGTGATTTTGAGATCTATCAGGGTTCAAATGATATCTCTATCCATATTGGAATACTCTAAACATGCTTGATGCACTAATAGCGTTTTACGAGAGCGACTGGTTTACGATAACGCTTGAGATCATCTTTTTGATCTTTATCATCTATGACATCAGACGTTATATGGTCACGAAAAAGAAGGAGTACCTTACCAACATCGTCTTGACCTTAGGGTTTGCTATCTGGGCTTTTATGCCGTTTTATAACAAGTACTTTAGCTGGCAGGAGAGTGATAAAGCTCAGGTCCTTGAAGCCTGTATGAAAGAGCATAATACAAGCTACTGTGAATGTGTCGATGATAAGATATTTAAAGAGTATACTTTAGAGGCATTTGAAAAGATCGATCAGGCCAATGACAAAGAGTATCTGGAGTTTATGACTGATATGAAAGAAGAGTGCAGTGAGTAAAGAGGCTAAAGAACGCGAGAGTGAAGAGAAGGACTTGACTGAAAAGAAAGACCAAGTCGATAAGAAGAGTGAGACTGTCTCTGATGAAGAGATGTACGTCTACGAAGCTTTTATCGCAGAGCAGGGTTATTAGGATAAGATAGGGATACTTTCACTCGTCCTCACGTACATCTTGAGGAGCGGGTCTGATCGCAGGAGAGAATAGACATGCAGGTAGTCATCTTTGATATGGACGGGACGCTGATAGACTCACAGTTTGATATCACGATCTCCATCAACCATGTCAGGCAAGAACATCATGGACTGGGGCCATTGACCAATGAGTTTGTCGTCGAGGCCATCAATCGGCATCAGCGTAATCTTCCCAAACTCTTTTATGGTACGGAGATCTATCATGATAGTGACAGGGTGGTCTTTGAAGAGCATTACCATGAACAGTGCGTTCAGAACCCAAGACTTTATGATGGTGTGCAAGCACTGCTTGAGCAGCTTGAACATCGTGATGTCAGACTGGCGGTAGCGACAAACGCATCTTCAAAGTTTGCCAGACGTATGTTAGCTCATCTGGGAGTAGCAGAACGCTTCTCATGGATCATCGGAGCAGATATGGTCGAGAAGCCGAAGCCGGACAAAGCGATGCTGCAGCATATTTTGCAGGAGTTTAGTTTTGATCATGGATGCGATAGTGCCTGGATGATAGGCGATAACTCCAAAGACATGGAAGCAGCCGTCAATGCCGGGATAAACAGCGTTTTTGTCACCTGGGGCTTTAGTGCTGAAGGTGAGGGCGACCACGTCATAGATGATCCCAAACGACTGCTTGAGATCATCACTGCTAACAGGTAATAGTATAGATGGGTATCAGATCACTTCAGGCTTTCTCTTTATCTTTGATCCTTACTCTATCACTCAGTGCTACTGAGTCGATGCTCTCACGTACCCAGATGCATATGGGTACATTGGTCACTATCACCCTTCCTGCAAGTCAGGTGAGGTGGATCCAAAAAGGATTTGAACGCATCCACGAGATAGAGATGGCACTTTCGAGTTATGCCTCCAAAGCAGAGGTCTACCGTCTCAATCATGGCGAGACTGTCAGTATCTCTTATGATACCTATGAAGCACTATTATTAAGTCAGCGTTATTATGCCCAGACGAATGGCTATTTTGACATCACCGTCGGTTCTATCACCAAAGATATCTACCGTTTCGGAGAAGATGAGCGTTTAGCCGAGGAGCATGAACTAGATCTCGCACTTATCAAAAACAGTGCCATCATCTTTAATGAGAAAGAGGCCTCTTTGGAAACGGGAGTGACTATCGATCTTGGGGGTATGGGAAAAGGCTATGCAGTCGATAAAGTCGCTGAACTTTTTCGCCGTGATGGCATAGTGAGAGGAAGTATTGCAGCCAGTGGTGATATCCGCTGTCTGGACCTATGTGATGTAAAAGTCCAGGACCCCTTTGGCGAAGGAGTAGTGGCCTCTTTTAAGACAAGCTTGCCAAATATGGCCATCTCTACGAGTGGAAACTACCGCCGTTATGTACAAAGTAAAAAAGATAACCACCTCATAGACCCAAAACGCAAACGTTCGCAACACGAGTTTGCTTCTATCACATTGGTCGGGCAGTTGCGAAACAGCGATCTTGATGCCTATGCTACCGCCGCATCAGTCATGCCGAGCTCAGAGGCTATAGAGTTTTTAGACACCCTGAAGGTCGGTTATCTACTTATCACTACCAATGGTAAGGTCATAGAGAAGAGCATGTCTACATATACCCTTGAGTTCAGATCTGAGACAAGGTAGCTTTTTTTGACTCAGATATCGCGATGATGGTAGAGTGTCCTTAAGGCTTCGCTAAAGATGATCCTGAGCAGATAGAGTCCTAAAAGTTGTAGTGTGATAAGTGCGACGATCTTTATCCATACAAAACTGTGAAAGCCAGCGATAATAGCAAAGGGTGCGAAGATATTTAGCAGTGCCGCAGTAAAAAGTACGATGCTTAAGGGCAGTGCAAAACGTCGTCTCTCTTTGGGCACAAATATCAGAAAATGTACACTTACCATGATAAACAGACCCATCGCTCCCAGATGCGGCACAGCTATCTCAAGTAGTCCATGGGTACTTTTAGGCTGGGTAAACGCTTCTTCCGACCCGAGATAGTAAGCTGCGACTGTGTCAGGAGTCAGTCCGATCTTTAATCCAAATAGCCAGAGGCCGCTTAGTAAAAGCAGTATGCCAAAGAGAGAGAAGTAGGCTACGCTGAAACGGTATGCACTTTTCATGGATGTTGCAGGCGCCAAAGTGAGATAAGGGACATGGCTATGGCACCAGCATGCCAGAGAAGCAGTGAGAATAGCCAGAACCAGATGAACAGGGGCGAGTAGTAGTAAGCCAGTAGTGGTGTGATGATACTCAGAAGGGCACTCACCATAGTAATATTGATCAATATCACTCTTGCTCTTTTCGTGTGTCCGACACGACCATAGACCGCACCGAGTGTAAGCAGGATCATCATGGCAAAAAAAGTATCGGCATGGATGATCTCAAGCAGGGATGTGAAGGGGAGTGGGTCGAGATACGCCTCTTCATCTCCAAAGAGTGTAGTGCTCATCGTAGCGTAGGAGAGACCGATCTGCTCAGACTTAAAGAGCAGATCAAAGCTCAAAAATAGCAGGATGAAGAGCATCAGTCCCGTAAGCAGTGAGTTCATCAGACGGTCTTGCTGATGATCATTGTTTAGCGTGAACTTCACTGTCTCAATACCGTCTCAAACAGGGCCAAAGCCACACGTGCACCTTCAGCGATGTTTCTTGCTGACATCGTCGCGCCGGTGATGGTGGGGATGTCTCTGTCTACACGTAGTTCATCTTTGACGCTCTTGCCTTTGAACTGCGCTATCCAGCCTGAAGCCGGAATATACTCTGGAGGTTCATTAAAAGCGACGATCTCGACTGCCCGAATAGTCCCGTTCATATCGATCAGATAAAGCACAGCGGCATTCTTAGTACGTACTTTTCCATTAAGTAAGACAGCATGTCCTACTCTTTTCTCACGATCATCGATGGAGTAGGTACGGAAGATCCTAGTCGTAAGCTTGGCTTTTGCCCGTGTAGATAGCTGTTTTGCCTGAGCCTTGTTTAGCAGAAGGCTCTTTTTCTTGATAGTCACATGTGGACCATAGTCCTGTAAGATGGCATCTTGTGGAGATATCAACACTCCCGCGTGTAGAGAGAGTGAGATAAGTAACGTGAGTGATAATACAAATAGGCGCATTGTGATCCCTTATCTAAAAGACGAAGCCGATGCCAAAACTTAGAGTATTAACGTCTATTTTGTCTTTGGCATCATACTCCTTCATCGCATAATCGAGCTTGAGAACGACCTGCTCATGAGGAAAATAGTTGAGACCTACGGTGGTGATCGTCAGTTCATTGTTTAGCGCTGGACCATCTACCGTCTTCTCAGTCGGGTCATAAGACTCATACTGAGCGAACAGTGGAGCACGGTAAGTCGTACCGAAGTTGGCCAGCAGGTCATACTCTGCATTGAGATAGTAACCGCTTGCATCGGTAGCTGCTGCTGGGTTCTCCCACTCATCGGCACCATCGACGCTTGTCGCTGTATAGAGACCTTTGACTTTGAAGCCGCTGTTAGCATAGACAGCATGCACATCGTAGATGAAGGCTGAAGAGCCGTTTGGATGACCCTGCGCTGCGTCGCCATAATAGAGCGAAGCTCCTGCGAGAAGACCGTTATATCCAGTATAATCGACTCTTCCTACAAAGGCGACACGATTCATCGTCCCTTGCTTTTCTGCTCCGATGCGTCCTTTTCGTATCCACTGAGTCTCGCTGGCTTCATTACCAGACTTGAGGTCAAGTGCATTGACGATCCCTGCCGTATAGTCGAGTCCAGTCTCACCGATCTTCCCGTAAGCCAGGACTCCGTTCTCATGCCAAGTCGATGGTAGAAGGTATCTTTCGACTTCAGGCCGCTGAACGGTGTTGAAAAGGGTAGGCTCATGGCGTTCGTTGATGATTCCCATAGGCACGAGTAGATGACCGACACGGATGTTGAAGGCCTCATCGATAAGAAAATCTAGGTACATGAACTCGATGGCGACGGTATCACCTCCATGCTCAAATTCCAGTTCTGTGTTTAAGATGATGTTATCACTGAACTTGTAACCGATGTAGGGTACGAAGCGATAGACATCGGCAAAAGCATCTCCATTATCAGGATTTGCCCAGTACATCTCACCATAACCGCCGATAGATAATGGGGACTTCGAGTAATAGACCTTAGAAGCACCATCGCCCAATCCGCTGACAGCCTGTGTCGCATCGACCTCCGTAAAACTGTACGAACCGCTTTTGATATCAGCAGTCTCTTCGATCAGGGCCTCTGTCTGTTCTTGCAAAGCGGCTACCTGTGCCTTGAGATCTGTCAACTCCTCTTGTGTCCCTGCGGATAATGTTGCAGCCAGAATCATAGATATAGATAGCGAATAGATCTTCTTCTTCATATTCTCTTCCTTTTGTTGGTAATGATAATAAATATCAAATATATATACGAAATCTACCACACATTACTTTAAATGAGAATAAAACTGATAATTAATATCATAAAAAAGCTCTGATGTCAGTTTTGTTAGCTCTGATTCCTTTAAAAGAGTCTCAATAACGCCGAAATTGTGGGAATTAGATATAAAATATTGTTTCATATAAATATTTGTGTAAAATAAGCGAAGTCCTACCTTTGGAGATATCATGCTTGATATTGATCTACTCTTCTCTTTCTTACTAATGGGTATTCTTT
>JADGEC010000047.1 GCA_016744575.1 Sulfurimonadaceae bacterium | reverse complement strand
TCTGTTTTAGACCAGACGTCTAAGGTAGCAGAGATCATCGTCATCGATGATGGTTCTACCGATGCGACCTCTGAAGTGGTCAAGGTCTATCCTGATGTGCTGTTGCTAAGGCAAAAGAACATGGGTGTCTCTTCGGCACGAAACAACGGTATCATGATGGCATCCTCAGATTGGATAGCTTTTTTGGACTCAGATGATACCTGGCATCGTGATAAGATCGCAAAGCAGGCCGCCCTTCATAAAAAAAAGCCGCAGTTAAAGATCTCCTATACGGATGAGAAGTACATACACAATGGCAAAGAGACAACTCAGCCGAAGAGCTCTACTAAGTCTGGTGGGAACATCTTTGAGAAGTCTCTGTCTGAGTCTAACATCGTAAGCTCTTCGACAATCGTCAAAAAGAGCCTTTTAACGTCAGTCGGACTCTTTGATGAGTCCCTGGAGGTGTGTGAAGACTATGACCTTTGGCTGCGGATATTGTCTGAACATGAGATCGGGCTTATCGATGAGAAGCTCATCACTAAATACGGCGGTCATGATGACCAGCTCTCCATGCAATACTGGGGAATGGACCGTTTCCGGGTGAGGGCGCTGGAGAAGCATCTTGACGGTGCTTATGACGGCATAGTACGTAAAGAACTGATACACAAATATGAGCTGTTGCTTAAGGGGGCATTGAAGCATGACCGCCGCGATGATCATGAGTTGTATTTACTGCGTCTTGATCAACTCAAAGCAGGGTATTGACTACTGTTTGATTTTCAACTCTCTGTGTAAGACCTCTTCCCAGAGTTCATAACCTTTGCTATTAAGATGGACACCATCAAGGGTGTACTGTTGATGAAGTCCGCCGTTTGGGTTAGAAAAGGCTCTGTAGAGATCAATATAGGTCAAGCCTCTCTCTTTAGCTGTTCTCTTTAGAAAATAGTTGAGAGCGATCACATCCTCATTGATCTGTACCGTCTCAGGCTGCGAGATCACGGGGAGGTTCGAGAGGATGACAAGCTCTTCGATGACTCCAAGTGCGTCGAGTATCTGGGTATAGTTTGCTTTGACTTGCTGCAAGGGTACGCCTTGAAGCAGGTCGTTTATCCCTATCATGAGTATGACAGTCGTTGGCTTCTTCTTCAGAGTATAGTGTAGACGATAGAGCAGACCGTCAGTAGTGTCGCCGGCTATCCCGGCATTATGGTGTGGTCCGAAACTGCTCCAGTCCTTATACGACGTCAGACTGTCTCCAAGAAAGAGAAGGGTGCTCTTTTTCATGATGTGATACTCCTTTGTTTGTTCTCTTATAGATAATGTGATGAAAATCTTAGCATAGATAATCGCTGTCAGGTCGTTTCATAGGTTACAATCTGTCAACACTTTTATCAAGAAGCTTAACTATGAACAAGAACCTTATCAGTATCGCAGTCGGTATACTAGTCGTTATTCTTATTTTAGGTCTATTGGTACCTCTCTTCTTCTGGCTGCTTATCCCGTATCTCCTCCTGCTTGGTGTCGCTATCTCTGATATGAGACAGACCCGTCACACTTTACGTCGAAACTACCCTCTGGTAGGGCGTATACGCTGGTTGCTAGAATCGATGCGACCACCTATTCGACAATATTTCATTGAGTCTGATATCGACGGTGTGCCCATCAGTCGCCAGCTCAGAGGATTGGTCTACCGCCGATCAAAAAAAGAGCTCGATACCGTTCCCTTTGGTACGAAGGTAGATGTCTATGAACCGGGATATGAGTGGATCGGGCATTCGCTCAAGGCACTCAGCGCTGCTGAGGTCGAGTCAGATCCCCGGATCAAGATCGGCTCGTCTGGCTGTAGACAGCCTTATGAAGCATCGCTTTACCATATATCTGCGATGAGTTTTGGTGCGTTAAGTGCCAATGCGGTGATGGCATTGGGAGAAGGCGCGAAGATGGGCAGTTTTGCGCACAATACCGGAGAGGGCGGTCTAAGCGATCATCATCTGCAAAGTGGCGCAGATCTCATCTGGCAGATAGGGACGGGTTACTTTGGATGTCGTACGAAGGTCGGTGCTTTTGATGCGACAAGCTTCTCGAAGAACGCGCTTCGAGCACAAGTAAAGATGATAGAGATCAAACTCTCACAGGGAGCGAAACCGGGACATGGCGGTATCTTGCCTGCGGAGAAGAACACACTGGAGATAGCCAGCATTCGTGGTGTGGACCCCTATGTCCAGGTCGATTCTCCTCCCTCACATACCGCTTTCGCGACACCGATAGAGATGATGGGCTTTATCAAGAAGTTACGTGAGCTCTCTGGTGGGAAACCTGTTGGGTTTAAACTCAGCATAGGACAGAAAAGTGAGTTTATCGCACTCTGTAAAGCGATGGTAGAGAGCGAAGTCATACCGGATTTTATCACGGTCGACGGTGCTGAGGGCGGGACCGGAGCTGCGCCGCTTGAACATACGAACGCAGTCGGTATGCCGCTACGTGAAGCATTGGTCTTTGTACGTGATGTTTTGGTCGGATTCGGCCTCAAAGATGAGATCAAGATAATCGCAGCAGGCAAGATCCTTACCGGTATGGATATCGCCAAGAACCTGGCACTTGGGGCTGACCTATGTGCGAGTGCGCGCGGTTTCATGCTCTCTCTGGGCTGTATTCAGGCACTTCAGTGTCATAAGAACCGTTGTCCTACCGGTATCGCTACTCAGGATCTGCGGCTGGCTTCAGGACTTGACGTGAGTGATAAGAAGGTACGGGTCTATAACTTTCAGCATGAGACTGTCAAAAGTTTTCTCGAGATCATGGCTTCAGCGGGTCTGAGGCATCCTGATGAGCTTGACCGCAGGCACATATATCAGCGTATAGACCGGATAGACTACCATCGTTACGAAGAGCTTTTCCCATCGTTAGAAGCCGGTCAGCTTTTAGGGGAAAAGGCTGACTATCCAAAAGCGATGGCAAAATATATAGAAGAAGCTAGCTATAAACACTTTTAGAAGTCTCACTAAGGGTAAAAAAGAACGTTTAGGATGTGATCGGCCTATCTTGATCATCGTGTGATACTGTTAAGCCTTCGATAATTGCCCATATTTTAATCACAAAATATATTAATTTATGGACCATGTGCGTTATAGTGTTTAGCATAAAACATGAAAGGGGGTATGGCTATGATAGCTATTCCTTTAGACGATAAACATGCGACAACGATCTCTTTTGAGTATGAAAAAGCACCATTCTTCGCTTTACTTGATACGATGACTGGTCATTATCAGGTCATTGAAAACACAAGAAAAAATACAATGATCATAGATCTTCTTCATGAAAATGGTGCTGATACTACTGTCTGTCATTCGATCGATGATGCGCTTAGTGTCAGCTGTATGGAGCAGGGGGTGTCAGTCTATGAAGTCGCTGGTGCTCAAGCTACTCTTGATGAGATCTATGAAGACGCACATGAGAAGAGGGGACTGTTCGCTTAGTCATCTCTTCTCTCGGATCACATCATGTTTATGGGTGAGGGACTTTGACATTGGAGTTTAACAGCCAGCCGATCACTGTCATAGCTAATAAGACAAAGCCTCCTGAAGTCAGGTCATAGGCAACAGTGAGATAGACAAGCCAGATCAAGATGGCTCCGAGTGGAGTCGGAACACCGGTGAAAAACTTCTCCACCTCTCCCTCTTCGGCATCGATGTTGAACTGTATGAGGCGGCGAAGCCCGCTGACGACATAGTAGATGCTTACTACTGCGGCGATGATCAGCCAGAAGCCTTCCAGATGGACAGCATATACCGCATGAAATATCAAAAAGACCGGTACCAGTACAAAAGAGAGGAAATCGGCAAAGGAGTCAAGCTGGATACCGAACTCATTTGAGAGCCCATACTTCCTGGCGATCTTGCCATCGAAGATATCAAAAGCGCCTCCGATCCATGCAAAGACGATGGCCATGAAAAAATTGTCTTGTGTGATAAGGTACGCGGCGATGAGCCCGGCACTGATGTTGACTATCGTAAAAAGATTGGCGAGATTAAAGTGACTGGACGGGCGCCATAAGAACTGCATAAAGACCTCTTTTTTAAGGGTGATTATACCGTTATTCATACTTTAGAAATGCTTTGTCAAAAGGGATGGATCATCAGTGCGAAGGATATGTGTAGAAGTGTCTGTTTAGTAGGTAGATGTACGATCAGCCCTGGACTAAGGCTGATCAGATAGTCACTATTAGTCCAGATTTGGTCTTGGAGTATTAGCTGTCTCACTTGGAAGTTCCGGAGTCAATACCTCAGGTTTCTTACCTTCAAGTGCACCCAGGAAGACTTCGATAGAAGCTGCTTCTTTATCGCTTATCTCGAGACCAAGCTGAGTACGGCCCATCTCGATGATGGCATCTTTCAGCCCCCAGATAGTCCCATTGTGAAAATATGGTGCAGTCTGAGTGATGTTACGCAGGGTAGGTGTCTTTACCAAACCATTCGCATCACCTTTAAAGTCACCTACATGAGCATTTTTGAATTTAGCAGTGATCTCAAATGCTTGCATCTCTCCACCGAGTGCGACACCATTATGACAAGTAGCACAACCCTTGTCGATAAAGGTCTTCATACCAGCTTGCTCTTCTGGTGTCATAGCGCTTGGGCAACCGTTTAGGAACTCATCATAAGGAGCCGGTGTGACCAGAGTACGCTCAAAGGTAGCGATGGTGTCAGTGATAAGTTCGAAAGTGACGTTGACATCTTTGCCGTAGGCCTTTTTAAACTCTTTGATGTACGCTGGCATCGAAGTGACAGTATTAGCGACATGATCTTTTGTCGCTGCCATCTCTGGATGTGCCTGGATAGGTCCCTGTGCCTGTTTCTCAAGATCAGGATCTCTACCGTCCCAGAACTGGCTGCTGAAGAAGACGGCATTATAGACAGTCGGTGAGTTCAGGTGATGAGGGTTCGCCGTCCATTTATGTCCTGTTGCAGCTGGTACGCCATCATCGCCGCCCATAGCCAGGTTGTGGCAGGTGTTACAGCTGATCAGCCCGCTTTTGGACAGACGTGGATCGAAATAGAGCTTTTTACCCAGTTCGACTTTCTTTTTAGTGATAGGGTTCTTGGCATTGTCTATCAGCTTCATCAACTGTGTAGGGTTCTCTGGGATAGAGAGCAGGCCAGCTTCTTTGGCCTGGTCGATAAGAGGAGAAGCCATCAATGTGACCACGGCTAATGTGCTTAGTAATACTATTTTCATAATATTTCCTTATAAGTTTATTTATTATTTGTAATGTAAGTATAGGGTATTCTGTCTTAAAAGAAAATAATTATCGTCAAATAAGTATTGTTATAATTGATGAGAATAGTGTACTTTTTTTCGTGAAATAGGAGGTGTTCACAGTCTATTATGCTCAGGTCAAGTCGTGAGCTTTTTCTCAAGATCTCCTGTTCTTTTGATATCTCTCTTGTTTTGTCTTACTGAGAAGGATATGATCATCGCCAAAAAGATGAAAGATCTGAGAATCGGGGAAGATATTCTAAAGATAGTGTGCGAAATCGCTTAAGAAGCGGTTTCCTTTATTCCAACCATTTTCATGTTTGAAGTTCTCATCATCTGTGATTGCATATGTAGGACCTTCTTCGATCACCTTGATGCTCTTCTCAAGGTCGATGGCTTTGATGATATAGGCACTCACGTCAAGTCCTATGGAACGGATGAGTTCTACTGAGTCTGTTTAAGCTGAGATGATGATCTCTAGTCTCTCATCACTGGCTCTGATGTGGCGGATCATCTCAAGGCTTTTCATCTTCGACCTTCTGTATGACTGATGCAGATATCCATAATTATTATATGAACACAATAAGATGAACAAGGTCTCTGTCATGGGTATGTGTTCACTATCTTGAATATTGGTGTCTTATACCGGTACTTTCTGTTTAGGGAGTCTGACTGTAAAACAGACACCCTTTTCGCGTGTGTTGACTTCGATGATCCCATGAAGATGCTGTTCGATGATCATCTTGCTCATATAGAGTCCGAGTCCAGTACCTGTCTGCGCGTCTTTAGTAGTGAAATAAGGGTCGAATATCTTTGGTAGGATGGTATCATCGATCCCTGTCCCATTGTCACAGATGGCCGTGTTCACATAGGTGTCATCCTCATAGACACTGATCTCGATCATGCCTTCTGTACTCTTTTCCGCGAGCAGGATATCTTTAGAATTGTTGATGATATTGACAAAGACCTGCATCAGCTCTCTGGGGTAGGCATCGACTTCAGGGACCGGTGTAAAGGTGCTCTTCAATTCAATGGCGTTATTCGTGATACTGTCTTTTACGATGGACAGGGTCTCTTCGATGATATCTTGCATCCTGACACGTGATACTTCTTTGTCAGGTTTGAAGAAGTTCCTGAAGTCATCGATGGTCTTTGAGAGGTGTCTGGTCTGCTCAAGGACGTCACGGGAGTACTTCTCAGCAGACTCGATATCGAACTCTTCAAGTGCGATATCGAGCAGCATGTTGTTCGCATCCATAGCTATGACAGAGATGGGCTGTCGCCATTGATGGGCGATCATACTGATCATCTCACCCATCGCAGCGTGACGTGATTGGATGATCATCATCTCATCTTTACGTTTAAGCTCAGTGATATCCATCGCAGAGGATATGACGGTACGTCTGCCGTCGATGACACCAAGAGGAGCTGAACTGAACTGCCAGGTGATGATCTCACCCTCTTTGGTGGTGATATCGTATTCTCCATCATCACTTTTCCTGTCGGATGTGTAGAGTGTATCGATATATTCTCTGGCTACCGGCACTTTTTTGCCGTAGGCTTTCAATGTCCAGTTCTCGATGGTGTCGATCTCTTCATAAGAGTAGCCGGTAAGCAGCTCCCATGTCTTGTTCACCATCAGGACTTTTCCGTCTTCATTATGCAAGATGATAGGATTTGGGGCTTCTTGGATGATGGTCTCAAGCTCTTTGGTCTTCTGCTCTAAGAGTTGAAGGGTGTTCTCTTTATCAGTCACATCCTCATGTGTGATGATGATGTTCTTGATCTTACCGGATGCATCTTTTAGTGGATAGGCCATAGTGTTTAGGTAGCGTACTCTTCCCTGTCCCTTTGTCTCTGGGACATTCTTAGCATCGAACTTGGTTAAGGGGATCTTGACGATCTCGCCATCATAGGCTCTTTGGATATAAGGAAGCAAGCCTCTCTTTTTTATCTCATCACTCTCAAAGATATTGAACTTGTCGACTGTCAGTGCAGAGGGAATGTCCCAAAGTAGTTCATGTGCGCGATTGACCTCTCTCTGAACGCCGTCGAGGTCATACAATTCGATGGCATATGGTGATTGTTCGATGATACGTTTAAACCGTTCCTCACTCTCTGCCAGGGCTGCCTTTGTCTTGTATTGTTCTGTCATATCAGTCACGGTAGCGATGATCTGTTTCCTGCCTTGTATCTCTATCGCTTGTAGTCTGGTCTCTACTGGGTAGGAAGAACCATCTTTACGTCGTTGCCGTATATTGTCGAAAAACAGAGTCCTCTGACCATGGAACAGCGGTCTCATCATCGCTCTGAGTTTCTCATCCGCGACGTCGAGTCCAAGGATATCCATCGGTGTTAATAGTGTCATCTCCTGCATACTGTAGCCCATAGCAGCTAGACCTGCTTTATTTACATAGGTAAAATGCAGATCATCGAGATCGAAGACATGCAGTTCATTGATACTTTGGTCAAGGACATCGATGAACTGCCTGTTCTCTATCTCTAAAGCCTTCGCTGCCGTGACATCGTCAGCGATAGCTAAAAGATATTGTTCATCGTCTATCGTGACCAGGTTCGCATAGACCTGAGCAAAGCGTATGCTCTTCTCTTTGGTATTGAATGTGTACATAGTCCCATCCACGGAACCTTTCTCTTGAAGAGTCTTTATATATTCTTCTCTTTCATCGGTATCGGTCCAGAGTCCAATATCGATGGTCGTCTTTCCGATGAGCTCATCCCTATCATAACCCAATGTCTTCTCAAAAGTCTGATTGACATCATAGATCCTGCCCGTGTCAAGATGCGTGATCATGATCATATTGGGAGTCTTGTTAAAAGCTTTCTCGAACTTGTCATTGGAGATCTGAAGTGCTTTCTCTGCCTTCTTCTGCTCAGTCACATCTTGTGTAGTACCGACTGTCTTGACAGCATCGCCGTCTACGTACTCAGTCTTCCAACGATGTTGTACGTAACGTAACTCACCGTCATCAGCTCGTAAGATCCGGTTCTGAGAGAAGGTGGTCTCTTTACTTTCAAGTGAGGCCTGAAACTCTTTCTCTACCCTTTCTCTGTCATCAGGATATTGACGATCGATAAAGGTCTTTTTAGTCAGATGCCTATCTGTATCGGTAAAGCCATATATCCTGTAGATCTCATCAGAACAAGTCAGTGTGTCTTGGGTGATATCGTATTCCCAGCTGCCCAGTTTGGCTATAGACTGCGCACCCTGTACGAGTTCATAGAGTCGTTGTTGTTCCGTAAAATCAGTCGAGTTCCCTACCAGGCCAAGCAGATCACCTTTAGAATCGAACAGTGGTGACTTGACAGTCAGCAGATATAGGGTGTTTCCTTCAGCATCCTTGACCCATTCAAAGTTCGATCTGCTCTGTCTCTTCTCAAGCATCTTTCTGTCATGTTCACGGAACTCATCAGCGATCTCTTTTGAGAACAGGTCATGATCACTCTTGCCTATGATCTGTTCTTTGGGCAGGCCAAGGAGTTTCTCAAGCGCACTATTACATGCGATATAGACGGAGTCAATATCCTTTACAAAGATCAGGTTGTCAACACTGTCGATGATGTTGTCGTAAAGCTCTTTTAGATAGACGATCGTCTCCTCGTACTCTTTGTCCTTAGTGATATCTATATGCGAACCGATCATTCGTACAGGCTTGCCATCGTCATCATAGAGTGTGATCGCTCGAGCTTCGACCCATATCCAGTGACCATCTTTATGCCGTAGTCTATGTATGTTCTTGTAAGGAGCTCCACTCTCATGGGATGCCTGTATATCTTCAAATATCTGCTGCTTGTCATCAGGATGGATCCTCGTCTCCCACTCTTCATACTGATTTTTTAACTCATCATCTTGGTACCCGAGTAGGGCTTTGAGTGCAGGGGAGTAGTAGACCTCATTGGTACGCAAGTCCCAATCCCAGATACCGCTTGTAGCAGCTTCTATGGCAAAATGGTAGCGCTCCTGGACCTCTTCTTTAAAGTGTTCAAGCTTCCGTCGTTCGGTCACGTCGAAGATGATGGAGTAGAGCAGTGTCCTGCCATCGAGTTCGATCGGCCCGGAGTAGACCTCTACATCGCGGATCTCACCATTCGCGAGTCTGTGTCTAAAGTTGAACATGTCACGTCTCTCTTCTCTTGCCTGCTCCATCTCTAGCTCGACCTCTTCCGAAGTCAGAAGGTTGATATCACTGATATGCATGCTTTTCATCTGCTCGATGTCATATCCATAGTAGTCCAAAGCTTTTTTATTACAGTCGACGATCGCACCATCTTTTGAGTCTATTAAAAGCTCCACCGTACGGATGTTCTCAAAAAGTGCACGATAACGCTCTTTGCTCTTCTTCAGCGTCTGCTCAGTCTGAAGATTATGAAGTACATAGGCGATATCGTTGGCGACTTCATCAAGCAGAGCGGTCTCATGCTCATCGCCAATGTCCTTCTCATCGACAGAGAGTGTTAGATAACCAAACTCCTTGCCTTCATAAGTAAGCTGTTTACTAAAGGCACTCTTGCTTGTGAAATGGTCTCTCAGAGGGCACTCAAGGCAATCCTTCGAGGTGTTCTCAGTACATGAATATAGCTTTTTGTTCTTCGTACTCTTCTCTATGCAGTGTGGTGTCCACCCCGCGGTCACTTTGTCGTTGAACGCATGAGACGCTTCGGAAATATCACTACTTTCTATGTAGCTTACCTCTTCATCATCATCAAAGAGGACTATCCCGGCATTGCCATATATCTTACCTTTGGTAAGGATCGAACAGGTCTCTTTTATCAGTGTCTTAGGGTCTTTTGCTCTTACTATCAGTTCATTCACATCGAGTATGACAGAGAGGACATCGTTCAAACGTTCGATCCTGTCTAGATGCCTTGTGAACCTTTTGATACTGTAGTTTGCGATGAAGTAGAAGATAGCTAGGAGTAGGGCACTGAAAAACAGGTCTATTATAAGTGATCTCTGGTCCAATACCTCAGATCGCTTTTTAAGATCGGTCGCCTTTTTTTGTGTGTACGTATAGAGTCTTGAGATCGAGGCATCGAGCTGTTTGATATGGGTAGACCTTGCTCTTTCACTTAAGGCTAAGCCTGCACTTAGCTCCCCGTCACGTGCATGCTTGATGACGTTGTCACGAAGTGTTTGTGACTCTTTGAAAAGTACTGTTGTCTCCTCTGTCAGTTGTCGGCCCTCTTCATCAAAGATGTCTTGTTCGATGCTGCTTAGTGCCTCATAGAGACTCTGCTCATAGCTTTTGATGTCTTTGATCCGTGTAGCTACCTTCTCATCTGATGCTTGTGAGACGATGTCTTGCATCGCTGTGTGTATCTTATAGATATTGGATTCGATGATGAGTGCGGCATTAGAGACCTGTGATGATCGTTGGTAGAGATCTGTCGTATTAGTATGTGTCTTGTTCGTATAATAAAGGTCAAATACCTTGTAACCTATTCCCAAGATGGCAAGAAGTATGAACACTGATCGGATAAGGTCGATCTCTTTTTTTCCATTGTGCGTGTTCTTCATAAGAGATCTCCTTGCAACTACCGAGTAAAGATCATTATATATTATATTCCTCGTATTAGAGCTTGTATATGCATATCATTATATATTATATATTGTTTTTACGAGGTTAGCAACATCTATAAAAGTAATGATAACTATTATCGATTTAAAGATATATTAAGAAAATATCTGCTTTAATAACGCAATTGATAATTGTTATCATATATAAGAAGGATCTATAGATGAGAATCTTGTTGCTATTGATATCGGCTTTGATCGGTATGATATCATCCGTGAACGCCGATACTTTAGGTGAAGCTTTAACAGAGGGGACCGTCAGTGGGCAGATCCGTATAGGGCATATTTACAACAAACCAAAGCTCTCGGATGAGAAGCGAAGTTATGCTACGGCAGTAGGTGGACAGCTGAAGTATGAGACGGCCAAGTTCTATGGATTTGATGCCGGAGTCGCTTTTTATACTTCACATGATGTTCGTGCTCTTAGCGGTGATAAAGATATTGATGAACGTAATGATGAACTCGCGTCGAGTCAAGGACACTATAATATATTGGCTGAGTCATACATCGATTACACTCAAGATACTTTTAGCCTTCGCGTCGGTCGTCAGCTTATCGACACCCCTTACGCGGATAGTGATGATATCCGCATGACCCCAAATACTTTTGAAGCTGCCTATGCCTCGTATGGTCTCGATGAGTTTACTTTTATAGGTGCATATTTGACACGATGGCAGGGGCCGGACTCTGAGAGTGACTATGAGTTTGATGATCTTGTGCGTGGCTCAGATGGGATGCTTATGCTTGCTGCGACCTATAGTTCCGATATGCTTGAATCAGGTATCTGGTACTATGGGGAAGATAGGACAGCTGAGATCTTCTATGCGGATACTATCATCACTTTAGCAGTAGCTGAGGAGATAGAGTTTAGTGCCGGTCTGCAGTTTGCAGATCAGCGGGAGAATCATGGCTCGGGCATCGGTGCCCGGCTTTATGGCGGGCTTCTTGGACTTCATAGTGGTGGATGGACTATCGGTATGGCCTATGATGATGTCCGTGTCAATAGTGGTAAAGAGTACTTTGGTGGATTTGGTGGTGGTGCGGCATTTGTGAACATGGATGATACGACTGCCGGTGCCCTCTCTTTAGCTCAGGATGTCGTAGCGTGGAAATATACACTCTCTTATGATCTTACCGTGGCCGGAGTGGATGGCCTAAGTCTTGCGTACTCTTATGGGGATTATGATGGTAAGGCCCATAGCGGAGTCCATGAACACAATATGGTCGTAGCGTATGCCCCTACGGATGACTGGGACGCCGAATTTGTCTATGCCCATGTGGACGATGCAGAGAGAGATCTCGGTGTTGATCACTCTGGACACCCTGCAGATGGGACCTTTGACCGGGTCCTGGCGCGTGTCAACTATGACTTTTGACTGTTTGATGATGATCAAAGTGATCTAAAATATGAAGAAGATAAGATCTAATCAGCTTTTAACATGATATTCATTATCATTATGAACTTTAAACGTATGGAAAACTATAAAATATGAAAAAATTGACTGAGTGTCCGACAGGTTGTACGACTACTGTAGCTAGATTACATGCTACAGGACCATTGAAACAGCGTCTCATATCTTTAGGGATCATGAAAGGGGCGACCTTGTCCCTTCTCGCCTATGCTATTGGAAAGAGTACGGTCGAGATAAAGGTCGGTAAGATGCAGCTTGCTTTGCGCAGAGAAGAAGCAGATCTTATCGAGGTAGTATCGTGAACGATGCTGCTGAGAAGTCTTGTCCGGTGACTGAGGGACATATCAAGGTCGCGCTGGTCGGTCAACCGAATGTGGGCAAAAGCATGCTCATCAACTCTATCAGTAATGCTAGACTGCATGTGGGGAACTTCACCGGTGTCACGGTGGAGAAGTCGGAGGTCCTGTTTGACTATAAAGATTACCACTTTACGGTAGTCGACCTGCCTGGGACCTATGCCTTTACAGACTACTCTATCGAAGAGCGGGTCACGCATGACTACCTTTGTACGGCCTCTTACGATCTTATCATCAATGTCGTTGATTCGACAAATCTTGAGAAGAACCTTCAGCTTACTGCCGAACTTATGAGTATGAGTAAGAAGATGGTGTTAGCTTTGAACATGACTGATGAAGCAGACATCGAAGGGATCGATATCGATGCAGCGTACCTTTCGAAGTTATTGGGTATCCCTGCTGTCAAGGTGTCCGCTGTTACGAAACAAGGCATAGATGAACTGGTAGATACGGTCGTGAGTGTATATGAACAGGAGCATCAGGAGGCTAAACTGATCTTCAGTGAAGCGGTCGAGGAGGAGATAGGTAATATCGTCACCTACCTGGAGCGTCACCACTACAAGGCCGTCAACTCTTATCGTAATGTCGCCATCAACTTACTCAAAAACAACAAAAAGACCTATACCAAACTGCATGATGACCCTATCTGGACAGAACTTCAACCGATCTTGGTCGAAGCTAACCGACATATAGAACTGCATCATGATACAGCGGATGTCAAAGAGGCTTTTGCCGAAGAGTACTTCGCGTTTAACCGAGGTGTCATCGCGGAGACGGTAAATACCAAGAAACCGGAGTTAGAGAAGAAGACACTGACGGAGCGCATAGACAGCGCACTTATTCATCCTCTTTTTGGGATCCCGATCTTTCTATTTTTCATGTGGGGGCTTTTTCAACTCACCTTTGAACTGGGCTCTATTCCCATGGAGTGGATCGACGCTTTCTTCGGTTGGTTTGGTGATGTCGTAGGTGCTACTATCCCTAATGAAGATGTCCGTTCGCTTGTCGTGGATGGGCTCATAGCGGGTGTTGGTGCTGTGGTGCTTTTTACGCCAAATATCATCATCTTGTTTATCGGTATCGCACTGCTTGAGTCGACGGGATACATGTCTAGAGTAGCCTTTTTACTAGATGGGTTTTTCCATAAGTTTGGCCTTCACGGACAGTCGTTCATCCCCCTTGTCACGGGATTTGGTTGTTCCATCCCGGCGTATATGTCCGCACGTATACTCAAAAATGACCGTGATAGACTGTTGACACTCTTTGTCATCGGTTTTATGAGCTGCGGGGCGAGACTACCAGTCTATGTCCTCTTTGCTGGTGCGTTCTTTGGTCCTGAGATGGCGGGAAATGTCCTGTTCGCCATCTATATTGCTGGAGTCATGGTTGGATTGATGGCGGCAAAACTTCTTAAGATGACTGCTTTTAAAGGGGCTGATGAGCCTTTTGTCATGGAGATGCCAAAGTATCGCATGCCTTCGTTCAAGCTGATCTGGCATACGGTCGTCACAAAGACCTGGATGTATCTGAAAAAAGCGGGTACCTTTATCGCAGCCGCATCGATGCTGGTCTGGTTTTTGAGCAACTATCCGCACAATGATGTGTTAGAGACTTCGTATACAGCGAAGATAGAAGTAGCGGTATCAGAGAGTGAGAAGAGTAGGTTTGAGAACCAGCTTGCCGAAGCTCTGATGGAGCAGAGTTATCTCGGTCAGATCGGTAAGTTCATCGAACCGGTCTTCGCGCCTATTGGTGCGGACTGGAAGATGGCGGTAGCTCTGCAGACGGGACTGGCCGCCAAAGAGGTCGTCGTTTCGACACTGGGTGTGCTCTACTCCCTCGGAGATGACGTCGATGAGTCAAACAACTCACTGATGAGTGCGATCTCCGAACACATCCCGTTCGCATCAGCAGTCGCGTTTATCGTCGTTATCATGCTCTATCTGCCATGTCTGGCAGCTTCCATCGTCTTTACCCGTGAAGCGGGAGGTATAAGGTACTTCTTCTACCTTCTCTTCTTTACTTCCATCGTGGCCTACAGTCTCGCTTTTGTCGCTTATAGAGTGACGTTGCTTCTGACCTAAGACAGCGCAGGCGAACAAGTACTCCTCTTACGCTCTTATCCTATGCTTTGAGCATTCTGTGCTTCGAAATGGCACAGAACACACACTGGCATAGAAGTGACCTACTTTATGATCATTTGGCTCAAACATCGGATAATATCGAACAAGCTAGAAACTCTTGCGTGAGCTTTACAGCTTCTATCTTCTCTAAAAGTCGAATGATGTCTGTATTAGCTCTTTATTGATCTACATAGGTTAAAATTCCCGCATGATAAAAATATTGATGATAGAAGACGATCTCGAACTAGCCGAGATACTGACTGAGTTTTTGGAACAGTTTGATTTTGAAGTGATCACAGAAGACGATCCTTTTAAAGCCCTGAGTATTTTGAAACTGGAGTCTTACGACCTGGTGATCTTAGACCTGACCTTGCCTGGTATGGATGGGCTGGAGGTGTGCGAAGCGATCCGCGAGCGTCAGAACATCCCTATCATCATCTCTTCGGCTCGTTCTGATGTGACGGATAAGGTAACAGCGCTTGCCCTTGGCGCAGATGACTATCTGCCTAAACCGTATGATCCGCGTGAACTTGAAGCTCGTATCCATTCGGTCCTGCGTCGTTATGAGACGACGGCTGAGATCGAAGCTGAGACACCTAGTGATTTTAAAGTCGATGATTCGGCGATGCAGATCCGCTATAAAAGCCGCTCGCTGGACCTCACCAATGCCGAATACGGTATCTTGCATTTTATGATAAAAAAGCAGGGTATGGTCGTATCTCGTGAGGATATCATCCATAATGTCAGCGCTATTAATGAGGACTCCTCAAACAAGAGCATTGACGTCATGGTCGGGCGTATCCGTTCCAAACTTGGAGACAGGACCCTTATCGAATCAGTACGGGGTATCGGCTATAAACTCTTAAGATGATAGTAAAGACAAGGCGTTATCTTGGACTCTTTGTCCGATATCTGATCACAAAGAGTAAGATAAATAGGGTCCGCCATCATGCCGTTCTGATGACGATCTTGTTCGCATTTGTCGTGACACTTGGCAGTGTCAGTTATACCTTCTGGAAGTTCTACCATCTAAATCAGACGCAATATATCAACAACATCTTTACCAAGTATTCGGTCATCACCCAGATATTTCGTGCTCATTTTCAAAAACAGACATCGCTGACCATCCTTGAAGCTAACCTGGCCCTTTATGACCTTGATCTTGTCTCCAAGCAAGAACAGGTAGATGAGATAATGGACAAAGCCAAGGTCTTGAAACGTGAGGGTTTCAAGGCGATAAACGAAGCACTTTTTTATAACAAGCAGGGTGTCTATACGCAGCAGATAGCGGAAGACATGCGTGCGACGATGTTGCAAAAAGATGAGAACATCTACTTCTTCATCGAATCACCGCGACGTGCGGTCCTGCTTAAAGACACCAAACTCAAACCCTACGCTCACTGGAACCTTCTGTACGCCTATATAGCCATCATCGCTATTATTAGTGTCTCCTATATATTGATCTTACAACGCATTCGGCCACTGCGCCTGTTACAGAAGCGGATCGCGGCTTTTGGTGAGGGGAACATGGATACCTCCTTTGCGATCACAGGACGTTATGATGAGATAGCCCTTGTCGCTAATGAGCTAGAAGATACCAGAGTGAAGATCAGGGCGTTACTGGAGTCACGGACTCTGTTCTTGCGCAACATCATGCACGAGCTTAAGACGCCTATCGCAAAAGGGCGTATCGCTTCACAGATGCTGGAGCAAGATAAACAGCGTATTCGTTTTAACAAGATCTTTCAACGGATGGAGTCGCTTATCAACGAGTTTGCCCTTATAGAAGAAGTGACGGCTGGGTCAGAACATCTGCAAAAAAATGAGTACCGTCTTTTAGACCTGATAGATGGTGCTATCGACTTGGCTATGGTAGAGGGTGATTCGGTGACAGTAGTGATCGATACTGCTTATAAACGGGAAGCTGACTTTCGGCTTTTTGCTACGGCGATAAAGAACATGATCGATAATGCGCTTAAATATTCGTCAGATCATCATGTCACCATCGGTACCAATGGTACTGAGATCTGGTTTGATAACGTCGGAGAAGAGTTAGGACATCCACTCTCATATTATGTAGAGCCTTTCACGAAGAAACATGCGTCAAAAAGTAGTTTTGGTCTGGGGCTTTATCTTGTCGATTCGATCTTAAAGATCCATGGGATGGTCCTGGCTTATGAGCATCAAGAAGGCGTCAATAGGTTTATCTTCGTGCCGAACCTAAAGAAGTGATGGACTAGAACGCTGACCTTTGTAGTACCTTGATGATCTCGAGTTGCCTATGGGCGATATAAGGTGTCAGTACCTCTTCGACATGCTTATTCTTTTTCAGATTGATGATCACCTTGAACCCATCATCTATCTTGACGACCTTGATGAGCTTCCCATCCATTCGAAGATGCTCGTCATTCCCATCCCAGTGAAAGGATGTGTCAAGGAGAACATCTTTATCCATACTTATCCCGTGGATATGTGGCAAGATGATCATCGCGGTATCGGTGGAGACACTCTCGAGTATGCCTTTTATCTGCGTCTCATCCATCTTGATAAAGCAGCCTATGTCTTCTTCGACCGTCACATGGATAGTCTTTCTGTCCAGAGGTGAGTTCTTTACAAATGCAAATCGATCTACAGTGATCGTGAACTTGTCATTGTCGATCTTCTTGATCATCGCTTTGATGTCTTTATCACCGCGAGGGGTCTGTATATAGATAAAGGCGTCATTATGCAATGCATTGATGGCGATCTTGCGCATCGCGATCGTGATAGTACTTTGTTTTATGCCTATGATGACCGATTTTGATTGGATGGGGACCTCATTGAAATAGTTCACCACATCAAGCGTCTTGTCAGCTGCTTTCATCTCGATGCACTCTTTCAGGAAAGATGATTCCTGCTTTTGTCGTCTGTTCTCCTCTTCGAGCAGGGTCTGATCATCTTTAATAGCGCCCCCACCGTTTTGGATGATCTCTTTGATCAGTCTATCTGCCCGTAAGAACATCGTCTGCTCTGTATCGCTTTCTTGGCAATAGACAACGGCAATATTACATCGCATTGGACTCTTCGATCGTGATCTCAGGTTTTTTGTCAATGTATGCATGGTCTGTGCAGTCTCGATGGCAGCTTTAAGTGTATGCTCTTTCAACAAAAGTCCAAATCGATCGTTGTCTATCCGGGCAAAGAGACCGAGGTGACCAAACGCATCATCAACGGTGCGCCCAAACTCCTTGATTATCTCATCGCCTTTCTCTCTACCATACATCTCATAGATGTTCTTTAGGTCTCCAAGATCGATGACGATCATGGACAAGGCGATAGCGCTGTTATGACACTGACCGACCAGCATCTCCATGGACTCGTCGAACTTTCTTCGGTTGTAGAGATCAGTCACACTATCCTTATAGACGTACTGGGAAAGCTCGAATATGCGTTCATCACACTCCGAGAACTCTCCCAGTGACATGACAAAACTCTCTTTCTCATCACCGGGCATCCTATGGATCTTGGCACGGTAAGGTTGGGACTTCTGCAGTGCCTTGTTGAAAAAGTGGATACTGGCTATCTGATCTACGGAGTCAGCCACCTTTGCAAGCCATGCGTCTTCACCTTCGGTGATATAGGACTCACCATTTTGCTCGACCTTCTCGATAAAATCAAGATCATTAGTGAAAAGCTCGTAGAATGTCTCGAGGTCTGAGACGTCAAATGCGTGCAAGAAGGTCCTGTTGGCCAAGACTATCTCACCCTCTTTGATGGTGAGTATCATATGGTCTTGTATGTCCAAGATAGTCTGTACGCGTTTGGCATACTCTTCCTGGTCATGTTCATGCAGGGCTTCTGTCTCTCGAGTGATGTCTTGTTGTGTAAAATAATCAAGTACCCCAGAGAGATTCTGGTCAAAGACCTCTGAGAGACGTTCAAGGATCGTAGTGTCTCTTGTCTGTAACTGTTTCTTCTCTATGAGATGAGTGAACATCGATCGGCGGAAGGCCATACAGATAAGGAATATCTCTTTTACGCTGATCTCTTTGTCACTCATGTAATCGATGAACTTGTTCATCACCGGACAGTTTCCGACCTCCTTGACACCTTTTAGGACATCGATGAAGTATCCGATGACTTTTTCGGCAAAGAGGGGGATGAACTTCTTTCTGCTGATCTTATGTTTTGTAAAGATAGTGATGACACTTGGTTTTTTCATCCATAGCGTTGCAATATCTGTTTTGGAAAGTTCTAAGATATCTATGATGTCTTTAAGCTTATCAGGCTTTTTTTTCATACTCTCTCCTTCGACCTGGTCGATCACTACATCCGACTCCTTGCACGAGATCTGATGTCTATCGTCTGATGATGCACAGGATTATTAGAGGTGCCCATATGACCATTTTCAGAGACTGCACTCCAAATCAGTTATTTCTACCTCTTTACCATGATACATTCATAAGAATTAAATAATGTTATTGTGTTAATGATATTATTAAAGTATGTCAAACTTGTGTCAAAATGGGGGTAAATACTTGGGAGTGGCAGCGTTGTGGTCCATTCTGTATCAAAAGAGAACTTTTAACAGGTGTTTTTATGTTTTCTATACACAGATATAATGATTATTAAAGGGAATAGTAATTATAATCTATCACTATGATGAAGAACTTGACTCAGGCATCTATATAGATCCAAAGATGTGTCGATAGCAGAGTAGTTCAAAGATAACGTTCAGGAGAGTATCGATTTGTTCGATAGGTTTAGGAAGTATACTCTTCTATATGTAGAGGATCACGAGAGTACTAGAGAGAATTATACTCTTTTTTTTAACTCTCTGTTTCATACCGTCTATACAGCATCAGATGGGCGTGAAGCCTTAGAGCTTTATACGCGTTACCGACCAGATATTGCGATCCTCGATATCATGATGCCCTTGATAGATGGTCTCGAACTAAGCAAGATCATCCGAAAAGATGACGATAGAGTCCCCTTGATCATCCTCACTGCCTACCTTGACACAGATAAACTGCTCTTGGCAACGGAACTGGATCTGACGAAATACCTTACAAAACCTGTGGATTACAAGAAGTTACTCGAATCTCTGGACTTGGCTGCAGACAGGCTGGAAAGAGATGAGAAAAGGGATGCTAAGATGATCCTTTATGATGGATGCGTATGGGATATCAAATATGAAAAGCTTTTTCAAGAGAGTCAAGAGATCGTTTTGACCAAGAATGAGAAGCGATTATGCAGTTATCTTATCAGTCGTATCGGACAGACATGCTCCGTTGAGGATATATTAGATGACTTCTGGCATGCCGAAGACCCTTTAGATATGAGTGAGAACGCACTTAGAGGACTGTTGAAAAGACTGAAGAAAAAAGTCTCTTGTCTATGTGTCGAGAACATATATGGTATCGGTTATCGTATCAATGGGCAAAAAGAGGGAGAGTAGAGAACCGGAAACAGTGCTCGATCTCAAGTGGATATGGTAGATCATTATCTTTATAGGAACGTTCCTCTTCATACCGATAGACCATCAATAGCTGTTTCGCTATGTTACATCCTACACTTTTCAACTACATTAATTAGATTTTATTATCTTTCTGACACTATATTGACACAATGTGAAGCTATGCTACTTAAATAAAGCAAGATCAAACAAGACGATCTGGATTTGCCTGATGGCGCTCTCATCGCCAGGTGTGATGAAGATGACAAAAAGTGACAGATATGCTCGCAAAAAAAAGATTATACTTGATACCTATGCTCTTTATGATCATAGCTGTTTTACGGGCTGCATCCATGTATATCGATATGCAAGAGAGAGGACTTCCATCTTTTCAAGTCGAGTTGGGACAGAACGTGTTTGAACACACTGATGGTGAGAAACGAGACTCCATCACTGTCGAGGTCCCAAAAGAGCAGTTACGACATTATTTTGACCGTGACTTTATTCATTCGGTCCTATATGACTTGTTCTTACTGTTCTTATTGTTGATCCTTGTCTATGTTCTGAAGCAGAAGTCCATAGAGACAGACAAGACCTTGGAATCAGTGATAGCGAAGAAGAGTGAGGAACTTCAGGCGATGCTGACGATGCACCCCCTGACTAAGTTGCCAAACAGGAATCGGCTGCTAAACACTCTTGAAGAGTCCGGTGGACTTGGACACCTTGCCCTATTGAACATAGACTCGTTTAAGGAGATCAATGACTTTTATGGTCATGTCATAGCTGACAGACTACTTGTCGTGTTGGCTGAAGCGATGCAAAAGAGATGCGGTGATGAGATGTCACTGTTCAAGATGCCCGCAGATGAGTATGCTATCTTTACCGACAGACCAATAGCCCATAGTGATTTTGTCAAAAATATAAAATCATTATCGAAGTATCTCTCTACGGAGAAGTTCGTATTTGAGGATATCGAAATAGATGTCACGTTTGGCTGTGGAGTAGCATTTGGCAAAGAACCACTTCTCATAAAAGCAGACATCGCACTACAGAAGGCAAAAAAAGATAAACGTGAACTAGTGGTCTATAGTGAAGCGATCGATATCGCAGATAAGACTGACAGAAATATCCAGGGGATCGCTATACTGAAAAAAGCGATCGAAGATGATAGGATAGTGCCTTATTATCAACCGATCTATAATCTTCATACTGATGAGATAGAGAAATACGAGACATTGGCGAGAGTGGTCGAACCCGATGGAACGGTACTTTCTCCCTATATGTTCCTTGAGGTCGCTGAGCGTTCAAAACTCTACCCTAATATCACGAAGACGATGATCGAGAAGTCTTTTGCGCTCTTTGCTACAAATAGGTATGAGTTCTCGATAAACCTCTCAATACGCGATATTGAAGATGCAAAGACGGTGAACTATATTCGTGAACAGCTTGCAGGTTTTCAAGGTTGTAAAAGGCTTGTCTTTGAGATACTAGAAGGTGACAAGATCGAGAACTATGGCGCGTTAAAACAATTTATCGAGATGGTAAAAGAGTATGGGGTGAGAATAGCGATCGACGATTTTGGTTCGGGTTATTCAAACTTTGCCCACATCATGGAGTTGGATGTGGATTATCTCAAGATCGATGCTTCGCTGATCAAAGGTATCGTAACATCTGTCAACTCGCAGATCATCGTTCAGGGCATCGTCGACTTTTCCAAAAGACTTGGGATGAAGACGATCGGGGAGTATGTCGAATCCAAAGCTATCATGGATATGCTGCGCTCGATGGATGTCGATTATGTCCAGGGGTATTATATTGGTAAGCCTTCAGCCAGCCTGCAAGGCATAGACGATGATGTATAAAAAGAACTTAGGGCTTGATATGACGACAAAAAACAGATAAAATACATAAGATTAGAATTTATACATAAAATCATAATAATAAATAGTCTTCTCGGTATCGATCAAAATAATCGGAGGCTGTTGCCTGACTTTAAAAGATGAAAAAGGGACGAGATGGATTTTTTTAGAAAAGATGATCAGCGTAACATAGAGATCGAACGTCTAACAGATGAGAACAGAGGACTGCAAGAGCAAAACGATACTCTTCAACAGCAAGTCTCTGATCTCCAGAGGCAATTGGATGAATCACGCCAAAGAAGTGATGATGATCCTACACGTAAGTTGATGATGTACCAAAATCAGCAGCTAAAGAGTAATATTATCGATATCCAAAGTAATATTGCCGAATCGGTCTCACAATCAAAGGAGGGCTTGAAAGACTCTGCCGAACTGCTCAAGGATATATTTAGTCTGAACACTGACTCGAAAGAGATGGCCGGAGCGCTTGAGGGGCTGAACGAACAGGCGGCTGATTCGTTACAGACAGTCGGGACTCTCGCTTCGCGTACAGAGGATGTGGGGGCGATCCTGGCGCTGATCAAAGATATCTCAGACCAGACCAATCTTCTGGCACTTAATGCCGCCATAGAGGCTGCGCGTGCCGGTGAACACGGTCGTGGCTTTGCTGTGGTCGCTGATGAGGTCCGAAAATTGGCAGACCGTACGGATAAGGCTGTAGCGGAGATCAATATCTCGATGCAGGCGATGAAACAGGATGTCACTAGTATTGGCAAGGAGTTTGAGAGAGTCCATATGACTATCAATGAGTCTACCGAGATGATCAATACGTTTAGTAGCAGTATTGAGAGGGATTCGATGCTGTTAAACGATTCGTTTAAACACATCGGTCATACGACGGATATCGTCTTCATGTCCCTGGCAAAGCTTGATCACATCCTCTGGAAGGTCAATACCTATCTCTCAGCGGTCACGCAAGAAGAGCAGTTCAAGTTTGTCGACCATCATAACTGCCGTTTGGGTAAATGGTATTATGAAGGAGATGGTAAAGAGTATTTCTCCAGGACAAACAGTTATGCCAAGCTTGATGCCCCACATGCCATCGTCCATAACGGTACCCATAAGGTATTTGAGTTGATGGTCGAGGCACCAGTCGATGATGATGCACTTAAGCAGGCTTTTGAAGAGATGGAAAAGGGCTCTTTGGAAGTGTTTGCTGTCCTTGACCGTATATTGAAAGAGAAGTTGTGATCTTTCTTTAGAATTGAGTCACCGATGGGGTGTAGTAGTCCAATACTACATAAATATAGAAGAGAACATGATCATCATATCTGATGGCAGATATATCCTCTCGTGCAATACGGCGTTCCTATTTTTTTCAATGTACTATCACTGAAGGTCTCTACGCAGTCACATGACTGTATCTTTGAGCATTACATAGTACATTAGAAGTCTTTCAGTCTCTCCTTACTTAAAAAGGATAAGAAAGATGAGTATCAGGGGTCTTACTTCTTAGTGCCTTCGAAAAAGTTAGAGCAAGGGCGGTGATACTCTTTTTGGATACAATTCTAAAAAAATCGTAGAGAGACCCATGAAACAGATACTGATCACCAATGATGATGGCTATGAAGCAGAGGGACTGTTAAGTCTGATAGAGGCTTTGAAAGGTCTGGCACAGTTGACAGT